>CAZXGT010000060.1:0-13512 GCA_964639935.1 uncultured Phycisphaeraceae bacterium
AGTAGCCGCCGCTGATTCGGCTCGACCCGTCGCCGGCGCCCGAGATGTCGATCCACTCCCCTCCGGGTTGATGCGGGAACGCCCCGCCGTTTGACTCCACGAACGCCGTCATGTCCTTGTGGCAGGTCCCGAGATTCGCGAGGCACACGGTCTCCCGCCCGGCGTCGCGCACGCCGCGGAGCGCCGGCGCCAGGATCGCGATCAGGATGCCGATGATCCCGATCGCGACGAGCACCTCGACGAGCGTGAAGGCGTGTCGAACTCGACCCATGACCGCTCCTTCAGATCAGCGGCGGAGCAGCCATGGGCCCGGCCTCAGGATCCGCGTAGTGGCAAACAGTGCGGAGCACCCGCCACCGCTCAAGCTCCGCATTCCATGTGAACACATAGCCGAGAATCACCGTGACCGGTCGGCCGTTGATGTCGCTGATGCGGGCGGGGAAGCTGACTTCCACGACACGCTCGCCCGCTTGGCTGTACGCGCCTCCCGCCGCGTGCGGCTCGTAGGCCACCTCGATCATCCCGTACCCGTCGAGCTTCAGACCGCCCGCCGATTCAAGCGCCGCGGCGTCGTGCTCGCGGATTCGGAGGCCCTCGGGATCGATCGCAATGGCCTTCCATCCGGATCGCCAATGTTCGCGCATCGTCGCCAGGTCTTCGGCTTTGATGGAGGGCCAGCCGCGAGACGTCAGATCGTGGACGTTCCTCTCGAAGTCACCGGCGAGAAGCGCAGTGGCTCGTTCCTGAAAAGCCACTCCAAGATCAGCGACCTGTCGCGGCGGGAGATCAGCCGACAGAGCCGATCGATTCACCAGCCCCAAGACCGACGCCGGAGCGCCGGAGATGAAGCTCTCACGCTCTTCATCGCTCAACCGGCGGATCGATTCGTCGAGATCGGCCATCGCGGCTCGCGCCTCGACCACCTCCATCGGCAAATCCCGCTCCGGCGCGGAAGACGCCGGCGCGGGGACAGTTCGCCAGAGCGCTCGGGCAGCGACGAGCAGGCCGACAAGGCATATCGCGACCGCCGCAATCGTTCGTGGTGTCAGTCTCATGGAAGATGCGCCTCCGCTAAATCAGGGGAGTTCGAAACACTCTGCGTGTGCGATGATCTGGCCATCGATCTCATGGCACTTGCCGGTGCATCCCCACGGGCGCGTCGATGAGTTCGAGATAGCCGATCCATCCCAGGAACGCCGCGAAGAGCCCCGTCGCCAACCCGAGCGTCACCCTCGGGCGAAGCACGGCGATCAACGCCGACGCCAGCACGATCTCCGTGATGACCAGCGAATAGAGCAGCGGCCCGGCCGCCGAGGCGCCGAAGACGAACTCCAGCACCGCCACCGTGTCCCGCGGGTCCGCCGCCTTGAGCAGCGCCGCCGCCATCAGCACCAGGCCGACGCCGACGCTCGCGACGGGAGCGATCGCCTTCAGGATGGAAGGGCGGGAAAACACACGCCCTCGGAGATCGAGAGCCGCCGTGTTCATGTCCGGAAAGTACCAAGCCGAAGGCGGCGGGCAAGAAAAATGCGAGGAAACTACCTCACGGCGCCGTTTTGTAAAGGGGCGTCGAGCGCTCCCACCACCGCCGGGACCGCCTCCGGCGCCCCGAGCCCGCTCATCGCGCGCAGCATGCCGCGGTGGTTACCGCGGACCTCGATGATCTCGTCGGCGCCCTCGAGCGTGGCTGAATCCACCGTCACCACGCCGTCGCCGACGAGCACGTTCCCGATGAAGCCGTCCGCCCACGGCGGCAGCCAGCGCCCGACGATGCAGACGATTCTCACATCCGGTAGAGGACGTGAGTTCAGCTCTGCGAGATAGCGCGATCCCGGTGTGAGATCACGCCCCGCTTCACCGCTCCCGTCGCTTGTGAGATCCATCGCCTCTACGAGATCCATCCGCCCCTCGTAGAGCCGCTGCCCCCGATCGCGGAGCTCCGCCACGCTTCGCACCGGCGCCCAGTGGCTCCCCTCGTTGGGCGCCGCGACGAGCACGAGCGTCCCCACCGAGGGCCACTCGCCGCGGTCGATCCCCTCGCGGGTGAGCGCGTCGCGCGCGATGAGGCCGCCCATGGAGTGTCCCACGATGTCGACGCGCTCCACGCCCGCCTCGCCCAGGCGCTCCAGCGCCGCTATCAGCATCTCGGCGGAGCGCGGTGCGGGCTGATCGTTCGGGTAATCGAAGCGCACGGGCCGGAGCTCTGCGCGGACGAGCGCGGGCGCGAGGTCGTCCCACACATCGCCGGGCTCATCGAGGCCGTGCACGAGCAGCGTCGCGCGCGCGGGCGAGTCGAACTCGTCGGTCCATGCGCCGTCGGCGAAGGCGGAGAGTCCCATCGGCTGCGGCCGCACGCCGCCGGGGCGCAGGTCGCGCTCGAGCAGTGAGAGCGCAGCGGAAACCCATACGGTTCCGAGCGCCGCGAAGAGCGCCGAGAGCGCGGCGAGGCGCGTCAGGCGCCGGAGCACGGCTCAGCCGCCTCAGGCCGGCTGCTTGGCGTCAGAGAGCATCCGGCGCAGCACGGTGTGAAGGATCCCGCCGTTGCGCATGTACTCGGCCTCGACGGGGGTGTCGATGCGGCAGACCACCGTGAAGGTCGTCTGCTTGCCGCTCTCTGGGTGCGTCGCGGTCGCCTTCACCTTGCACCCCGGCTCGATCGGCTCGGGGATCTCCATGTCGAAGACCTCCGTCCCGTCGAGCCCGAGGCTCTCGCGGTTCTCGCCCTCGGCGAACTGCAACGGGAGCACGCCCATGCCGATGAGGTTCGATCGGTGGATGCGCTCGTAGCTCTCGGCGATCACGGCGGCGACGCCCAGCAGGAGCGTGCCCTTGGCCGCCCAGTCGCGCGACGAGCCCATGCCGTAGTCCTTGCCCGCGAGCACGATCAGCGGCGTCCCGGCCTTCTTGTAATTCTGGGCGGCGTCGAAGATGTATTTCACCTCGCCATCGGTGAAGTCGGTGGTCCACCCGCCCTCGGTTCCGGGCGCGAGCTGGTTCTTGACGCGAACGTTGGCGAAGGTGCCGCGCGTCATGACCCGGTCGTTGCCGCGTCGGGAGCCGTAGCTGTTGAACTGGCTCTTGGGCACCCCGCGTTCCTTGAGGTACCGGCCCGCCGGCGTCTCCTCGGCGATCGCGCCCGCCGGCGAGATGTGATCGGTCGTCACCGAGTCGCCCAGCATCACGAGGCAGCGCGCGCCCTTGACGGTCGGCGCGCCGGGCGGCTCCTCGCTCATCCCCTCAAAGAACGGCGGGTGCTGGATATAGGTGCTCTCGTCCTTCCAGTCGTAGATCTCGCCGCCGGAGACCGCGACCTCGTTCCAGGTCTCGTTGCCGGTGTAGACCTCGCCGTACTCGCGCTCGAACTGCTCGCGGCTGATCGCGCCGTCGCGCGTGCGGATCACCTCCTCGTGGCTCGGCCAGACGTCCTTGAGATACACGTCCCGGCCGTCCTCGGTCTGCGCGATCGGGTCGTTCTGCAGGTCGATGTCAACGGTTCCCGCGAGCGCGTACGCCACGACGAGCGGCGGGCTCGCGAGGTAGTTCGCCTTGACGTGCGGGCTGATGCGGCCCTCGAAGTTGCGGTTGCCCGAGAGCACCGACGCCGCGACGAGATCCTTCTCGGCAATCGCCTCCTCGATCGGCTCGGGCAGCGGGCCCGAGTTCCCGATGCACGTCGTGCACCCGTACCCCACCGTGTGGAACCCGAGGGCCTCGAGGTGTTCGGTCAGCTCCGCCTTCTCGAAGTACTCCGTCACGACCTTCGAGCCGGGCGCCAGCGAGGTCTTGACCCACGGCTTCGTCTTGAGCCCGAGCTCGTTGGCCTTCTTCGCGAGCAGGCCCGCCGCGATCATCACGTCCGGGTTGCTCGTGTTCGTGCAGCTCGTGATCGCCGCGATCACGACGTCCCCGTGATGAAGGGAGAAGGTCCGGTCGTTGTAGCTCACCACCGCCGCGTCCTCGGGAACGTCCGCCTCGCCGTTGGGGTCGTTCACGGGGCTCTCGCTCGCCTGGCCGCCCTCGCCCGCCCAGCGGTCAAGCCGGACGCACTCGCTCGGCGCCCGCTTGCTGAACGTGTCCACCAGGTCCTTGCGCCACTGCGGCTTCATGTCCCCGAGGCGCACCCGGTCCTGCGGGCGCTTGGGCCCGGCGAGCGACGGCTCCACCGTGCTCATGTCGAGCTCGAGCACGTCGGTGAAGTCCGGCTCGGCGTCCGGCGTCCACCAGAGATGATTCGCCTTGCAGTACTTCTCGACGAGGTCGATCTGCTCCTCGGAGCGGTTGGTCAGGCGCAGGTAGTCGAGCGTCTTGCCGTCGATGGGGAAGAAGCCCATCGTCGCGCCGTACTCGGGCGCCATGTTGGCGATCGTCGCGCGGTCGGGCACGCTCATGCTCGCGACGCCCTCGCCGAAGAACTCCACGAACTTCCCGACCACCCCGTGCGCCCGAAGCATCTGCGTCACGGTGAGCACCAGGTCCGTGGCCGTCGCGCCCTCGGGCAGCCGCCCCTTGAGCCTGAAGCCGACCACCTCGGGCGTGAGCATGTAGATTGCCTGCCCGAGCATGCACGCCTCGGCCTCGATGCCGCCGACGCCCCAGCCCACGACGCCGAGGCCGTTGATCATCGTCGTGTGCGAATCCGTGCCCACGAGCGAATCCGGGAACGCCACCGGGTCGTCCCCCGCCGGGTCCGCCGCCTCGAGCACGCCGCTCGCGAGGTACTCCAGGTTCACCTGGTGCACGATGCCCGTCGCCGGGGGCACCACCGTGAAGTCGTCGAAGGCCTCCTGCCCCCACTTGAGGAACTCGTAGCGCTCGCGGTTGCGTTCGAACTCCTTCTCCGCATTGATCGTCAGCGCCACATTGGACGCGAAGGCGTCGACCTGCACGGAGTGATCGATCACGAGGTCGCACCGCACCTGGGGGTTCACCATCTTCGGGTCGCCGCCCATGGTGCTCATCGCCGAGCGCATGGCCGCCAGATCCACCACCGCCGGGACGCCCGTGAAGTCCTGGAGCACCACGCGGCCGGGCATGAAGGGCACCTCGGTCTTGTTGGCGCCCGAGGCGTCCCACCTGGCGAGCCCCGCCACGTCGTCGTTGGTCACGACGAACCCGTCCACGTTGCGAAGCATCGCCTCGAGCAGCACCCGGATGGAAAACGGGAGCCGGGCGATCGACCCCAGCCCCTGTTCCTCGAGCGCTCCGAGGTCGAAGTAGGTGTACGAGCCCTTTTTGGTCTGAAGGGTTTTTCGGCTGTTGAACGGGTTTCCATTCGTGACGGGCATGACGGGCTCCAGCGGATTTCGAGGCGATCAAGTCGAGTCTCACATGCAGTGTAGGAGAGGCCCCGCCGCCAGCAAGATCACTCCGTGGCCAAGATCCGCCCGCACTCCGGGCAGCGCCCGAGCTCGCCCATCGCGTAACCGCACCGCGGGCACGCTCCCGGGCGGCGTTTTCGGTCGCAGCTCTCAAAGACCGCCAGCCCCAGCCGCCGGGCGAAGTACGCCAGCGTCAACGCCAGAAGCGTCGCTCCCGCGCCTGCGATCGCCGCGTCCATTCCCGCCTCGCGGAGCAGGTACCCCGCCGCCGCCGCTCCCGCGACGTGTCCCGGCGTCACGCTCCACGCGAACCAGGTCACCATGCGACGGTCGCTCGTGAGCGAGGCGATCGTGATCAGCTCCGCCCACGCGGTGAAGACCGCGAACCCCGCCGCCGCGAGGAAGATCCCGCCCGTCTGATGACTCGTCTCGAGCCACAGGAGCACCAGCGCGATGATCCCCGTGATCCCGGACGTCGTCGCCCCCGCCAGGCAGATCAGCGACCGCGGGAGCGCGTGGTCGTCGTAGATGTAGGGGCTCGGCCCCGGCGCCAGCACGCCGGGCACCGGCTTGGGCCGGATCTCGGGCGTCTCGAGGCTCGCGGGGCCGTCCGTCACGCTGCGATGCTACCGCGGCTTGGCCCTAGCGCGGCGCCAGAATCGCGCCCAGCACGTCCGCTGCGCCCTCGCGCAGCTCCATCCGGGGGAACCGCGCGCCGTCGCGATACACGATCCGCCGGCTCTCCACCTTCTCGTCGAAGCGCGCCACCAGATCGATCTTGCCCGTCTCCGGCGTCTTCTCGAGCGACGCCTTGAGCCGATCCGGGCTGAACGCCCAACCGTCCACGCCGAGAACCGTCATGCCGTAGCTCACACCCGCCCGGTCCGCCGGCGTCCCGCGCCGCACGCGCGTCACCTCGCCGCTCGAGCCCACCGAGAACCCGAGCGTCCGCTCAAAGAGCGAGTCGTACGGCGCCTTCAGATCCTTCTTCTGCTCCGCCGTCGGCTCGTCCGCGTAGGTGAACGTGCGGTTCAGGAGCCCCGTCACCGGATGCTCCGCTGACGTGATCGGCAGCTCGATGTAGTCGCGGATCATCGCGTCCCAGTCGACCGTCGCGTCGACGTCCTTCAGCGCCGCCACCACATCCTCGCGCGAATACGTCGCCGGCGTCCCGTAGTCGATCATCTCGCGCCCAAAGAACGCCCGAGTGAAGTCATCGAGGCTTTTCGCGCCGCCCGAGTTCGTTCGGATCGTCGCGTCGGCCGCCATCCAGAAGAGCGACCCCTCGGAGTAGTAGTCCTGCCGACGGCGGAGCTCCTGCCAGCTCGCGCTGCGCTCGCGCAGATGACGCTGACCGCTCGCCGTGTCGAGCACGCTCTTCCACTCGCGACCCGCCTGGTTCTGGTAATGCTCGATCCGGCTCACCAGCCGATCCTCGAACGCCTCCCGCGTCATCATCCCGCTGCGAACCATCAGCACGTCGTCGTAGTAGCTTGTGTGCCCCTCGTACACCCAGAGCAGGCTCGCGTCGCCCTCCGTGTGGTAGTTCCGGTGGAGCAGCCCCTCCGGCGCCACGAGCTTGCCGTTCCACACATGGATGTACTCGTGCGGGAACACGCCGAGGTTCGAGCCCCCGCTCCCGGCCGCGTCGAGAAACGCCTCGCTCCCCATCGAGATGTAGGTGCTCTCCGTGTGCTCGAGCCCGGCGCCGGGCACTCCGTCATCGAGCACCGTCAGGAAGTGATACCGCTCGTACGGAAACGCCCCAAACGCCTTCTGCGTCTGCGCGATCATCTCGCTCAGGTTCTCGCGAACGGTGTCCGCCAGCTCGAGGAACCGCGGGTCCGGGGCCACCGCGTCCACGACGTGTGGCTCGCCGGTCGGCGACTCGAGCTCCCACGTCGCGAGGTACTCCCCGAAGATCGCCGGCGAATCCACGAGGTACGCGAAGCTCACGGGCGCAAAGTCGTAGAACCCGCTCCGCGAGACGCGCACCGGGAGCGAGCTCGCGAGCGTCCACCCGGTCGGCAGCTGGATCGACGCGTCCACCGTCAGCTCGTCCTTGTCAGAGCCCGCCGGCTCAAAGAGCACCGTGTTCCAGTTGATCACGCCGAGGCTCGCCCGCCCGTAGCTGTCGGTCGAACGCGAGTTCACCGACGGCTGATTCGTGATGTAGCTGTACGAGAGCGTGATTGTGTCCGAGCCCTCGGGCACGACGACGCTCTTTCGCACCGTGTCGCGCGGGTCGCGCTTCCACTCGAGCACGCGCCCCATGTCGTCCCGCGCCACAAAGCTCACCACGTTCTGGATCGGGCCCGACGGGTTGTGATTGCCCGGCGTCCACTCGACGTAGTAGACGTCCATCGGCCCGGGCTCGGCGGGCATCGTCAGCTCCGCGTGCACAAGCCTCCGCGGGATCTCGGTCGCGTCAATCTCAAGCGTCACCTGCCCGAGGCTCGCGGCGCCGATCGTCGACGCGGCCGTCACAAACGCCACATGGTTCATCATCGTCCCTGGTCCCTTCCGCAGTGCTCTCCGGCGAGTCTAGCACCCGGTGAAACAGCGAACGCCCCGGAAGGTTCCCTCAAAACGAGCCGAGGGCGACGACCGGTGCGCTGGCCGCCGCCCTCGGCTTCAAGGGGGCTGAGGAGATGCCCTGTTGGTTTTACGGATCGCCGCCGCCGGCGTTTCACTTCTCTGGGCTTAGGCTCCGCCGGACCCGTCCCGTCGCTGGTTGTGTTCCCTGCGCTCCATCCGCTCGAGCGCCCGCTCGAGAAGGCTCTCGAGTCGCTCGAGCCGCTCCTCGAGCCGGTCGAGCCGCTGCCCCTCGCGCTCGGGCGCCGCGCCCTCGCGAAGCCCGCGCGGGAACCGGTCAGGCCGCCGCTGCCCGTCGCTCTCGCGCTTCTCGAGGATCACCGCCCGCTCGCGAGACTCGCGATCAGGCAGGCGAAGCCCCCGACGCGCCGTGGCCTCGCCGTCCCGATCGGTTTCGATGAACATCATCCGCGGCAGCTCCTCCAGACGGAAGTCCACGTCGAAATCAACGTCGAAATCCGCCGACCGCAGCGCCTCTTGAAGCTGCGCCATCGCCTTCTCGAACTCCGCTCGCGCCTCCCCGTCGAGCGTCATGTCAAGCTCGATCTCCCGCAGCGGCTGGAGACGCTCCTGAAGCTCGATCGTCAGCCGCTTCGCGGTCTCCTGCGCCTCCTTCGCGTGACGCTCGGCCTCGCGCATCGCCTCATGGAGCTGCGCTCGCGTCCGCTCGTCGAGCTCGCGACCGAAGAAGCGAACCCGCGGGGACTCGGGCGGCGTCGGCGCCAGACGCCCGTGAGGCGACGGCGTCTGCGTTTCGCTCTCGCCCTCGGGCGCCGCCTCGAAGCTCACCATCAGCCGCTTCGTCTCCCCGCCACGAAGCACCACGACCGGCGCCGAGCTTCCCGGCGATTGACGGGTGAGCAGCTCGATCAGCCGGTCCACGCTCAAGTGCGATTCACCGGCAAAGCCGGTGAGGATGTCGAACCGCTTGATCCCCGCGCGATCTGCCGCCGAACCCTCGATCACACGCTGAATCAGCACCGCCCGGTCCGGATCGATCCCGAGCTGCGTTGCCAGCGCTTCATCGATATCCCCGAGCACCACCCCGAGCATCACCCGCCGCTGGCCCGGGGCCTCCGGCGCTTCGGGCGCGCCACGCGTCGACCTCCACTGCCCGCCCCACCGGAACTCCACGGCCCCGTCATCGCGGGTCCGCACGTGCTCTGGAGCGAGCTTCACGCCGTTGACCCGCACGCTCGCTTCGCCGTCGCGGATCGTCACGTTCACCGTCTCGATGTCGCGTCCGGTCTCAGACGCCAAGAGCACCTCGGCGATCGTTCGCTGGTTCTCCCGCTCGTGCTCGTGCTGCGCCGCCGCCGGCGCCGCCGCCAGACCCGCCGCCGCGATCATCGCCATCACCTTGATCATCTCAGACTCCCGTCGTGTTCAGGTTCGTGTTCAGAGCGCCTCGGGCTCGTCGCCGAGGGTGTCCAGGCGCGCCGGCAGAAGAGCCGGGCGTCCCTGCTCATCGACGCCGGGCTCGTACACATCCGTCACGGTTCGCCGTTCCAAAATCTGCCTGAGGTAGGTCACGTCCGTCGCGCCGTCGGCGCGGCGCTCCGCCTGGATCATCACCAGCGGCAGCTCCCCGAGCACCCGGCCCTCCGCGAGACCCATCAGCTGATACCGCTCGAGCGCCTCCTCCGAGTTCGCCGGCGCCGCCCACATCGCGCCGCCAACGCCCGCGACGTTTCCACCCTCCGGCGAGCGGTCGAGCAGCCCGCTCGCCGTCGCCCACGCCAGCGCGATCGCTGCGGCCGCCGCCCATCCCGTCCAGACCTGAAGACGCGAACGAAACCGGTGCACCGTCGCCGAGTGCGCCTCGGGGAGCTCCGCCTCCAGCGAACGATCGAGCTCGAGGCCCACCGCCTCGCGGAGCGCCGTCTCCCGGCGCTGCGCCTCGCTGAGCCGCCGCAGCACGCCCGGATCGCTCTCGGCGAGCTCGTGAAGCTCGCGCCAGTCCGCGTCTCCCGCGGCGCCGTCCACGATCCGGCTGATCAGCACATCCTCACGTTC
Organism: uncultured Phycisphaeraceae bacterium; assembly: GCA_964639935.1. Lineage (GTDB taxonomy): Bacteria > Planctomycetota > Phycisphaerae > Phycisphaerales > UBA1924 > CALNYS01. The sequence continues at coordinate 9,930 of CAZXGT010000060.1, forward strand.
AAGCGTCATGACCGGCTCCTCGCCCTGGCGATCGGGAGATCATCGAGATCCTCCTCGAACGCGATCTCCTCCCGAAGCATCTTTCTCGCTCGCGCCAGACGCGTCTCGACCGTCGTCTCCGGCAGCCCGAGCGTCTCGGCGATCCGCTTCTGACTCATGCCGTGCAGCGACCGAAGCAGCAGCGGCTCCCGATAATCCGGATGAAGCCGCATCGCCATCTCGAGCACACGCCTTGCCTGCCGTCGCGCCTCGTCGCGAAGGGCGTCGCCTGGGGCGCGACCGTCGCTCTCGGTCGCCGAGGTCGCCAGCTCGCGCATCGCGCGACGCCGCACCCGCTGCTTCCGGCCCGCCGTTCTCGCCGCATTGATCGCCACCGTTCGGAGCCATCCCCTGAGCCGCTCGGGCTCGCGGACCTCGCCGATCCGCTCCACAACCACGGTCGCCACGTCCTGCAACAGATCGTCCAGCTCCGCCTCGGCGGGCATGTGGGACATCAGGATCGCCGCCACCCACCGCCGGTGCGAACGCCACATCTCGCGCAGCGCCGAAGGATCGCCGTCGATCGCCGCTCTCGCTTCAGCCGAACCCGTGCGCATCGATGGCTCTCCGTCCTCACCTTGACGCGCCGCTTGCCGGCGTCCGTCAGACTTTGGCCGATTTCTCATCACCCAGCCCGCCGGACGCGCTCGCCGACGCCGCCAACGCCCCAATAAGTACACTCACGCACCCTCACCCTCTTTGCCCCTTCGGATCCACCGATGAAGCCCCTCGATGCCTCCATGAGCTTCGGCGACCACCTCGAAGAGCTCCGCCGACGGCTCATCTTCGCGCTCCTCGGGCCCATCCCCATCTTCGTCGTCGCTCTCTTTTTCGGCGGGCCGCTCCTCGAGTTTCTTCTCGCGCCCGCCGAGAACGCCCTCCGCGACTCCGGGCTCCCCTCGAAAATGCTCGCGACGAGCCCCGCCGAGCCCTTCATCGCCTATCTCAAGGTCGCGTTCGTCGTCGCACTTCTCTTTTCCGCGCCGTGGATCCTCTACCAGGCGTGGCTCTTCATCGCCCCGGGCCTCTACAAGAACGAAAAACGCTTCGCCCACATTCTCTTCCCGCTCTCGGCCCTCCTGACCGCCGGTGCCCTCTCCTTCCTCTATGTCGTGCTCCTCCCGGTGATGCTGCGCTTTCTCATCATTTTCGGCGTCACGCTCGCGACCCAGCCCGCTCAGCAGTCCCCGCTCCCGGGCCCCGTCGACCTGCCCTCGCTCCCCGTCCTCGCCGCCGATCCCGCCGAACCCGAGACGGGCCAGATGTGGATCAACGAATCGACCTACGAGCTCCGTATCGCCCTCGCCCCGCAGCAGACCGGCGCCGCCGCCTTCGTCATGGCGATCCCCATGACCGCCGCCGGCGCGACCATCACCCAGCACTACCGCGTCTCCGAGTACGTCTCCCTCTGTTTCAACCTCGGCGTCGTCTTCACCATCGCCTTCCAGCTGCCCGTGGTGATGCTCCTCGGCGGATGGATCGGCATCCTCGACCCCAGGGAGCTCAAGCCCTACCGACGGCACGTCCTCTTCGGCTGCGCCGTCGCCGGCGCCCTGGCCACCCCCGCAGACCCGCTCTCGATGATCCTCCTCATGATCCCGCTCTACCTCCTCTTCGAGTTCGGCCTCATCCTCATGCGCCTCGCGCCGGGCGACTACGTCACCGACGCCGAAGAGGGCGACGCCTGATCGATAAACCAGACGCCGAGCGCCACCCAATGCCCAACTGGCTCAAGAGACTCCTTCGTTCCCCCGAACCCTTCATGGCGCCAAACGCCGGCCCCGCTGCGCCGGCGCAACCCTCCGCCCCCGCCCAGCCCGAGGACGAAGCCCGCATGCGCCGCGCGCTCGAGCTCGCGCGCCGGGCCGCGGCCATGGGCGAGACCCCGGTCGGCGCCCTCGTCATCGAAACGGAGACAGGGCGGACCCTCGCCGAGGCCCACAACCTCCGCGAGGCCTCGCACGATCCCGCCGGGCACGCCGAGCTCATCGCCCTGCGCGCCGCCGCTGAAACCATCGGCGACTGGCGCCTCGCGGGCTGCACCCTCTACGTCACCCTCGAGCCCTGCCCCATGTGCGCCGGGCTGATCGTTCAGTCCCGTCTCGGCCGCCTCGTCTACGCCGCTCCCGACCCCAAGGCCGGCGCCGTCGGCTCCCTGTACAACCTCTGCGACGACCCCCGCCTCAACCACCGCCTCCCGGTCGCCGCGCGCATCACCGCGGGCGTCCTCGCGGAGGAGTCGGCGGAGCTTCTGAAGACGTTCTTCCGCGATCTCCGCACCAAACGGCGCTGAAGCCGGCGGATCCCCGAGCCGCCATCGCCTAGCGCGCCGCCCCGAACCGCCCCGCCACGTCCGCCGCCAGACGACCGAGCACCGCGTCGCTCACGATCGGCTCCGGCGTCGGCGTCTCGAGCCCCGCGTGCGTCCGCCGCCGCTCCACCGCCTCCTCGTGCTCGGCCCAGAACGCGCCGTACATCGCGTCGATCGTCCGGCCCTGCACGCGGCGTCGCGCGGCCGCCCCCATCGCGCGACGCGTCGTCTCATCGTCGATGAGCGACAGCGCCGCCTCCACCCATCGCCGCGGCTCGGTCGCCGGGAGAACGAAGCCCGTCTTGCCGTCGGCCACGATCTCCCGCGGCCCGCCCGCCGAGCTCACGATCGCCGGGAGCCCCGACGCCTGCGCCTCGAGAACCACCTGCCCGAGCGTGTCGGTGATCGAGGGGAAGATGAACAGGTCGCTCGACGCGTAGAGCGTCGCCAGCTCCTCGCCGTGGCGATACCCGAGGAACCGCGCGCCGAAGCTCTCGAGCGACCGCTCGAGCCGCGACCGGTCCGGGCCGTCGCCGACCACGATCAGCTCCGCGTCGATCCCGCGCTCCTCGCACCGCCGGCGGATGATCTTCCACGTCTGCTCGAGCAGCGTGGTGTTCTTCTCCACGCTCACCCGGCCCGCGTAGAGCGCCTTGACCGAATCCACCCGCGCCAGGCCGCGCCACGCCCTCAGGTCGCGCTTCTGCGGATGGAACGTCACGGAGTCCACCCCCGCCTCGAGCGGCACGATGCGCCGGTCCTCCACGCGCAGGCGCCGAACCGACGGGATGTAGCTCTCGCTGCGCGTCACCACCCGGTCGAACCGGCTGTAGAGAGTCCGCAGAAGCCGCTCGCACCCCTTGACCATCGACTGATCGCCCATCAGCCGCTGGATGTACGCCGGGAAGTCCGTGTGATGCGTGCCCAGAAGCGGCGCCCGCATCATCTCGGCCGCCATCGCGCCCGCCAGCCCCATCGGGCCCGGCGTCGATACATGCACCGCGTCCGGCTGAAGATCGTTCACCTCCCGCATCACCGAGAGCAGCGGCGGCAGGTGCAGCTTCAGCTCCTCGTATCCCGGCGTCGCCGCGCTGAAGATCGGCTTCACCGGATGCACGTTCGCAAGCTCCGGCAGGCGCTCGTGCTCGAAGGCGAACACGTGCAGCTCCCGCCCCGTCCGCTCCGCCCACTCCGCGAACTGCCGGATGAACCGGCTCACCCCGTTCACGTCGC
>CAZXGT010000061.1:0-13509 GCA_964639935.1 uncultured Phycisphaeraceae bacterium
TGCTCATCCGCTTCCGCGTGGACGGGATGCTCGTCGACGCCTTCAGCCCGCCGCTCTCGCTCGCGCCCGCCATCAGCTCGCGGCTCAAGGTGATGGCCGAGCTCGATATCGCCAACCGCCACAGCCCGCAGGACGGGCAGACGACGGTGCGCGTGGGCTCGCGGAAGATCGACATCCGCCTCTCGTGCGTGCCCACGATCTACGGCGAGCGCCTGGTGCTTCGCCTGCTCGATCAGACGCAGACCGAGCTCTCGCTCGACTCGCTCGGGATGGACCCGCAGATGCAGCGCCGGCTGATGGGCTTCGTCGAGCGGCCGACCGGGATGATCCTCGTCACCGGTCCGACGGGCTCGGGCAAGACGACGACGCTCTATGCGGCGATGGAGCGCATCGACCGCCACTCGCGCAACGTGATGACGATCGAGGACCCGGTGGAGTATCACCTCGACAACATCGCGCAGGTGCAGGTGAACCCGAAGCGCGGGGTGACCTTCGCCTCGGGCCTGCGCTCGCTGTTGCGTCAGGACCCGGACGTCATCCTCGTCGGCGAGATCCGCGACGAGGAGACCGCGCGCCTCGCGGTGCAGGCGGCGCTCACCGGGCACCTCGTGCTCGCGACGCTCCACACCAACGACGCGCCGAGCGCGATCTCGCGCCTGCAGGACATCGGGATCGAGCCCTATCTCATCAGCTCCTCCGTGCTCGCGGTGCTGGGACAGCGGCTGCTTCGCAAGAAGAAGTCGCCCGATTCGAGCGAGTTCGAGGGGCGCGTGGCGATCTACGAGCTGATGGAGGTCACCGATCCGATCCGCGAGCTGACCATGGAATCGGCCGACGCGGTGAAGCTCAAGGCGCGGGCGATCGAAGACGGCATGGAGCCGATGATCGCCGACGGGCGGAGCAAGGTGAAGCGCGGGCTGACGACGGAGGTCGAGCTGCGCCGCGTGCTGCACGACGCCTCCGGGCCCGGCCCGGACGGCCTGGGCGATCCGAGCGACATCGCGGAAGAGCTGACCGAGTGACGGCATGAGCGCGGCGCCCACGAGCAAGCAGTTCCTCTTCACCGCCGTCACGAGCTCGGGCGCTCGCAAGCGCGGGTTCCGCGCCGCCGAGGACCGCGCCGAGCTCGCCGACGCGCTCTCCGAGGAGAGCCTGCTCCTGCTCCGCGCGTGGGAGCTGCCCGACTGGGCCTCGGACGCCGGCGAGCGGGAGATGCCGCTTCAGGACTACCTCTCGCTCAACGAGCAGCTGGCGCTCCTGGTCAGCCGCGGCGTCCCGCTGGTGGAATCGCTCTCGGTCGCGGAGGACGTGGTGAGCGCGAAATCGCAGCGCCGCGTGAAGCAGATGCGCGAGAAGGTCGCGTCGGGCGCGTCGTTCGCCGACGCGTGCGTGGACGTCGGCGGGTTCGACGAGGTCTCGGCGGCGGTCTACCGCGCGGCCGAGCGATCGGGCGACCTCGCCCCCGCGGCCAAGCGGCTCGCCGAGGCCGCCAAGCGCCGCGCCAGCGTCAGGAGCCAGGCCAAGACGATGCTCATGTACCCCGCGTTCGTCGCGATCGTCGGCGTCGCGGTTCTGGCGCTCATGGTCATGGTCGTCGTGCCCACGCTCGGCGAGGCGCTCCAGCAGGCCAACGCCGAGCTGCCCGGCTACAGCCAGATCGTCATCAGCACGGGCCTCTGGGCGCGGGCGAACGTGCTCTGGGTGACGCTCGGGCTCGGCGCGATCGCCATCGCGCTGCTCGCGACGCGGCGGACGATCGTCCCGGCGCTCGCTGGCCTGCTCCGCCGAATCCCGGTGGTCGACAGGGCGACGCTCTCGGGGGAGCTCGCGTCCCTCTTCGCCGTGCTCGCCGCGATGAGCCGCTCCGGGGTGCCGCTCGCCGACTCCCTCGCCGTCAGCGCGAAAACCGTGCGCCACCCCAGGCTGCGGGAGCAGCTCGAGAAGCTCCAGATGGACCTCGTTGAGGGCGGCGTCTTCAGCGCGCTCATCGAGAAGGTCGACGCCCTCCCGCTGGCGACGCGGAAGCTCCTCAACGCCGCCGATCGGGCGGGCGACCTCGAGCCGACCTTCGAGTCCCTCACCCAGGAATACGCCGAGCGGTCCGAGGAGGCCTCGAGTCGCCTGCTCTCGCTTCTCGGACCGGTGATCCTGGTCGTCGTCTTCCTCTTCGTGGGCGCTATTGTGCTCGCGCTGATGATCCCGCTGATGAATCTCTCGAGCGCGATTCAATAAGTTCCGAGACCGCCGCTTCACGAAAACGAACCACACCCCGGCCCGGGCGTCGAATCTCTCAGCACCGCCCGCCGGAATCAGCTCACCCCGGATGACACGCTCATGGAACGCACCATGCACAGACGACTTCACGGCGCCTCACGCTCGGGCTTCACGCTGCTCGAGATTCTGCTTGTTCTGGCGATTCTCGGCGTGCTCGCCACGGTGGCCGCGGTGAACCTGATCGGCACCGGCAATCGAGCGCGCATCGACGCCACGGGCCAGCAGCTCATCACGCTCAAGCAGCAGCTCACCGCCTATAACCTCGACAAGGGCGGCTTCCCCACGACGCAGGAGGGCCTCCGGGTGCTCGTGCCGAACTACATGGAGAAGATCCCGCTCGACGCGTGGAACACGGAGCTCGCCTACCTCGCCCCCATGGACGACCCGAACCGTCCCTTCGAGCTCAAGAGCGCCGGGCCCGACCGGCAGTTCGGCACCGAGGACGACATCAGCGTCTGGGAGCTCTGATCCGCCGATGCGTCCGCGACCGACCAACCGCGGCATGACGCTCCTCGAGGCCCTCCTCGCGGTGGTCATCCTCGGCGCGGCGACCACGATCGCCGTCGGCGGCATGGGGGCCATCCAGCGGCTTCAGGAGGTCGAGCAGCACCGCCTCAACGCCACCGAGGTCGCCCACCGCCTGCTGCTCAACCACATGATCGATCCCTCCTCGCTTCCCTCGGTGGAGCGCCCGATCGCCCAGGGCGCCGGCGTCTACCGGTACGAGATCGAGGAGTCCATCGTCGAGTCGGAGGAGCGCGGCGACCGGCGCTCGAGCCGCCGCGCCCGCCCCATGAGCGAGGCCACGGGCAACCAGCGCCTGCAGGCGGGGCTCGTGCAGGTGACGATCAGCGTCTACCGCGACGCGGGGGGGCGGCCCGACCTGGCCCGCGGCGCGCTGGCGGAGCTCTCGCGCATCTACGACCCCTTCGACACCGACGAAGAAACGATCATGTTCAACCAGCTCGAGTCGCTCATGGGCATCCGGGCGCCGGCGGGCCGGACGCCGTGACGCGCTCGCGCCCGAGCCGCGGCTTCACGCTCATCGAGCTCCTGCTCGCCATGGTCATCGGGACGCTCGTTGTGGCCGGGGGCTATGCGCTGGTCGCGATGGCCTCGCGGATGGACGGTCGCTACGCCGATCGCCTCGAGACCTCCAACAAGCTCGCGTTCGTGCAGCGGACCGTGGCGCGCTCGCTCCAGTCGATCGTCGCGGCGCCGGACGAGTACGACCCGGTGCAGGCGGCGCGCGCCGCGATCGAGACGGCCGAGCGCATCGAGGTGTCGCGGCGCGACGGCGACGACGGCGAGGACGAGGCCGGCGGCGCGCGGACCGAAGCGAGGCTCGCCGAGATTCGCTCGGCGCTCGACGAGCCGCGGGAGGTCGACCCCGCGCCCGCGCGGCTGCGGATCGGGCACATCGACCGGCGCGGCGAGTGGACCACCCGCTCGCCCGAACGGGCCGCCCTCGGCGACCGCCGGCTCGAGATGCTCCTCGCCCGCCCGCCCTTCGGCGATCGCTCGCGCGGCGAGCCCATCCGCGGCGCCCTCGAGCTCATCTACACGCCCCGCGCCGAGGAGGACCGATGGCGCCTCCAGTGGCGCCCGCTCCGCCCCGCCGGGGCGCCGACAGTTCTGCTCGAGGATCTCACGCTCGCGGAGTGGTCGGTCACCGACAGCCAGGGCCAGTTCGACGAGTTCACGGCCTACTCCCAGCCCGAGCTCCCGTGGGCGGTGCGGCTCATCCTGTGGACCGAGGGGGGCGTGCGGGTCGACTGGATGTTCGACCTTGGCGCGGCGTCGACGACGGGGGACCCGATATGACCCGCCGCCGCCTCGCATCGCGCCGGGCCTTCGCCCTCCCGCTCACGCTAGTGATCCTGCTGAGCGTCTCGCTCATCGTGACGGTCGCGATGCAGCGTCAGGCGGCCCAGACGCGCGTCGTGCAGCGGCAGATCAACGAATACAAGAAGCGGCATGACGCCCACGGCGTGCGGGCGATCGTCCTGCGCTGGATCAAGGACATCCCGCGAAGCGAGCTGGCGACGCTCGCCGAGAGCGCCGGCCCGGCGCAGTTCTTCGAGCTCCCAAGCGGCGCCGCGGCGGTCGTCCGCGTGTTCGACGGGCAGGGCCTGCCCCTGCGCGCCACCGCGAGCGTCGGGAGCGAGATGCAGGCGCCCTACCGGGACATGCTCGGGCGGCTCGCGGCGCGGCCGGACCTCACCCGAGGCGCCGGACCGTGGCAGATCTCGATCGGGGGCGCGCCGCGCGTCGTGCTCGAGGCGATGGTCTCAAAGAGCGGGCCGGAGTTCGCCGATGAGGTGCTGCGGATGCGCCGCGTCGACGGCGGCGTGGACCGGGCGGACTTCTCGCGCCTCGTTTCGACGATGGCGATCGACGGGGAGGACCGGCGCTTCCTCACCCGCGCCGTCAGCTTTGAGTCCTCGCTCTGGCGGATCGTGGTCGAGACCGAGGACTGGGCGGGCAAGCGCCGCTACGACATGCTCGTGGAGCGCACGCCCTCGCGGACCACCGTGCACGAATGGTTCGAGTACGCTGAGTCAGACCTCAATCGGTTCGCCGAGAGCGACGCAGACGAATAAGGCGCAAAGGGAGAACCGATGGCGCTCACCGCAGATCAGGCGACGAAGATGGCCCCCGTGGCGCTCGCGGGCGTGGTGCTCGCCGGCGCGTTCGCCGTCATCGCGTACCTCGCGCCCGCCGGCGACGTGCCCGAGATCGAGATCGCGCCCGCGGACGTTGATCGAGCCGCGAGGACGGTCGACTTCCAGGCCGACTGGCCCGAGTCCGACTGGCCGGCGATCTCGGGCGAGCTCGCGAGGCTCAACCATCTCAAGGCGCCCGAGACGGACGAGCCTGGCGACGGCGCCGTCGAGCCGGTCGCGGACGCCCCCGACGCCGAGGCCGATCAGCGGGATCCGGACGTCGTGGAGCTCGCCGATTTCACGATGCTCGGGGCCATCACCGCGGGCGACACGGTCGTGGCGCTCGTTGAATCGGGCGACCGCCAGCGGTTTGTCTCGCCCGGCGACGTGGTGGGGCGCTACAAGATCGTCCGCGTGGAGACCGATCACGTGATCATCGACCTCGACGGCGAGGAGAAGAAGCTGGAGCTTGCCCCGGGCTCCGGCCGAGAACTCCGTGCGGACCAGCAGTACATCAGCGACCGCAATCGGCGGATCGAGAACCAGGAGCAGCAGCGATTGCGCGAGCTGCGCGAGCGACGCGAGCGATTGCTCGAAGACCGACCCGACCGAAACCGCTGAGCCGCTGTTGCGTCTGTTCAGGAAGACCGGAAGACCCCTCCGCCCGTGACGACCGCCTGCCTCATCGCGACCGACCTCTCCGAGCTCCGCCTGATGGCCGAGGGCGTGGACGACGTCTGGCGCGCTCCCGAGCCGGAGGATCCGGACAACCCGCCTCCCCTGCGCGAGGTCGCCGCGGCCGCCGCGACCTGGGTGACCGAGCGCCTCCCCGGAAGACGGCTCGACCGGGTGGTCTTCGACGTCGACGAGGCGCGCTGCCTGTGGATCGCCACGCCCTCGCGGGAGCCGGCCGTGGTCGCCGCCGCCGTGCGACGCCGCCGCGCTGACTGGGGCGAGAACGACGCCTCGGGCGAGCTCGTCCAGCCGCTCGTCGGGGAGTCCGCCCGTGGGGCGGGTCTTCAGGACATGCCGCTCCTTCGATACCTCGCCCCGAAGCGCGAGAGCGGAGACGGGGACGGATCGGCGGCCGTCATCGAAGCCCCGGACGCCGCGATGAAGCTCTGGCTCGATGCGCTCGACGCCCGCGGGGTCCGCGTCGGCGACGTCGCTTCCTTCTGGCACATGCTCGCCCGGCGCAGCGAAGGCTCGAGAGAGACGCTCGCGACAGTGGTGGGCGATCGTCCGGGGCGCGTGGTCTGGTGCTGGTCGGAGAACGGGAATCTGGTCGCGGGCGGTCTGGCGAGCATGCCCCACGCGTCCACCAAGGAGGGTTCTCCCGACGCCGAAGGCGCGATGGCGGGCCCGCGCTGGCGCCCGAGGCCGACGACGGGCCGTCTGGCGCTCGACTGGCTCACATGGTCGGCCCAGCTCGGGGCCGGGCCCGATCGCGTCGAGGTGCTCGCCCCGCGCGAGGGCGGCCTGCTCGAGGCGCTCGCGGAGGCCCTGGCGGTCGCCTGGCCCTCGGCTCCGCCGCGGTCCGAGTCCGCGGACGACCCGCAGCGGGCGCTGATTTTCGATGCGCGGGCCCAAAGCCGGAGCGAACCCGACGCCCGCCGGTCCGCGCCGAGCCTCGCGGAGCGTCCGAGCCGTCCGCACCGGCGCGTCTATCGCCTCGCGGCGCTGGCGATCGTCGTCGCGGCGCTTGGCGTCGCGCTGCTCGGGTGGAAGAACCAGCAGGCGGCCGCCGAGCGGCGCGAGGCCCGCAACGATCTGCTCCAGCGCGGGCGCCAGCTCGTGGCGACCATCGCGCCGGGCTATGAGAACACGCCGGACCTCGCCGGCTCGCTCCGGTCGTTCTACGTGGAGCTGCGGGAGGAGAACCCGCCGCTCCCGCTCCCGCCCCCGCCCAAGCCCGTCTTCACGGAACTGAGACGGCTTCTGGAGGCGGCGACGCCCATCGAGGGGGTCACGGTCAGCCGCATCGAGATCGACGACGCCCGGACGAGCTCGGCCCAGTTCCGCATCGCGTCCTACGCCGACGGCGAGGAGCTGATGCAGGCCCTCACCCGGACCCCGGGCCTCATCGACTGGAACGAGCGCGTGACGGGCTCGCCGCCCAACATCGTGCAGCGTCTGACGGGGCTCTGGAAATGATCTCGCGAGCCGCCGAGCGCAAGCGTCGCCTGGAAGCGACGTTCGAAGCGGGCGCCGCGGAGCGCCGGAACCGTCCCACGGGGCTCATCGTCGCGGCGGTCGTCCTGCTGCTTCTGGCGTTCATCTATCTGACCTACGCCTCGACGCAGCGCCGCGAGGCCGCGGTGGGGCTCGCCGCCGCCCGGGCCTCGCTTCAGAATCTCGTCGATCTGGAGGCGGAAATCGAGGCGTTCCAGGACGACGCCGCGCAGAGCGAGCTTCGCCGGCGCTACTCGCCGCTCATGAGCCGGATCCGAAGCCGCCTCGAGACGCTCGCGCGCAACGTCGGGCTCGACGACCCGCTGCCCCAGCTCGGGCAGATCAGCGGCGAACGCCGCCTCGGGCTCGACTCGCCCCTGCTCCTGCGCACGATCAGCGCCACCATCCCCGAGGGCGACCCCGAGCTCGTGCTCGAGTGGATCCAGGTGGCGACCGAGCGCATCGACGGCCTCTTCGTCAGCGGGGTCTCGCTGAGCCCGGTCGCGGGCGGGTGGCGCATCACGGTGCAACTGTCCCGATGGGAGATCGATCAGTGATTCAAACGTTTCAGGCTCTGATGCGCTCGCCGGTTCAGGCGATCGGGCTCGCGGCGGTCCTCGCCGGGCCGATCTGGTCCTCGGGGTGCGCTTCGAGCGATCCCGCGTCGCGCAAGACGACGACGATCCAGATCAACGAGGCCGAGCGCCTCTCCCGCGCCCGCGGTCTCGCGGAGCGCGCCGCCGAGGCCGAGACGCCCGAGGAGGCCGCCCGGCTCTACCGCCAGGCGGTCGGCGCCTGGGACGACTTCCCCGCCGCGTGGAACAACCTCGGCGTCCTGCTGCTCGAGCGCGGCGAATATCTCAACGCCGCCGAGGCCTTTGTCTCGGCGAGCGAGCGGGCCTCGACGGACCCGCGACCGCTCTACAACCTCGGCCTGACCTGGGAGCGCACGCAGCATCTGCGCGAGGCGTCGGAGCATTATCAGTCGGCTCTCAAGCGAAATCCCCGCTATCTCCCCGCGCTCCGGGGGGTCATCTACGCGAACGATCGCCTCGGCCTGACCACCCAGGAGACGCTCGAGCGTCTCCGCGTGGCGCTCATGATCGAGGACGATCCCGAGTGGCGCGACTACTTCGGTCAGCGAAAGCTCGCGGCGGAGTCAGAACTCAAGGGCGAGCGTCGCCGCTGAGCGGCTTATCGGCCGCTTCACACAGTTCTTACAGAGCAGATCCAGCGCGATCTGACAAGACGCTAGGCCACCGCGCGCGCGGCGGGCGGCGTCTCAACGCCTCCACTCGGCCCCTTTGAGCTTAAGTCGTTGACTTGTATGGCCTTGAACATGTCATCTCGGGCGCGTCAAAGCTTGCCCATCTTGACGCGGACGAGCGAGTCGTCGTGAAAAACAGGTGGCAAAATGCGGTCAGGACGCTTGGAGCGGCCGTCGGCTTGGGGTATATTCGTTGTTGAGCAACGTGTGTGTCCCGTCCCCCGAACCGCCGGCTGGAGTCGGACTTTGGGGGCACCAACCACAGTACTGTGAAAGAGGAGAGATTTATGATCCGCAACCTGACGATTTTCGCCGGTCTCGCTGCGACCGGCGTCGCCCAGGCCGCCCTTCTTGGCGGCGTCCTGCGCGAGAACACCGCTGGCACCACCACCCTGAACAACGAGGGTGTGGCCGCGACGGTCTTCGACATGTACATGCAGTTCTCCGAGGCTGATGACATCCTCATCTCCATCGGTAACTCCGACGTGACCACCGCCGGCAACCTGTACCAGGACACCTTCGGCGCCGACTTCATCGGCGGCATCAGCCCGGCGATCATCGGCGCCTTCCCCACGGCCGAGTTTGACTCGGTCGTCGGCATCGGTGGCCCCTGGTTCGCTGGCTCCGGCTTCGGCGGCGACGTCGATCCCGACTTCGCCTTCAACCCGAACGGCTGGGTCGGCGGCTGGTTCGCCACCCCGCAGGCCGACGGCATGGGTGGCTTCACCTTCCCCGGCACCTCGACGTTCAACTCGAACACCGGCGTGTGGGAGGTCTTCGCGGGCCGCTTCTCCATCGACGGTGACGTCCTCGCTGGCGGCCTGCCCGTCGGCGACGCCGTCGCTGAGGGCAACCTTCTCACCGGTCAGAACGCCGCTGGCGACCTGATCTTCAGCGGTGAGCTCGAGGCCTTCTGGGTCGAGCAGCAGGGTTCGGACGCCATCGGCAACGTGCTTCAGATCGAAGCCGTTCCCGCCCCGGGCGCCGCGGCGCTCTTCGGTCTCGCCGGCCTCACCGCCGCGCGTCGCCGTCGCTAATCAGCCTTTAGGCTGAACAGCGCAGGAGCGATCCGCTCCTGAAAACGCATCAATCACCACCGGCGGGTTCTTCGGAGCCCGCCGGTGTTGTTTTTGCGCGAATGTCACGCTGGCGGATCGGGTGCGTCCGCCTCAGTCCCTGCCCACGCGCATCGCGACGATGGTGATGTCGTCGGACTGCTCCGCGAGCCCGGTGAAGCGGCGGACCGCCCAGAGCGTGTGCTTGGCGATGCTTCGCGCCGTGGCGCGGGGGTGCTCGCCGAGATAGGCGAGGAGCTCGGAGCGGACCCGTTCGCGGGTGTACTTGCGCAGGTCGTAGTTCATCGCCTCGGTCACGCCGTCGGAGAAGGCGAGCATGACGTCGCCCGGCCCGAGGTCGCACACGCCCGTCTGGTAGCGCTGCGAGGGGTCGACGCCGACCACCATGCCTCCGACGTCGAGCTCGTCGACGTCGGCGCGGGTGGGGGCGCGGTGCTCGGGCACGCGCACGACCAGCGGCGGCTCGTGACCGCCGTTGCAGTAGAGGAGCCGCCCGCTCGCCGGATCGACGAAGCCGAGGAAGACGGTTGCGAACTCGCTCTGGAGGCTGTCGCGGCACAGCGCGCGGTTGGTGGCGGCGAGAACGTCCGCGGGCGTTTCATCGCGGTCGGTGAAGGCGCGCAGAGCGCCGAGGAGGTTCGCCATGAGCAGCGCCGCGGCGACGCCCTTGCCCACGACGTCGCCGACGACCATCCCGATCTGCCCGTCGCGGTGGAAGAGGTCGTAGAAATCGCCGCCGACGTCGTAGCTGCTCTGGCAGATGGCGCCGAAAGAGAGCGGCGGGGCGTCGGGCAGCTCGCGCGGGAGCATGCGGCGCTGGACCTCCCCGGCGAGACGGACCTGCTCGCGCATCGCGGTGGATCGGGCCTCGCGCTCAAGCAGCCTGGCGTTGGCGACGGCGGCCGCGATCTGGCGGGCGATCGAGCGAAAGAGCTCGCGCTCGGCCTCGGTGAACTCCCGCCGCTCCCGCGTGTAGACGCGGAGCACGCCGAGCGGCTCGTTGTGAAAGATCAAGGCGGCGCTGAGCATGCTCGAGAGGTTCTCGGCCCGGACCGCCTGCGGGCGGCGCACGCGCTCGTCCCGTGGGAACTCGGTCATCGCGACGACCGCGCCGCTGAGGATCTCGCGATCCAGGGCGTTGTCGGCCGGAAGCGGACCCGCCTCGTCGAGGTAGGCCTGGCTGAGGCCGAAGGCCGCGCGCGGGAGCAGCACGCGCCCGGAGGGATCGAGCAGGCGGAGCGTCCCGGCGTCGGCGCCGAGGAGCTCGATCGCGGTCTGGAGACCGATGTCGATGGTGTCCTGCAGGCCGCCGGCGCCCACGAGGGTCGAGGCGATCTTCTGCAGCGCCGCCATGCGGTCGATCTGCTGGTTGAGCTCGACCTCGCGCTGGCAGAGCTCGCTGACGATCGACGCCAGGAGCGAGAGGAACCGCTCGGCGCTCTCCTGCCGCGCCGGATCCTCGCCGAGGCCCAGCGCGAGCGAGCCGATGGCCTCGCCGTTGATGCGGATGGGCGCCGTGAACCCGCCAAAGTCGCGCGCGCCGGCGTCGCTCTGGACGCCCGCGTCGCCGACGGCGATGAACCGCCCGACGCGATCGCGCAGCGCCACCGGCGCTCCGAGCATGCCCTCGATCGTCTGGCAGAGCTGCGCGAGCGAGCCATCGGTGATGAAGCTCGTGATGGACGGCGGCGTCGCGGGCATCAGTCGAGCCACGCGGCGCGGAGCACCGTCGGGAGCGTCGCCCGCTCGCGACCAAGCTCGTCATCGATCTCCTCGACGCGATCGAGCCCCTCGCGCACCCACTCGTCGAGACCCGCCTGATAGCCGAGGTACGCCTTGACGAGCGCCGCCCCGCGGGAGAACTCGTCGTCGCCGCGGAGGCGCGCGTTGAGCAGGCCCCGCAGCTCATCGAGCCGCTGGCCGATGGGCAACAGCGAGTCCCCGTATCGGACGCCGATGAGCTCGGGGTTCGCGCGGAAGAGGTTCTGCAGGTTCACGCCCGCCGAGAGGAACATCCCGCCCCCGATCTGCGCGTGCACGCGGCCCACCGCGGCCATCGGATCCCCGGGGCGAAGCCCGAGCGCGCTGGTGAACCTTTCCTCGGCCGAGAACCACTGCCCTTGGGCCAGCAGCTCCTGCCCGCGGTTCATGTGCATCGCGTAGAGATCCACCCGCTCGTCGGCCGGGGCGATCGCGTCGAGTTTGATCCGCTGCCCGCCGTAGAGGTTCCGCGCAGCTCGGCGGATGCTCTCCTGGATCTTCTCCGCGGTCTCCATCTCCTCGGGATCGGGCTCCTCGCTGCCGCCGAAGCGCGGCGCCTCGCGCTCGGGGCGCATCAAGGCCTCGCGGAGCTCGCGCAGCTCGGCGAGCAGCTCCGGCTCATCGAGAAGATCCATCCCGCTCTGCGGCGCGGGACGGTCTTCCGGCGCCTCCTCGCCGCGCCCATCGTCCGGATCGAAGTCGGGCGCCGGCTCGTCTTGCTGGCGGGTCTCCTCGCGCTGCGTCTCCTCGCGCTCGAGCATCCGCTGGACCACGCGGTCGTAGGCCTCGGTCCGCCCGTCGCGCCGCGTCTGGAGCCGGTTGCTCTCGCGCTGCATCTCCGGCGCCTCGGCCTGCACGCGAGTGTCGAGCCGGTCGAGCACGCGCATCAGGTCAGAGAGACGCCGCTCGCTGCGCACGTCCTCCTCCTCGGAGATCGCCCGGAGCGGCGTGGCCACCGAGTACCGATCCGGCGTCTGCTCGTCCTCGCCCGGGATCACGCGAAGCAGCGTCGGGCTCTGATCCCGCCGGGAGAGTGACTCGCTGATCGATCGCAACGCGCCCTCCTTGAACTCGAGCGGATCGCGGCCCTGGAACGGCTGGTCGAACCGTCCCCCGCTCTGGAGGCTCCCGGCGCTCGTGGCGTCCATCTGCCGGCGGATCACCGGATCGGGCAGATAGTCCTCGCCCCCGGGCATGTATCCCCCGGTGGTCAGCTGCATCTGGAGCTGCAGCGCCTCGACACCGCGGATGCCCCGCCCGGTGATCGACGAGAAGGCCGAATCACGGCGGAAGTCGAAGAGATCGTCCTCGCCAAGAGGCGAGCGGAAATCGTCCTCGGCGCCGTAGCCCACGTCGCCCCGGAAGCTCAGGCCCGCCGGGGCGCGACCGGTGACGATCGCGTTGCGCAGGCGGAACTCCCGCGCGATATCGCGAGCCGGCGCGTTGCGTCCCTGCGAGCCGACCTGGAGATTCGAGTCCAGCGCCCGCCCGTCGCCCAGCGCTCGCTGCGCGTGCGCAGGGATTGCATAAGAGAAGCTGGCGGCAAGACCGGCGATGATGACGAGTGTGCGGCGCATGAGATCGCTCCAGACCTCTTATTCTATCGGTCGGGGACGCTCGGAGTTCGCGGGATTCCGGTGAGAGAGGCGCGGAGAATCGGGCCGGCGGCTCGGTCAGATCGGCGTTCGCTCTCCGGTGAGGGCGTAGGCCTTCTCGACCGCGTCGCACGCGACGGAGCACGCCGTCACGACGTGGTAGATCACCGCGCCCTCCCGCCAGATGCGGATCATCGGCGGCCCCGGGCGCCCGTTGGTGTAGACCACGCCCTCGCGAAGGCCCTCGTGCGCCGCGGTGGCCTCCTGAATGAAGAGCGACACCGACTCGCCCTCACCGCTCCTGGGCTCATAGAGCAGATGCACCGAGTCGCCCCCGCCGGGGACGTGGCACTCGCCCAGACCCGCGAGTCGGTACCCCGCTTCGTCGAGATCGAGGTGAACCGGGAGGTCGCCGATCTGACGGGACACAAGCTCTTCGGCGCTGGCGCCCTCCGCCGGCGCGTCGAGTTTGGCCGAGAAGTAGGCCGGATTCGTGATGCACCCGGAGTGCTCGGCGCTGATGTGCTCGCTCGCCCGCGTCAGGACGGCCAGACCGGCGGGCGCGCTCGACGTCGGCATGAAGACGAACGCGGTCGCGACGAGCGCCAGCGCCGCCGCGAGCGCCAGCCACCGCCCCGCGCCGCCGGACCAGAAACCGCGGCTCGGGCGGCGGATCACGCCCGCCGCGGCGTCGCCCC
>CAZXGT010000062.1:0-13491 GCA_964639935.1 uncultured Phycisphaeraceae bacterium
GCGCCTGATGATGAGATCAGATCGTCGATCGGATCAGAGGCCGCCGCGCAGCGAGATCGCGGTGTCGCGCTTGGCCGCGGCGCGGCTCTGGAGGAACAGCAGCGCGGTCTCGAGCTGTGTGTCAACCCCGTCGGTGAGCAGCGTGTTCGGATCGACCTTCTCCTCGCCGCGAGCGGGCATGAAGAGGTCGGCGTCCTGACGGATGGTGAGCGCGTCGGCGATCTGCGACGGGAGCATTTCCACCTCGACGTCGGGATGCACGCCCCACGTCTCGGCCCCCGGACGACGGTGGATCAGGCGGCCGCTCGGCAGGTAGTAGTACTGCGTGGTGAGCTTGAGCAGCGCCATCTCCGTCGAACCGATGGTGTAGATGTTCTGCACGGAGCCCTTCCCGTAGCTGCGCGCCCCGACGATCAGCCCGCGCTCGTAGTCCTGCAGGCTCCCCGCGACGATCTCGCTCGCCGAGGCCGACCCCTCGTTGATGAGGACGACGACCGGCACATCCGCGAGCTCCACGCCTCGCGGGTTGGCCCGCTGCGCCTCGCGCTCGATACCGTCGGCGTCGTGCTGGCTGACGATCACGCCTCGCTCGATGAAGAGGTTGGCGACGGACACCGCTTCATTCAGCAGGCCGCCCGGGTTGTAGCGCAGATCGAGGATGATCCCGTTGATTCCGCCCTGGGCCCGCATCTCGCGGATGGCCCGGCGCAGCTCGCGCGTCGTGTCGTCTGCGAACTGCGTGACGCGGAGCATCCCGATCTTGTGTTCCTTGTCGATGAACCAGTTCCAGTCCCGCTCGCCCGGGCCGGACCGCTCCCACCCCTTGACCGAGTAGATCGGGATCTCGGCGCGGCGCATCGTCGCCTTGATCGGGTCGGCGACGCCCTCGCGCTCGAGGGTCAGGGTCACCGGAGTGCCCTCCTTGCCCGTGATGCGGTCCACCGCCTGCTGCAGGCTGATGCCGACCGTCGGCTCGTCGTCGACGGCGACGATGACGTCGCCCGGGAGCACGCCCGCGCGCTGCGCGGGAGTCCCCTGGAGCGGGGTCACCACCTTGATCGCCTGCGACTCGTCAAGGGAGATCTTGATGCCGACGCCGGTGAACCTACCCTGCGTCGATCGCTGGAGCTGCTCCACCTCGTCGGGCCAGACGATCGACGAGAAGTCGTCAAGCTCGGCCATGGCGCCGTTGCCGAACTCGTGCAGCACCGCCTCCTCGGGGAGCTTGAGTGAGCGCTCGTTCGCCCGATTGACCGCCTTGAGCACGCTTACAAGCTCGAAGTAGCCCGCCTTGCCCCGCTGGTTCGCCAGGTCGCGACGCTGCTCCTCGAGGGCGCCGACGAAGCGACGGACCGTGTCTTTGTTCTTCAGCGCCGGGAACGCATCGGCGAGCGTCGTCGTGGTGGCGAACGTCTCGAGCGTTTCAAGCCCGCGAATCAGCATGGAGCGGAGATCGGCGCCCTCGACGTGCGAGCGCTCCGCCCGGTTCAGCGCGCGGATGACCATCGCCTGGCTCACGCCCCGGAGCTTCTCGCGCCAGTCGTCGGCCAGCGCGTTGTAGGGCTTGAGCGGCTCTTCACCCTCGGCGACCTGCTTCGCGCTCCGCATCTCGTGCAGCGTCTTCGGAACGTAGAGACGGAGCATGACCAGGCGCCGGCCGATGCGCTCAAAGTCCTCCCGGTACGTCCCCTCATGCTCGTGAAGAAGGTTCAGCCGGTAATAGAGCTCGTAGGCGTTGAGCCAGTCACCCTCGCGCTCTGACCGCTCCGCCCGGGTCTCGGCGTCACGAATCAGCTCGCGAATCTCCGGCATGGCGAGCACGGCCGCCTTGTCCGTCGAGAGCGTGTGGATCTCCACGGCGCTCCGCAGCGCCTGAACGACGTTGTCCTCCGCGAGGTGATCGGCAAGCTCCGTGCGCGCCTCGGCGAGACGCTCGGCTCGCTTGGTCTCGATCGTCTTGAGATGCTCGGAGCGACGCTCGAGCGCCGCGCGGAGCGCCTCGGAGTTCGAATCCTCGGCGATTTGCGCGATGAGCGCAAAGGCCTCGGCTCCCTGACCCGAGAGGGCCAGACGCCAGGCGTCGTCCGGGGCGGCCGCGCCGGCGGGCGCCGCCGCGACGAGTGTGATCGCGGCGAGTGCCCCCGCCGCCCAGCGCTGTGCGTGCTTGAAAATCATCGTGCTCCCTTGCGTGCTCGGCTCCCCGAGAGAGGAAGAGCTTTCGGCATCATCGCCCGATCCATCGGGTGAGAACCCGCCGAGAGGGCAGGAAAAGGCCGCTCGAGCGCCATTTCCGACGCCGGCGCCGATGCAGGACGCCCCACCACTCTCACAGGATCCGTTCCCGGACCCTCCTCGGCGGACAAGAACCATATCGGCCGGCCCATCACTGATCGAACCTCTCGATACAACGAATGTTCGTTTATCGGAGAATCACCTTTCGATTCTACGCCTGAAGAACGTTTCAGTTCCAGCGCCGGCCTTGACGTAGCATCTCCGGTATGGTGCTCGGCATCGCCCAATACGCATTGCTCGCCCAGCAGGACCGCGCCGCCAGCGCGATGGCCCTGCTCCTGATGCTCGCCGGGCTGCTCGTCGCGTTCCTGCTCGCCCTGATCGTGGTTCGGCTCACCCGGCGGACAACCCTCGGGCCGCGTTCCCGAAAGAAGCCCGCCGCCGCCGAGCCGGTCGACGCGTGGACCGAGGCCGGCAAGCGCCTCAAAGTCCCGCCGGGCGAGGGGCCCGCGACCGACCGCGGCGAAACGAACGGCGTTCCGCCCGATCGCTCGGCTTGACAGAACAAGCGGGAGCGCGTTCACTGTTCCGTCTCGCGCCAGCGAGGCCGCTCGCCCGGGTGGCGGAATTGGCAGACGCGCCAGCTTGAGGTGCTGGTCCTCATTCATCGAGGGTGGAGGTTCGAGTCCTCTCCCGGGCACTTCCGACGCCGACAAAAACGTCGGCGTTTTTTTATGCGCGGTCCTCGTCCTCATCGGCGCCGCTCTCATCCCGACCGCCGCTGCCGCCTCGCCTCGATCCGTCGAAATCCAGCTCGCCCTCGTCGAGCATCCGCCGGAGATCCCGCCGGAGAATCTTTCCGGTCGGGCCCTTCGGCAGCTCGTCCATCACCGCGATCTTGCGCGGCGTGCGAGCCGGGCCGAGCCGCTCGCGGCACCAGCTCCGAAGCTCATCGGGTTTGAACTCCGCGCCCTCCTCGAGCTCCACGACGGCGATCGGAATCTCGCCGCGGACGTCATCATCCATACCGACGACCCCCGAGCTGTAAACGCCCTCATGCTTGTTGAGGATCTCCTCGATCTCCCGCGGGAAGACATTCTCGCCCGCGACGATGAGCATGTCCTTGGCGCGCCCGGTGATGTAGAGGTGGCCGTCCGAGTCGAGCCGCCCGACGTCGCCGGTCTTGAGCCGGCCCTTCTCGTCGTGCATGCCCTTCGAGAGCTCCGGCTGCTTGAAGTAGCCGCGGGAGACATTCGGACCGCCGAGGCGGACCTCGCCCTCCCTGCCCGGCGGGAGCTCGCGCTGCGTATCCAGATCCACGATGGCCACCTCGACGCCTGGAAGAGCGCGTCCGACGGATCGCCGGCGGAACTCGTGCGGGCGGCACCAGTTGGTGACGGGCGCCGTCTCGGTGAGGCCGTAGCCCTCGTTGATCGTCTTGTCGAACCGCTCCCGGTACATCTCAAAGACGCTGTCTGAGAGCGGCTCGCCGCCCGAGACGATGTAGCGCAGGCTCGAAAAGTCCTCCGCCGACGCTTTCTTGACCGAACCCAGTGCCCCGTACATCGAAGGCAGCGCAACGAAGAACGTCGGGCGGTGCTCTCGAAGAAGCCGGATGATCTGGGTCGGGACGAAGCGGGCGGTGTAGACGATCTGGATCCCGAGGGTCAGGGGGAGGAGCGTGAGAACCGTGAACCCGAAGGAGTGGAACTGGGGGAGCGCGCCGAGCATCTTGTCGCTGGGCGAGAGATCGCACCACTCATCGATCTGGCGAATATTGGCCCGAAGGTTTCCGTGGGTCAGCTCGACGCCCTTGGGTCGCCCGCTCGTGCCCGAGGTGTAAAGGAGTGCGGCGAGTTCCTCGGTGCGGGCGGTCGCCGGGAACCGGGGCTCGGGCACGCCCTCAAAGCTCATGTCGTCCATACGGATGGCGCGGACCTTGGGCTCGTAGCTGAGGTGATCGAGCATCGGACCCACGGTGACCACCGCGTCGGCCTCGCAGTGTCTCGTGACCCAGTCGATCTCCTCGTGCGAGAGCAGATAGTTGAGCGGGACGACGACGCGTCCGAGCATCCAGCCGGCGAGCGCCGCCGCCGGGAAGAGCCCCGAGGTCGGAAGGAGCGTCGCGATGGTGCGGGACTGGCTACGGCGTTCGATCTCCGCGGCGAGGTGAAGAGCGGCCACGAGCAGCTCGACGCCCTTCCACTCCCGCTGATCGTCAACGATGACGGTCTTGAAGGGGCGGATCGCCAACGACCGAAGAATCGGCCAGTGAACGCTCATGAACGGGCCCTCCAGTAACGGGCGGCTAGTCGCCGATGCAATGAAGAGATCGCCGATCGTGCGCAATGGACCCGTCGACCGAAGGAGCTGCTTTCCGTGAACACCCGAACGCTTGCCGCCATCGCCGCTTTCACTCCCCTGTGCCTTCTTGTCGGCTGCGCCGGTTCCTCCGAACGCGCGACGAGCTACTCCGAAGCGTACCAGCAGGGCCGCTTTGAGGAAGCCGAGCGCGCGGCGGCTCTGGCCGCGAAGCGGCCTGGTGAAGCGGGCCGGCGGGCGAGGCTCGTCGAAGGCCTCGCGGCTCACGCCCGCGGCGACTATGTCCACGCCTCGCTGCGCCTCGAGCCGCTCGCGGAGGCGACAGAGGACGATATCGCCGGGCCGGCCGCGGCGACGCTCGGGCTCATCGCCGCCGAGCGCGGGCAGCACGAGCGAGCCGCGAAGCTCCTGACCCGGGCGGCCGGTCATCTCACTGGTGATGACGAGGTTCGGGCTCGTGTGCACGCGGCAATGGCCTACGAGGCGATCGGGCGCGACGACCAGGCGGCCCTCCAGCGTCGTCTGGCGTTGCGGACGGGGGCCTCCTCCGGCGGCCTCGGGACGCGAACCGCCCATTCCGACGGGAGCTACACCATCCAGCTCGGGGCGTTTTCGAACCGAGCCCGGGCGGCGAACATGATTGAGATGAGCCGGAACCTCGCACGGGCCAACGGGCTCGGCGAGCCACGGATCACGCGATCCGTCGGCTCGGGGGGCGAGACGCTCTATCTCGTGCACATCGGCCGCTTCGGCTCGCTCGCGCAGGCCGAACGCGTGCAGAACGCCCTCGGGGTGACGAGCGTCATCGCCGGGGCGGATGTCGATTGAGCCTCACGTCCAGTTGCGGCCGGTTCTCGGGCTGGGCATGCGTCGGCCAAGCTCTTCAAGGAGCGCCCGGTCCTGCTCGCTCAGACCCTTGGGCGGGACGATCTTGATTCGCGCGTAGAGATCGCCGCGCCGGCCCTTCTCGTCCTCGACGCCGCGACCCTTGAGGCGGAGCCGGGCGCCCGAGGGAGCGCCGGGCGGAACGGTGATCGTGTACCGGCCCGTTGGCAGGGGTATCTCGATCTCGGCGCCGAGGGTCGCCTCGGCGATCGACAGCGGGGTTTCGACGATGAGATCGAGCCCGTCGCGCTCGAGCAGCGGGTGATCGGCGAGGTGGACGGTCAGGAGAAGGTCGCCGGGGGGGCCGCCGGTCGGGCTGGGCGCCCCGGCGCCCTTGATGCGGAGCTTGGCGCCCTCGCTGACTCCCCTGGGAATGGTGACGGTGTAGGTCTGCGTCGCGCCGCCGCGCGAGAGCTTCACCTCGTGCTTGCCGCCGGTGAGGGCGAGCTCGAAGGGGATGGTGACGGCGTGCTCGAGATTCTGGCCGGTTCGTGGGCGTGATCTGGCGCGCGCGCCGTGGGCGGTGCGGCCCCCGGCGGCGCGGCCTCCGCCCATCCCCCCCACTTCACCCATCCCGCCGCCGAAGATCTCTTCGATGACGGATCCGAAGTCGGCGCCGCCGAAGCCCTCTCCGCCGCGGCTTTCCCAGCGGACGCCGCCGCCCGGACCCCAGGGGCTGGGTCCGGCGCTCTCGCGCCCGTGCTCGGCGCCGGCGGCGTAGGCCCGATGACCGACGCGGTCGTACTTCTTTCGTTCTTCCTCGTCGCCGAGGACGTCGTAGGCCTCCTGAATCTCCTTGAAGCGGTCGGCGGCGTCCTCCGACTTGTTGATGTCGGGGTGGTAGCGGCGCGCGAGCTTGCGGTGCGCCTTGCGGATCTCGTCCTGCGAGGCGGTCTTGGGCACCTCGAGAACGGCGTAGTAGTCCCTGGAACTCGGCATCGCGGTCATGTTAGGGGCGAGGGAAGAGTTCGCCAGCGTCCGTCCACGCGGCGAGCCCGGTCCGCGCGGAGGCGAGCGGATCGGGGAGCCCGAGAGGGTCCAGCACGAGCGTCGCCTCCGGAGCGCTGGTCGCGACGACAGCGGCGAGTTGGGGAAGATCGAGCCGGCCCTCGCCGAGGGCGCGCCGGCCGGAGGCGTCGGCGTCGGTCAGGCGGATCATGACGAGATCGATCGCGGTGGAGACGGCCTTAAGGGGGCTGGCGCCGGCGTCGATGGCCCGGGCGAGATCGACGCAGCGGCTCCAACCGGGGGGAAGCTGCGCGGATGCCGTCGCGGCGAGGGTCACGCCGAGATCGAGCGCGGCGCGTCCGATCGCCTCGGCGGATTCCCGGGCGACCTCCGAATCCGCCTCCGGGTAGGGGATCGCGAGGATGGAGTCGGTTTCGACGAGCGTTGCGGCTTCGGCGAGGAACTCCATCGCGGCGGTCGCGGCGGCGAGCGCGCGGTCCTGCGTCTTGGGCGACGCGAAGTGTTCGGGGGGGATCGGCAGGTCGAGCCCGGCGAGACGAAGCTCGAGCCGACGGAGCGTGGCGGCGAGCCCCCGGCGGTCGGAGCGGGCGAGCTCGCGCGGGCGCAGGCCGGGCTGGGTGGCGTCCGGGGTGACGGCGCGGGCGGCGATGGAGCGGGCGGCTTCGAGTCGCTCGCGCGGGGCGCCGGTGAGGCGCGAGAGGGCGACCGAGGGTGGTTTGAGCTGGGCCGGGAGCATGGGGATGTTGTACCCGCGGAGGCGCGACGGCGGGGATAGCATGAGCGGATGCGCGCGCTTCCGGCTGCTCTCGAGACGATCCACGTTGCGGCGCTCGGGGTGTGGGTCGGCGCCGTGGGCATGACGGCGGTCGTGGCGGCGGTCATCTTCCCGGAGATGAGCCGGCTCGACCCGTCGCTGCCCGAGTTCTCGGCGTACCCGGAGGAGCACGGCGTGATCGCCGCCGGCTGGGTGATGGCGCGGGTCTTTATGGCGCTCGACTGGGTTCAGCTCGTGTGCGCGGGGCTCGCGACCCTCGCGTTTTTCCTGCGGCTTGTGATCCGCAGGCGGGCGCCGATCGTCTTCGCGGCGGTGCGGCTTGTGCTGATCGTCGCGAGCGCGGCGGTGATGCTGTGGTACCTGCTGAGCGTTGCGCAGCCGATGAACGCGGACATCGTGGGTTTCTGGCGCGCGGCGCAGGCGGGAGACGTCGAGCGGGCGAACGAGCTCCGATCGGCGTTTGACGCGCGGCATCCGACGGCGTCACGGTCGCTTGGCGCGATCGTGGTTCTCGCGCTGCTCACGCTCCTGGTCAGCGGTTTGAGCGCGACGCTCCCGAAGAGGGAGCGACCGTGAGCGTCGCGACGCCAAGCAACCCGCGGGGCCTGAAGGACATCCCGTTCGCGCTGCCAGAGGTGACCGAGGCGGAGAAGCGGCGCGCGCGTCGGATCCTCAAGAAGCTGCGCGAGAAGTATCCGGAAGCGCACTGCGAGTTGACGTACTCGTCGCCGCACGAGCTTCTGGCGGCGACGATTCTCAGCGCGCAGACGACGGACGCCAACGTGAATCGGGCGACGCCGAAGCTCTTTGAACGGTTCCCGACGCCGGAGGCGTTCGCAGCCGCGTCCCCCGGCGCGATCGAGCCGTACATCAAGAGCCTCGGGTTCTTCCGGAACAAGGCGAGGGCGCTGCACGAATCGATGAAGGAGATCGTCGAGAAGCACGGGGGCGAGGTCCCGCGGACGATGGAGGAGCTCTTGGCGCTGCGGGGCGTGGCGAGGAAGACGGCGAATGTCGTGCTCGGAAACGCCTACGGGATCAACGTCGGGTTCGTCGTTGATACGCACATCGAACGGATCAGCAAGCGGCTCGATCTGGCGCCGCCGGACGCGACGGTGTCTGCGGTGGAGCGGCGGCTGATGGCGCTGTTCCCGCGGGATTCATGGGCGGATCTGAGCCACATGATCATCTGGCACGGGCGGCGGGTGTGCTCGGCGCGCGGGTGGTCGTGCGCTGAAGACGACCTGTGCCGGGCGTACTGCGTCAACGCGCGGCCGGCGGGACGGGGGATCTTCCGATGAGCGCAAGCGAGGCGAAGGAGGCAGCGCTGTCGTACCTGGGCAAGGTGGACGCGACGGAGAAGAAGGTGCGCGACAAGCTGCGCCAGAAGGGCTTTGAGAGCGAGGCGATCGAGGAGGCCATCGATGATCTTCGCCGGGTCGGACTTCTTGACGACGAGCGGTACGCGCGGAGCTTCGCGAAACGGCTGACCGAGAAGGACAGCGTCGGGGCGCGGTGGATCGAGACGAAGCTGGCGTCGCGCGGGGTGCCTTTTTCGCTGGCCGGGCGGATCGCGGAGGAGTTCGCGGCGGAGGGGGCCGAGGACGCGCTTCGGGCGGCGAAGGAGCGACTGCGGCGCATGGGGCATGTGAGCGATCGCGAGAAGCTGATCCGGCGGCTCGCGGGGCAGCTTCAGCGGCGGGGGTTCGGGGCGGGCGAGTCATTCGATGCGGCGAGGGCGGCGGTGGACGCACGGGACGAGGACGCGTGACCGCCTGTTATGGGTCGGCCCCGGTTTTGACTCGGCGCGGGGCGAGCCTGCTCTATAGTTGACGGTGATTCACACCCTCTGGGAGGAGACTTGTTGATGTTGATCGTCCGCACTGTCGCCGCAGGAGCGCTGCTCGCGTCCGCCGGCGCTTCGCTCGCTGGCGTGCCCGCCTACGAGCTCGAGCTCGCTGCTCGCGCCAATTTCTCGGGATCGTTCAATATCCCGAACGGGTACCTGTTCTCGAACGCGACCCCTGCGCTGTCCGACGCGGCGGGCGTCGCCGCGACCACGTCGGGCGTCGAGGCGATCTGGTACGACCCGGATCAGTCGCCCGGAGCCGGCGGGCAGATCCTGTTCAACTCAAGCGGCTTTCTCGGCGACGCGTCGCTCAACGAGAACGGGCAGGTCGTCGCGGAGCAGTCCTTCAGCGCTCAGGACGGTGTGATCCTCGCCACGGTCAGCAGCGCGGGGCCGGCGTTCGGCGTGCAGCTGCTCAGTTCGTACAGCTCGCCGCAGATCAACGACGCGGGACGCATCGGGTATCGAGGGCAGACGGGCGGCGGGTCGCAGCTCTTTGCGTCAGACGACATCGGGGGCGGGCTCTCGCCGACCGTTCACGTGGCGGAGGTGGGCGTCGACGCGAGCAGCCCGTACTCGTTCCTCTTTACCCCGTCGTTCAACAACGCGGACCAGATCGCGGGCAAGGCGCGGATCGGCGCGTTCAATCAGATCAATGACTCTCAGCCGGACGTGATCCGGATCTGGGAGACGGACGGGAGCTCGACGCTGATCGCCGAGGACGCGGACAGCGATCCGGCGTCGCCCTACGCCCGGTTCGATAACTCGGTGGCGCTGACCGACGGCGGCCGGGTGGCGTTTGTGTCGACGCTGACAACCGGCACGCGCGGCGTCTTCCTGAGCGACGGGACGACGACCGTCGAGATCGCGACCGAGGCGGACCTGGAGATCAGCGAGATCGAGTTCTTCAGGCCGGCGGCGAACGACGACGGGCTTGTCGCGTTCCGTGCGTTCAACGGGTCGGGGCTTCGGGCGATCTTCGTCGGCGATGGAACGAACCTGCTCGAGCTCGTGACCGAAAACGACGTGGTCGAGACGGATCTCGGGACCGGACGGCTTGATCAGGAGGTCGCGACGAGCCCGGTCTTTGGAGGCGGCCCTGGGATGAACAGCGCGGGCGACGTGGCCTTCTTCGCGGGCGTGACGCCGGTGGACAACAACCAGATCGAATGGGGAACGGGGCTCTTTGTCGCGCGGGCGGTCCCCGAGAACCCGGCGGACCTCAACGGCGACGGCGTCGTGGACGCGACCGATCTGGCGGCGTTGATCGCTCAGTGGGGCGCGAGCGGCGCGGCGGATCTCAACGGCGACGGCGTGGTGGACGCGGCGGACCTGGCGGCGCTGATCGCGGCGTGGGGATAAAACGGCGCCGCACGCAACCAGCTTGGGGCGATGGGCGTATCTACGGCGACCGGCAAGTGGGCTCGCCCGGGAGAGAATCCGTGAGAAATCATCCATTTGCGACGATCGTCGCGGCGGCGGCAACCGTCTGCGGCGCCGCGGAATCGATCGGGCGAGCCGACGAGTTCTTCTGGGCGTCGCCCGCAAGCGGCGTCCTGATCAGCGGCTCGAACTGGATCGGCGGGTCGCCGCCCTCTGCGAGCGATATCGCGGTATTCGACGTCGCTGGGGCGTACACCGTGGACATCCCCGTTGGCGCTCAGCTCGGGGCCATTCGCGTCGACGGCGCGGAGACGACGTTCGACCTCAACGCGTTCCCGTTCACGCTGACATTCCTCGGCGCGCCCCCGGCGGCGCTTCTCGTCGGAGCTTCCGCGGGCGCTTCAGAGGCGATCATCACGAGCGGCACGATGGGGGCGGACGCGGTGGTGCTCGCCGACGCTCCCGGAGCGACGGCGACGCTCCGCCTCGATGCTTCCGACGCGAGGCTCAGCACCGGCTTCCTCTCGCAGATCGGCGCCTCGGGCGTTGGGACACTGCTCATCTCGGGCGGCGCAGAGGTTGACGGCGGCGGATTCTTCGTCGGCGCGGCGAGCGGGGCGGAGGGCGCGATCTCCGTCAGCGGGAGCGGCAGCCGGTTCGGGGCGTCCTTCGTACGGGTGGGACGGGCCGGCGAGGGCTCGCTCACGGCGTCCGACGGCGCCGTCGTTGAGATGAGCGCGCTGACGGTCGGATCCTCGAGCGGCGTCGGGACCGCCGCCTTCTCGAGCGGGGCTTCGCTGTCGGTCTCTGACGACGTCGTGATCGGAAACGGCGCGAGCGGCCTCCTGACCTTCGGGGGCGCGACCTTCACGGCAAGAGACGTGATCGTCGGCGACAACGCCGGCGAGGGCGAATTTTTGATGAGCGGCGGCTCCGCCTTGCTCTCACGCGATCTGATCGTCGGTCGCTCAGCGATGGGCAGCGCGAGCCTGACCGGCGGCGCGATCGCGTGCAACGAGATCCGGGTCGGCTCGGGCACCGCCGGCGTCGGCGCCCTGTCCATCTCCACGAACGTCTTTTCGAGCGCAAGTGTGACCGTCGGGGCCGGCCTTTTCAGTCTCGGCTCGCTGACGCTGGAGTCGCCGGGCCAGCTGACTTCGCCGCTCGTGACACTCGCGTCGAGCGGATCGCTTCGCGGCGAGGGGACGGTGATCGGAACGCTGCGCAACGGGGGGTTCGTCGCCCCGGACGGCGTGCTGACCGTTGATGGCGACTACGAACAGTCCGCGGATCTCTCAAACGGCGTGCTCGAGATTCGCCTGGCGAGTGAGATGCGTCGGCTTCAGGTGGCGGGCGACGCCAGCCTGGCGGGCACGCTCCGCGTGATCCTCGAGAGCGGGTTTTCACCGGCCGCCGGGGAGACGTTCACGCTGCTTTCGGCCCACGGGATCGACGGGAGCTTCGGCCAGATCGTCACGCCAAGCGAGGATTGGATGGTCGAGATCATCGCCGGCGAGGTGATCGCGACATTCACGGGCGGCGCGCCGGCTGATCTCAACGGAGACGGCGTTGTGGACGCGGCCGACCTCGCGTCGCTGCTCGCGCAGTGGGGCTCGAGCGGTTCCGCCGATCTCAACGGCGACGGGGTGGTCGGCGCGGAGGATCTCGCATCCCTGATCGCGGCGTGGGGCTGAGGCGATGGCCGGTACACTTCGGGTCCGCGGGCCCGTGGCGGAATCGGCAGACGCAGCGGATTTAAAATCCGCTTCCGCGCATGCGGAGTGAGGGTTCGAGTCCCTCCGGGCCCACTGAGCATTCCTGCGAGAAATCACTCTCGCTTTGATACGGGCGTGTTTTTCCCTTGTTTTCTCGTGCATTTCGAATATCGTGCGGCTCGTCGCGAGCAGGTGTGCGGACGAGGTCGAACCTAAGCACCTGGGCGACTTGCTCCGACTCGTCCGCAACAGCTTTCGTCGCATTTCAGTGGATGTTCGCGGTCATCGCACCAGCGCTGATCTCCATCGCGGTGGTCGGGCGGACTGGTTTTAGAGCCTCCATGCTCTTTATCGTGCTCTGGTGCGGGGTGATCTACGCGCCGCTGGCGCACTGGGTGCAGGGTCCGGGCCGCTGGATGGACGAAGCGGCGCTTAGCGCGGTTGATTTCGCGGGCGGGACGGTCGTGCATATCAGCACTGGCGTGGCGGCGGTCGTCGCCGCGATTGCGACCCGCGGCCGCCCGCTCGTAGAGCGAGAGCGCTCGATCGTCGTTTTCGAGCGAATAATGGAGACCCGCCAGATTGTGCACCAACGTCAACGTGCTCTGATGCTCGGCCCCGAGCACCTCTGTCTTGAGATCCAGCGCGGTCTGCAGAAGCGGCTCTCGAGACCGGCCGCTGCGTTGTCGAGCGATTCCGCATCGTGAACTCGTGATTGTCCGATTCGCTCGGATCGACCGAGGACAAAGGCCCCTCGATGAGGAACTCGCTGATGGCGCTCGCGCGGGCCGCCTCCTCCTCCGCCGGCTCCTGCTACCGCACGGCCTCGACCGGTTGTACCTCGGCGAGGCACCACGCCCTCGCGGCCTCGGCGAGTGCCAGACGCGTCGGCACCAGGCCTCCGATCAGTGCGAGCAGCACCAACGCCGCCACCGCGAAGGGCGCCCGGCGCCGCATCACGAGCTTCAGGGCCCGGTAGATCGAGCTGGGCGGACCGGCCTCGACGGCCTCGTTCCTGAAGTAGCGCTGCAGGTCGTCGGAGATCGTGCTCGCCAATAAGCCGCTTCACTCCGTCGAATCCCGTCTACGCTAGCGCCCTCGCATCGATGGGGGACGGCCGACGAACAGCTCGTAAAGCAGCACACCGAGCGCGTCCACGTCCGACCGGATGTCGGCGTCGCTCCCGACCTCGATCTGCTCCGGGCTCATGTAAGCCGGCGTGCCCAGGACCTGCCCCCGCGCTGTGTGTGCTGCGTCTCCTGCGACACCGATCGCTCAAACGCCTTGGCGACGCCGGAGTCGATGACCTTCGGCCCGCTGCGGCCGTCGCGCTCGGCGATCAGGATATTCGAGGGCTTCAG
>CAZXGT010000063.1:0-13088 GCA_964639935.1 uncultured Phycisphaeraceae bacterium
ACGATGCTCGCGACGACCGCGTGGACGACATCGCTGTGCCGCAGCAAGAGGTTGCTGGTCTCACCATGGTCCGATTCAGGGTTGAGATACGTCATGATGAAGACGAAGTACAGGGGACCCATCGGCCAGCCCAGCCGGCGGGCCTCGACGTGTATCCGCCAAGCTGGCGTGTCACGCGCCATGACTGGACATTAGTCGATTGCCTATTCCCACTCAATCGTCGCCGGGGGCTTGCTCGAGATGTCGTACACCACGCGGTTCACCCCGCGGACCTCATTGATGATCCGGTTCGAGATCGTCGCCAGGACGTCATACGGGATGCGTCCCCAGTCGGCGGTCATGAAGTCCTGCGTCTCCACCGCACGCACCGCGACGACCCACTCGTAGGTCCGCCCGTCGCCCATCACGCCCACGCTCTGCACCGGGAGCAGCACCGCGAAGACCTGGCTCAGCGAGCGGTACAGGCTCGCCGAGACGATCTCCTCGAGCAGAACTGTGTCCGCCTCACGGAGCACCGCCAGCTTCTCCGGCGTGATCTCCCCCAGCACGCGCACCGCGAGCCCCGGGCCCGGGAAGGGGTGGCGCCAGATGATCGCCTCGGGCAGGCCCAGCACCTCGCCGAGCTTCCGGACCTCGTCCTTGAAGAGGTCGCGCAGCGGCTCGACGAGCTCGAAACCCAGCTCCTCCGGCAGCCCGCCCACGTTGTGATGCAGTTTGATCCCCGCGCTGTGCCCGGCGTGCCCGTGGCCGGACTCGATCACGTCTGGGTAGAGCGTGCCCTGCGCGAGAAGTTCCGCTCCGTCGAGCGACTCCGCCTCGGCCTTGAAGACCTCGATGAACCGGTGCCCGATTTTCGTCCGTTTCTCCTGCGGGTCGGTCACGCCCTCGAGATCCTTCAGAAACTCCTTGGAGGCATCCACGACTCGCAGGTCCACGCGAAAGTGGTCACGGAAGGTGGTCTCCACCAGCTCGCGTTCGTTCTTGCGAAGCAGCCCGTTGTCGACGAAGACGCATGTGAGCCGATCGCCGATCGCCTTCGAGAGCAAGGCCGCGCACACCGAGGAATCCACGCCGCCGGAGAGCCCGCACACCACGCGCCGGTCGCCCACCTGCTCGCGCACCTGAGCGATCTCCCTCTCCAGGAAGTCGCTCATCTTCCACGTGCCGCGGCAATCGCAGACCTCGTAGAGAAAATTGCGGAGCACGTCGACGCCGTGGGGCGTGTGCGTCACCTCGGGATGGAACTGCACGCCAAAGAGGGGCCGCTCCTTGTGTCGCACGACGGCGTGCGGGCACGTTGGGGTCGAGGCGAGTGTGTCGAACTGATCGCCCACGCCCAGGATCTGGTCGCCGTGGCTCATCCACACCGCCGTTCGCTGCGGGATCGCGGCGAGCAGGTCGCTCCCGTCGCCGATCTCCAGATTCGCGCGCCCGAACTCACGGTGATCCGATCGGTTCACGTCGCAACCGAGCGTGTGGCACATGAGCTGCATGCCGTAGCAGATCCCGAGGATGGGGACGCCCATCTCGAAGATGCCGGGATCGCAGCTCGGGGCCCCCGCCGCGTAGACGCTCGCCGGTCCACCCGAAAGGACGATTCCCTTCGGTTTCATCGCGCGGAGGCCGTCGACCGACGCGTCGGGCGCCACCAGCACCGCCAGGGCTCCGGCCTCTCGCAGCCGGCGCGCGATGAGCTGCGCCGTCTGGGAGCCGAAATCGAGAACCGCGACCACCTCGTCGTGAGGGAGCTCTCCTGCGGAGGGAACGCCGCTCGCCATGCATGATCCTTCCGAAAGGGGGAATCGGGAAGCGTACCGGCCGCCGCGCGGCCGGTCGAGGCCCTCCGCTTTTCCTCTCGCGACGATCCGCACGCTTCGGGCTACCATCACACCGATGAAGGCTCCTCGCCAGGCACGGATGCTCGCCCTGCTCGTGGTTCCCTCGCTGGCGGCGTGCTCGCCGCAGATCGAGGTCGGCTTCGAGTCTCCGGATCCTCAGGGACGAACGATGGCCCTGGCTCGTGCGGCCGGCGCGCCGAGCGCGGACAAGCAGGATCTCCGCCACATGATCATCATGCTCGGCTCGGTCGACCCCGCCCAGCGCATGCTCGCGATCCGCGCTCTAGAACGAAACACCGGGAAGACGCTCGGCTACCGCCATTACGCCCCGGAGATGGAGCGCGAGGAGGCCCAGCGGCGATGGGTCGAGTGGCACGAGACCCGCTACCCGGAGATCGCGGGGCGTTCCCGATGAGGCGCCGGGCCGAGGATTGCCGGGTCTGCCCTGAAGACGCTCACCTCCGCATCGAGGTGCTCAGCCAGCCGCGCTATCTTGCCGGGCTCCGCGAGCTCGTGCTCACCGTCTCCCGTCGTCTGGGTTTCGGTGAGGCCGCCGCGGGCCACATCGCCCTGGCGATCGACGAAGCTCTCGCGAACATCATCCGTCACGGCTACGAGGGCGCCGAGGATCGTCCGATCTTCCTGGCGATCGCCCCGATGGTCGAAGGCGACGCCGAGGTGGGCCTCGAAGTCTGCATCGAGGACCACGCCCGCCAGGTCGATCCCTCCAAGATCAGGAGTCGTGATCTCGAGGCCGTTCGCCCCGGCGGGCTCGGCGTCCACATCATCCGCGAGATCATGGACGAGGTTGTCTACGAGCCGCGCCGGGATCAGGGCATGCGGGTCGTGATGACCAAGCGCCTGACGCCGTCAACAGGCCCCGCCGAAACGGGCGGCGTCGCCGACGAAAGCGAGGGGGCATGAACGAGGAACTGCCGATCAGGATGGCGACGCGCGACGGAGTCGCCATCGTCTCGCCCGCGGGCGAGGTGGATATGGGCACCTCGCCTCAGCTCCGCGTCGCGCTCCTGCAGGCGCTCCAGTCCGAACCCTCGGCGATCATTGTCAATTTCGCCGACGTCCCGAGCCTCGACTCCTCGGGCGTCGCCACGCTCATCGAGGCCCTCCGCGAGACCCAGAGCCGGAAGATCCCACTTGTCCTGTGCTCGCTCGCGCCTCGCGTGCTGGCGGTCCTCGAGATCGCTCGTCTCGATCGCGTCTTCACTCTCGCAGACAATGTCGATCAAGCCCTGGAGGTCAAGCTTCGATGAACGGCGCGAGACGAGGCGTGCAGGCGCTGATCAAGCAGCCGAAGAATCTCGCTCGCGAGTTCGGCGAGATCTGGTTTCTCTTTTGGTCGACCGTTGTGTGGACCTGTCGCGGCATCACCGTCAAGCGCTACCGCCTCGGCCGACCGGCGATCAACGCCCAGCTCGTTCGCATCGGGGTCCAGTCGATCAGCATCAACGCGCTCGTCGCTGCGAGCGTCGGATTCATCCTTGGCCTTCAAATGGCGCCGCCCCTGGACGACCTCGGGCAGATCGAACTCGTCCCCAACATCATCGCCGTCTCCGTCCTCCGCGAGCTCGGGCCGCTGATCAGCGCGATCGTCATGACCGGGTTCGCCGGCGCGGCGATCACCGCGGAACTCGGCACCATGGTCGTCGGCGAGGAGATCGAGGCCCTCGAGGCCCACGCCCTGAACCCCATCCGATTTCTGGTTGTTCCCCGCGCGATCGCGGTCATCGTCAGCCTGATGCTCCTCGCGGTCATCGCCGACGTCGTCGCGATCCTCGCCGGCATGCTCATGGGCGTCGCCATCCTCGGGATCCCCGCAAGCACCTACTGGAACAACATGATGCTCCAGGTGGACACGGTCGACTTTCTCACCGGGCTCGCCAAGGCAGCCGTCTTCGGCCTGCTCATCGCCGTCATCGCCTGCTCCAACGGCTTCCGCGTCACCGGCGGAGCGGCGGGCGTCGGCGTCGCCACCACCAACACCGTCGTCCGCTCGATCGTCGCGATCATCGTCGCCGACCTCATCTTCACAACGATCTTCTATAGCTGGGGACTCGTCTAAGGCGGGCGGGCAAAGGTCATGCACGAGGGCCCGACCGTGCCTACCATCGCCCCTTCATGGCTAAGCCGCCTGCCGAGCCCGTCTCCCTCGACGCCCGCGGTCTCCGCGTCGCGCTCATCACGAGCCGATACAACGAGTCCGTCACGGCGGCCATGCGCGAGGGGGCCGAGCGAGCGTTCCTCGACGCCGGCGGCGATCCCGCCGATCTCACGGCCGTCGCCGCCCCCGGCGCCTTCGAGCTCGCCGCCATCGCCGGTGCGGCTCTGCGTTCGGGACGCTTCGACGCCGCGGTCTGTCTCGGGTGCGTTCTCAAGGGGGAGACCCGCCACGATGAGGTCATCGCCGACGCGCTCGCCGTCGCTCTCGCCCGCCTCTCGGCCGAACTCGCCAAGCCCGCCGCATTCGGCGTGCTCACGGTCGACTCCCACGAGCAGGCCGTTGCCCGCGCGTCCGGCAAACGCGGCAACAAGGGCGCCGAGGCGATGAACGCCGCCATCGACGCCGTCGCCTCGATCCGCCGGCTCACGCTCGCGGCTGAGGAGTCCGTCTGATGGCCGCTCGCCACGCCATCCGAACCCACGCGCTCCAGGCCCTCTTCCAGCTCGACGCCCGCCCGCCCGAGGACGAGCCCGCGGTCCGCGAAGCGGTGCTCGAGGACGCCGACAACGTCGGGCTCTCCCGCGATGAAGCCGCGGAGGCCTTCGATCTCGCTCTCGCCGCGTTTCAGGCCCGACGCGCCTCGGACCAACGCGTCGCCGCGCTCGCCCCGACCTGGCCGGCGGTGCGCCAGCCCGCCGTCGATCGCGCCATCCTCCGCCTCGCGATCTACGAGATGACCGCGGGAGTCGTCCCCGCCAAGATCGCCGTCAACGAGGCGGTCAAGCTCGCCAAGAGCTTCGGCGGCGAACGTTCCCCGGCCTTCATCAACGGCGTTCTCGACAAGGTCCTTCGGCAGGTCGCCGGCGCCGAGCCCGCCGCGCGCCAGAGCGAGGGAGGCGCCTGATGGCCCTCTTCCGCGCCGCCGTCAGCAGGATCCGCCAGAGCCTCACCCGCACGCGTGAGCACATCGCCGGAGGCTTCCGCTCCCTCCTGCACGGGAAGAAGCTCACCCCGGAGCTCATCGACGAGATCGAGAAACGGCTTATCAGCGCCGACGTCGGCGTCAAGACCACCCGCGCGCTCATCGTGGGGCTCCGCGCTGACTTCAAGGCCGGCAGGGCCGCCACCGGCGACGACGCGATCGACTACCTCAAGGCCCAGCTCAAGGCGATGTGGCCCGAGCAGGATCGCACGCTCGATCTCGCCAAGAGCGGCCCGACGGTCATCCTCGTCACCGGGGTCAACGGCGCCGGGAAGACCACCAGCATCGCCAAGCTCGCCCACGCCCTGAAGACACAGGGCAAATCCGTCCTCCTCGGCGCCGGCGACACGTACCGCGCCGGCGCCGTCCGCCAGCTTGAGATCTGGGCCGAACGCCTCGGCGTCGATCTCGTCAAGGGCCAGCAGGGCGGAGATCCCGCCGCCGTCGCCTTCGACGCCTGCGACGCCGCTCTCGCCAGAGACATCGACGTTCTCATTCTCGACACCGCCGGCCGCCTGCACACCCAGGGCAATCTGATGCGTCAGCTCACCAAGATTCGCGACGTCGCCGCGAAGAAGATTCAGGGCGCGCCGCACGAGGTCCTCCTCGTCCTCGACGCCACGAGCGGTCAGAACGCTCTTCGCCAGGCCGCCGAGTTCACCGAGGCCGTCGATGTCACCGGTGTCTTCCTCTCCAAGCTCGACGGAACGGCCCGCGGCGGCGCGGTGATCGCGATCCGGGAGCAGACCGACATCCCCGTCAAGTTCATCGGCGTCGGCGAAACCGTCGAGGACCTCCAGCCCTTCGAGCCCGGCGCCTTTGTGGAAGCCCTCTTCGAGGATCAGCTCGAAACCGAGCATTCGGAGCGAGCGGCTCGCTGATCGCTTGTCCGGGACCGAGCCGCGCGCGACGATGCAACCCATGCCCGCCACGCCGGACCTCATCCAGCCCAAGCCGACCTCCAAGGCCGAGGCCGCCAGACGCCTGCTCATCCCGCAGACGCCGTGGAAGATCCGTCGCAAGCTGGTTGCGCTCCATACGGCCTTCTCCATCGGTCTCGCGATTCTCCTGCTCGTCGTCGTCCGCCCCGCTATCCAGCGGGTCGTTCTCTCCGCCGAGCGCGAGCAATGCCGGACTGCACTCGCCGCCCTCGACGCGCTCCCCGAGACCGATCGCCCGGAGGTGATCGGCGGCATCTCGCTGTTCTGGGGAACCGCAGAGGAAATAGGTCTGCCCTCAACCGTCGCGGCCTCCCTGCGAGATACGGGCGGGAGGGAGACCGCGAACATCGGCGGGGCGGGCTTCGCCGCCGTCGCCTCGTGGGACGAGCGGCGCGACACGTTCGTTGCCGCGAGCTTTCGCTCGCCCGATACGCGCGCCGGCGTCAGGCGTCTCTACGTCTTCCTCGGCGTCGCGCTCCTGCTCGCCTACGCCGCCATCGCCGTCATGCTCGAGCTCTTTGTCCTTCCCCAGCAGGTCTACGCCCCGATCCGACGCCTCCTACTCGCCGACAAGGCCGTGCAGGTCGGCGATCGCGAGCGAGAGCTCATCCCAACCGAACTCATGCCCTCCGACGAGCTCGGCGAAATCATGCGATCCCGCAACGAGTCTGTACTCAAGCTTCGCGAGCAGGAGCGAGCCCTCGCCGAAGCGCTCGACAAGCTCGAGGTCGTCGCCAGCGACCTCAAGCGTAAGAATCACCTCCTCGAGACGGTGGAACGCAACATGGCCGACCAAGACCGCCTCGTCTCGCTCGGCATGATGTCCGCGGGGCTCGCCCACGAGATGAACACCCCGCTCGCCGTGCTCAAGGGCGTCGCCGAGGAGATCGCTGCTAAACCCTCCGGCGGTGTCGAGCCCGCTCGCGTTCGTCTCATGCTCCGTGTCGTCAAGCGGCTTGAGTCGCTCTCAGAAAGCCTTCTTGACTTCGCTCGAGTCCGCGAGCCTCGCCAGGACGACGTCGACCTCTCGGCCATCGTCCGCGAGGCCTGGACTCTGGTCCGCATCGATCGTGACGCCAAGGACGTTGAGCTCATCGACCGCCTCTATCTCGCCCCGCGCGTCAAGGGCGACCCCGACCGACTGCTCCAGGTCTTCGTCAACCTCCTCCGCAACGCCGTCGACGCCATGGACGCCGAGGGCCGCATCGTCGCGAGCTGCGAGACGTTTCAGCGGACCGACGCCGCATGGGTCCGCGTGTTCATCTCCGATTCAGGGCCCGGGATCGATCCCGAAGTTCTCCCGAGACTCTTTGAGCCCTTCACGTCGACGCGCCTCGACTCCCACGGCACGGGCCTCGGCCTCGCTGTCGCCGAGGGCATCGTCCGCGAGCACGGCGGAGTCCTGCTCGCCCGCAACGCCCCCGACGGCGGCGCCCTCTTCGAGGTTATGCTGCCCGCGTAGTGACTCACCCCTCGAATCGATGCGCCGATCGAACAGGAGCCCGAGCGCTGAACGAGCAGAACGAACAAGCCGAGACCGTCGCTCTCTCGATCGTCGCTCTCGATGACGACGCTGATTTTCGCGAGTATCTCCGAGGTCTGCTCGAGGCCGAGGGCCACGAGGTTCGCACCGCGAAGAGCCCGCAAGATCTCTTCGAGCTCATCGAGGCCCGCCGTCCCGACGTGCTTCTTCTGGATATGAAGATGGGCCGCCACTCGGGCGAGGAAGTGCTTCGCACCATCCGTGAGCGATGGGAGAAGCTCTGCGTCGTCATCGTCACCGGCTACCCCTCGCTCGACACCATGCGGGCGACGTTCAAGCAAGATGTCCACGACTACATCGCCAAGCCCTTTTCCGCCGACGAACTCCGCGCCACGCTCGCCCAGGCCGCCGACAGCTACGGCCTCGGTCGCCGGCCGCAGGACCGCCTCCGCGCTGAACTCGGCAAACGCATCCGCGTCGCTCGCACCGAACGCGGCTGGACGCTCCGCGAGCTCTCCGAGAACTCCGGCATCTCGGTCTCGCAGCTCTCCTCCATCGAGCGAGGCGCGCACCTCCCGAGCCTCGAGTCGCTTCTCGGGATCGCTCACGCGATGAACGCCGAGCCGTCGCACTGGCTCGGCGACGCCGGCTTCTGACCCCGGCGCCCTCTATCCATCACCCTCGGGCGGCACGCCGATGTCCTCGTTCCAGAGGTCCGGGCGCTCGGTGATGAAGCGCTCCATCAGCTCCGTGCAGCGAAGGTCGTGGGCGTGCGCGAGCTCCACGCCCCGGGAAGACAAAAACGCCTCATCACCCGGAAACGTGTGGTTCTCGCCGATCACCACCCGCGGGATCCGATGCAGAAGCATCGCCCCGCAGCACATCACGCACGGGGTGAGCGTCGTCGCGAGCGTCAGGCGATGCCAGTCGCGACGACGCCCCGCGTGACGGATGCACACCGTCTCCGCGTGCGCGGTCGAGTCGCCCGTCTGCTCCCGCAGGTTGTGGCCCACCGCGAGCACCGTGCCTTCGGGCGAGCCCAGCGCCGCGCCGATCGGCACGCCGCCCTCGCGCTGGCTCTTGAGCGCCTGCTCGTAGGCGGCGTCGAGCAGTTTTCGGTCCGAATCGCTCAGGCTCATTCCTCAGGCCTCCCGTTGGCAAGGGGCGCGAGTCTACGGTCCCCGCTCGCCACGTGCGTACACTCTCTCCATGACGCGACAACGCGACGCCGCCCGAGGCGAGTGGTACGAAGGCGGCCTCCAGTTCGAATGCACCATGTGCGGCGCCTGCTGCACCGGGCCGCCCGGCTACGTCTCCTTCTCCAGGGAGGAGGCCAAGGCTATCGCCGGGTTTCTCGGCGTCACCCCCGAGAGATTCATTCGAGACTACACCCACGTCGGCCCCGCGGGCCCGTCGCTGAACGAAGTCGAGACCGAGCACGGCTTCGACTGCGTCTTCCTCGACCGCGACTCGATCCCCGGCAAGGCGCTCTGCTCCATTCACGCCGCCAGACCGAAGCAGTGCCGCACGTTCCCCTGGTGGCCGGAGGTTCTCCGCGACGAGAAATCGTGGGATCGCGCCGCGCGCGGCTGCGAGGGGATGAACCAGGGGCGACTCGTTCCGATCGAGGAGATCCGAATCTCCGTCAACGCGATGAAGCCATGAGCGATCTCGATCCGACCGCCCGAACGTGGCTCGACGCCGTCACCGTTGGCGGCCTCGGCGCCGAGCTCGACGCCATCTACGCCGAAGCGTCGCGCGCCGTCGCCGCACGCGGCCCCGCCTGCTGGGCCTCCGGTCGCTGCTGCAACTTCACCGCTTTCGGCCACCGTCTCTACGTCACCGGCCTCGAGGCCGCCCACACCGTCGTCCGATGGAACGCCGACCGCCAGCCGCTTCTGCTCGAGCAGGTCGATGCCGCCGAATCCGCCGGCGGCTGCCCGTTCCAACGCCGCAACCTCTGTGACGCCCACGAGATCAAACCTCTCGGCTGCCGCCTCTTCTTCTGCGACCGCACCGCGACCGAGTGGCAGAACGACCTCCTCGAAGACCTTCACGCACGGGTCAAAGCGCTGCACTCTGAGGCCGTGCCTTACGAGTACGCCGAATGGCGCCGCATGCTCAGACGATTCGCGGTGTAGGACGGCGGCGCTTCGCCCTCACGGGACTCACCCCTTGAGCAACCGCTCCAGGAAATGAATATCCACTCCGCCCTCGGCAAACGAAGGGTTGTCCATCAGCTCTCGCGCCAGACTCGCCGTCGTCTTGATCGGCTCCACCCGAAGCTCGTCCAGCGCGCGCGCCGTTCGTCGCAGGCACGCCCCGCGATCCTCCGCATGCACGATGAGCTTTGCGATCATCGAATCATAGTTCGGCGGCACGCGATAGCCCGCGACGCAGTGCGTATCGAACCGCACCCCGAGCCCGCCGGGCGTCTCGAAGGTCTCGATCGGCCCCGGGCACGGCGCAAAGTTCCGCGAGGGATCCTCCGCATTGATCCGGCACTCGATCGCGTGCCCGTTCACCTGAATCTGCCGCTGCTTAAAGGGCAACGGCTCGCCCGAAGCGACGCGGATCCCTGTCTTCACGATGTCGATCCCCGTGATCATCTCCGTCACCGGGTGCTCGACCTGCACGCGCGTGTTCACCTCGAGCAGATAGAAATTCTGCTTCCCATCCATCAGGAACTCGACGGTCGCCGCGCCCGCGTACTCCGCCTTGCGGATCAGCCGCGCCGCCGACCGGCACAGCTCGCCGATCCGCTTGCGATCCACCCCCGGCGCCGGCGCCTCCTCGATCAGCTTCTGGTGCCGGCGCTGCGTCGAGCAGTCCCGCTCCCACAGATGCACCGCGTCCCCGTGCTTGTCGCCGATCACCTGCACCTCGACATGCCGCGCGCTCTCGAGAAACTTCTCGATGTACACCGCGCCGTTGCCGAACGCCGCCTCCGCTTCCTGTTTTGCCCCGTCGATCGCCCCCTCGAGCTCGTGCTCCTCGCGCACCACCCGCATGCCGCGACCCCCGCCGCCGGCCGACGCCTTCACGATGACCGGCATCCCGATTTTCTTCGCGATCTCCACCGCGTCCTTCGGATCCTCGATCGCCCCGTCTGATCCCGGGAACACCGGCACCTTCGCCGCCTTCGCCAGCCTCTTGCACGAGATCTTGTCGCCCAGCTTCGCCATCGCCTCCGGGCTCGGGCCGATGAACTCCAGATGACAGTCCCGGCACACCTCCGCGAAGTGCGCGTTCTCCGCCAGAAACCCGTAGCCCGGATGCACCGCGTCGGCGCCCGTGATCTCCGCCGCGGCGATGATCGCGCTGATGTCCAGATAGCTCTCTTTCGCGGGACCCGGTCCGATGCACACCGTCTGATCCGCGAGCCGAAGGTAGGGGGCGTTCTTGTCCGCGGTGGAGTACACGCACACCGTCTCGACGCCCAGCTCCTTGCACGCCCGCAGGATCCGCAGCGCGATCTCGCCTCGATTCGCAATCAGCACTCGCTTGAACATGCCACGCCGCGCCGCCATCGCAGCGCGCTCCTCTTCCGCCTGTCAGATGAGCGCAGGCCCTCTCAGTCCGGCTCGACCAGAAGCAGGGGCTCCCCGAACTCCACCGAGTCCGAGTTCTTCGCCACGATCTTCCGAACCGTCCCCGATACCTCGGCCTTCACCTCGCTGAAGACCTTCATCGCCTCGATCAGGCACACAACCGTGTCCGGAGAGACATGGTCGCCCACCTTCACGAACGGCGGGGCCTCCGGCTTCGGCGCCGAATAGAACGTGCCCACCATCGGGCTCTGCACCTCGAGAAGACCCTCATCTGACGCTACGACGGCAGACGTCTCGCCGCCGCCGGCGGGAGCTGACGTCTCCGCGGGAGTGGGGGCCGGGGCCAGAGCTTGAGACTGAGCTTGACCCTGAACGGAGTGTGCGTGTGGATTCGGCCGGCTCAGCGACACCGACTCGTCCCCGTCGCGGATGTCCAGCTCGATCAGGTCGTTCTCGACCATCAGCGAGACGAGTTCCTGCAGTTTCTTGAGTTCAATCATCGAGTCGCCCAGTCGAGGTCCTTCGGAAGAGAGGAGAGATTGCGCCGCCCGCGCTCGGTGACGACCACCAGGTCCTCGATCCGAACGCCGCCGACGCCGGGAAGATAGATGCCCGGTTCCACCGTCACCACCATCCCAGGCTCCAGGACGTCCTCCGACGCCTTGGCCAGACGCGGGCCCTCGTGGATATCAAGCCCCACGCCGTGCCCGAGCCCGTGGCCGAAGCGGTCACCATACCCCGCCTCGTCGATCATGTCTCGCGCCGCCGCGTCCACCTCCGAGCAGCGCACGCCCGGCCCGATCCGCTCGATCGCCTCGAGCTGCGCCTCGAGCGTCACCTCGTAGATCTCACGCATCTCCCGCTTCCACCGACCGAGCGAGAACGTCCGCGTCATGTCGCTTCGGTATCCGCCGACCGTCGCGCCCCAATCGATCAGGAGAGGGTCGCCCTTTTTCGTCGTCGTTCTTCCCGGAATCGCGTGCGGAAGCGACCCGTTCGCTCGTGCCGCGACGATGACGTCGAACGCCGGCTCGCTCGAGCCCGCCGCGCTCATCTCGTAAATCAGCCGCGCCGCAATCGCAGACTCCCGCTGACCCGAGTCAAGCTCCTCGAGCACGGCGAGCAGCGCCTTCTCCTGCGTTCGCACGGCCTTCGCGATCTGCGCGATCTCCACCGCGTCTTTTTTCACACGAAGATCCGCGATCAGCCCCGTCGAATGCGCCAGCCGCTTCGCGCCGAGCCGCTTCGCCAGGCCCTCGCGGAGAGCCACGCTCACGTGCTCCGCCTGAATCGCCAGTCGCTCGCCGCGAGGCAGCGCGTCCTCGATCTCCTCAACCGCCGCCGCGATGATCGAACCCGATCGGATCCGCGCCCGAACGCCGCGCGAGGCTCTCGTCACCGCCTCGAGCTCCTCCGCGAAGCGGAAATCGCTCACCACCACCGCGCGCCGCGGCGTCGCCAGCAGCCACGAGTCGGCCCCGTGGAACCCGGTGAGATAGCGGATATCTGGCGGGTTTGTGATCAGCGCTCCGCCGACCCCCTCGCTGCGCAGCGCTGCGCGCAAGCGCTTCAGGCGCGCGGCCTCGGGACGGTCGGCGCCGGTCGAGCGAGAACGGTTGCGTGGGGCCCGGTGAGCTATCGACATCCCGCCGAGTGTACCGCCGCCGCGCGCCGCGTGAACGCGACTCAGTACTGCTGTCCTTCGCGAAGTCCCACCGGCGGCCCCATCACCTCGCTCAGCACGATCGCCTGACGCCAGTCGACCGTCTTCCAATCGAGGCGAACCGGCGGCGTCTCCGTCGAGTTGATCCCTCGCTGGGCAAGCGGCGTGAATCCGGGGCCGATCGACGACCGCGGCTGATTTGGCGTCTTCATCGGCGGGGCCGGTTGCGATATCGGACGACGGTCCCGAATGTCGCCCGCCGGCTCCGGTCGTCCGGTCCCCGTGCGCGCGCCCTGCTGCTGCGGAGCCCGCCGCGCCGTGCGCCCGGGGCGAAGCGGCCGTCTCGACCCCGCCGCGCCTCGCTGCGCTCGTCGCGCCGCTTCCGCGGTCGTCGACGCTCCACCGCTCGGAGCCCCCGTCGGCGCTCCCTGACCGGTCATGACGCGAACCT
>CAZXGT010000064.1:0-7133 GCA_964639935.1 uncultured Phycisphaeraceae bacterium
CTCAGCGCCACCCCGCCCTCGCGCTCCTTCACCGTCTCGTCCCGCTTCCAGCTCCGCTCGCACCGCGGCTGATCCCGCAGGTCGTGAACCTCCACGTCCCCGTTTTCCTTCAGGCTCACCCGCGACACCCCCAGAAGATCCGCCAGGTCCGCCCGCTCCAGCTTCGCCAGCGCCCCCGTCGGGTCCGGGAGCGTCAGCCCGGCGTCGAGCGGGTTCTCCACGCCGCCGCCCTTCTTCACGCCCTCGAGCGCGAAGAGCGCCCGGTCCCGCGCCTCCATCACCGTGCCCCACTCGTCGAAGCTCGGCGCGCCGAAGCCGTCGATGAACTCCGCCAGATGCACGCACACCTCCGGCTCGCTCTTTGCGTCCCCGATCTCGCGCAGCGCCCGATACGCCTCGTCCGCCGTGTGCGGAAGGATCGGCGCCAAAAGCCGGCACAGACCGTCCGTGAGATCCCACAGCGTCGACTGCGTCCGCCGACGCCGCGCCGAGTCCGGCCTGTCGCAGTACAGCCGATCCTTGACCGCCGCCAGATACACCGCGCTCATCGTGTCGTTGCAGAAGTCGTACAACGCCGTCGACGCCGCCCGGAAGTTGAACTCCCGATAGGCCTCACGGACCTTGATCGACAGCCTGTCGAACTCGCCCAGCGCCCACGCGTCGAGCGACGCCGGCGGGTACTCGGCAAGCGGAACGCACATGCCCTCGCCGCAGCTCGAATCCTTGCCCGCCGGCGACGACGTGAAGTCCCCGAGATTCGAGAGCATGAAACGCAGCGTATTGCGAATCTTCCGATAGCTCTCGCCGGCCGTCTCAAAGAAGGACCAGTCCGTCTTGATGTCGTTCTCATAGGAGAGCGTGGCGACCCACCAGCGCGAAACGTCGGCCCCGAACTTCTCCATCAGATCGCCGACATTGATCGTGTTGCCGAGTGACTTGCTCATCTTTCGCCCGTCCTTGTCAACCATAAAACCGTGCGTGAGCAGCGCGGCGTACGGCGGGCGACCCGTCGCCCCAAGCGCGGTGAGCATGGAAACCTGGAACCATCCGCGGTGCTGGTCGGAACCCTCGAGGTAGAGGTCCGTCGGCGGCCCCGTCGGATCGAGCGTCTCCAGACCGCGAGCCTTGATCACCGACGCCCACGAGCACCCGGACTCGAACCAGACGTC
Organism: uncultured Phycisphaeraceae bacterium; assembly: GCA_964639935.1. Taxonomy (GTDB): domain Bacteria; phylum Planctomycetota; class Phycisphaerae; order Phycisphaerales; family UBA1924; genus CALNYS01. The sequence continues at coordinate 1,170 of CAZXGT010000064.1, forward strand.
GAAGATGTCCTGCATCTGGGTCAGGGAGCCAGCATCGAGATCCCCGGGAGCGTCCGGGTCCGCCTCGCGATCCCAGTCGGCAAGAAGCGTCTCGGGCGACTCGGTGAGCCACGCGCCCGAGCCCTTCGCCTCGACGACCCCTGCCACCGCTCGCACCGACGCCGGCGTCAACAGGACGTTCCCGTCCTTGTCCCGGAACGCCGGGATCGGCAGACCCCACGCCCGCTGGCGCGAGAGGCACCAGTCCGGACGCGACTCGAGCATCCCGGCAAGACGCTTGCGCCCCCACGCGGGAACGAAACTCACCCGGTCAAGCGCCGACTCGGCAAGCTCGCGCAGCGTCCGGTCCTCCCGACGCGTCGGCTTGTCCACGGCGACGAACCACTGCTCGGTCGCGCGGAAGATCACCGGCGTCTTTCCCCGCCAGTCGTGCGGGTAAGAGTGTGTGTACGTGTGCGAATGAAACAGGTGCCCCGACTCGCGCAGGCGCTCGGTCACCGTCTGGTTCGCCTCAAACACCGACTCCCCCCGGAGCCACTCCGGAACCGAGTCGTCATACGTCCCGTCTTCGCGGACCGGGCAGTACACCGGGAGCTTCTCGCGCAGGCCCGTCTGGTAGTCGTCGGCGCCGTGGCCCGGAGCGGTGTGAACAAGCCCCGTCCCATCCTCGAGCGTCACATAATCCGCGGCGACCACGCGGTGAACGCTCGGACGCTCCGCCAGCTCATATCGCTGCTCCAGCGATTTCTCATGAGCGGCCGTATCGAGAAGCGGGTGCCCGTACCGCAATCCAAGAAGCGCCTCGCCCGGGCGCACCGCGAGGACCTTCAGTTCGACGTTCTCGAGCGCCGCGATCCTCTCGGCGAGATCCTTCGCGACCACCACCGGGCGACCGCCAAGGTCCACCAGCGCGTAATCAAGCTCGGGGTGAACCGCGATCGCGAGGTTCGCGGGAATCGTCCACGGCGTCGTCGTCCAGATCATGAAGCCGGGCGTGCGCTCGAGCCCCGGGAGATCGAACGCCCGGACGAGCTTCTCCGGTTCCGCGGCGTCGAAGATCACATAGACCGACAGATCGTCCCGGTCCATGTACTCAAGCTCAGCCTCCGCGAGCGCCGTCTGGTTCGCCGGCGACCAGTGCACCGCCTTGAGCGCGCGGTAAACGAGCCCCTGCTCGACCATCTCGGCGAACACGCGAAGCGTCTCGGCCTCGTAGCCGCGCTGCATCGTCAGGTAGGGCGAGGCGTAGTCGCCGATTGTCAGCAACCGCTTGAGCTCGCCCATCTGCTGCTTGATGAACGCCTTGGCGTGCTTCTCGCAGTCGCCGCGAACCGCCTTGCGCCGGTCGGTGTCCGAGAGCGACTCGAGCTTGGCGATCTTCCCGCTCTCGATCGCCGCGTTCATCACCTGGTGCTCGATCGGGAGGCCGTGGCAGTCCCAACCCGGAACGTAAGGGCAGTCGAAGCCCGCCATGGTCCGGGAGCGGACCACGAAGTCCTTCAGGCACTTGTTGAGAAGATGCCCAAGGTGGATCGAGCCGTTCGCGTACGGCGGCCCGTCGTGAAAGACGTAGCGCGGCGCGCCCTCGCGAGCCCTTCGGAGCTCCTCATAGAGGCCCAGCTTCTCCCAACGCCGCTGCGACTGCGGCTCGTTCTGCACGAGATTCGCCTTCATCGGGAAGCTCGTCCTGGGCAGGTTGAGCGTCTTGCGGAAGTTGGTCTTGGAGTCTGGCTTGGCGGTGCTCATGGCGGGGGGCTCGCGTCGGTGTGGCTCGGTGAGGTGAAGCGAGCGATGGTATCGGCTCAACGCCGTGGGTTGGGCTCAAACGACAGCGGCCCGCCGGGAAGGGGCGGGCCGCAACGCGATGATCGGGTTTGACCGATCGCGGCTTACTTGTGCTCGAAAATGGACTGCGTGCGAAGCACGATGCCGCCGGAGGCGATGAGGTGGTAGGTCTGAGCGTGAACCTCGCGTCGGAACCGCTGGATATCCACGATCGAACCGCAGAAACCGGACTCCTCCTCCCAGAGGTGACGGGCCGCGTCGCGCTCCTCAGCGAACTCGACAAGCTCACGGTACGTCGCGTTGTAGAGGTTCTCGGGGAGCGTCTCGGTCTGAACCGTGCTCATGACGTTGATCCGCTCTCCGAAGGGCTGCTCGTGGTCGCGCTCGCCGGCGCAGGGGAACTCGGTGACCAAGCCCCGCTCGTGCAAAGCGATGTCCTGATCAGAGACAAGCTCGGTCGCGCACACGCCGTTGTGGGCGAAACGGAGCAGGTGGCCCCCCGGGGTCACCCACGCCTCGAAGTCGTACTCGCCGTGCTGAATGGTGGTCCGAGCCTTGATCTGGAAAAGCTCGGGATGCATGGCGCGCCGGTAGAGAATCAGGCGGTACGCCTGAAGCCCGGCAGCTTTGTGGGGCTGGATCATAGGGTTTCGGGCGGTATTGCTGCTCATCGCTGCGAATCCTTGCTTCGCGATTTAGGTACGGCGTCGTGCCGTCTTCCGTTCGGAGAAAACGGGAAACGCGGAAATCTGGGTTGAGGCCGAATCGGGAGGAGGCGAACAATATCGCCGGAATCGGCTTTGGCAAGGATTGTCCGGGCATTCTTGCGGGAGAACAAGAAAGAAAGCCGAAGTTTCTGGTGGCTCTTTTTGCGCTCCTCTCGCTTCTGGGCACAAGGTGTTGTGTTCAGACGCTTTGGAAAGACAACGCCAACCACCCGAAATGGGCCGATGCGCCCAAAAAACCACCGCGACTTGCGGAGGGAGCCCCGATGCGAGGCGCCAATACGATCATTCAGCCGCTGCAGCGTCTCGCCGCCTCGGGGCGCGTTCGGGCGCACCTCAAGGCGATCGACGACCCGCGATCTTCCAAGGGGCGACGGCGGCGAGCGATCGACTCGTTGATCTCCGCGATCGCCGGCGCCGAGCTCGGCCCCGAAGCGAGGGACGCGGCCGTCGAGGGGCTCCTGCGCCGCTGGTCCCGCGTGCCCGCGCCCGCCCGCGCTCGCCTGACCGGGCTCGCCGGATCCCGAATCCGCGGCGGGCTCTCCCGGATCATCGAGGACGAATCCCCAGGCGTCCGCCTCATCGCCGCGAAACTGGCCGGACCGTGGTCACGGGCCGTCTTCATCCGGGCGATCGAGCGGCTGGTCCTCGATCACGCCAAAGACGTGGCGGAGGCGGCGGAGGCGTCGCTCCTTCAGGCCAGTGAGCAGGCGGCGAACCTCAAGGGAGAGGACGCGGCGGCGCTGGACTCGGCCCTGGTGAATCTGGCGAGGCGGTTCCCGGAGCATCGGCGGCGCGGCGTGCTGCGAGCGGCGGCGGCCGCGGCCGATCGTCCCGGTCCCGAACTCCGCGCGTGGCTTGAAACCGGCGACGACGCGGAACTGATGCCCCTGCGCGCGGAGATGCGTCGCACGGGCGCCGGGGTCGACTCGCGCGCGCGGCTGGTCAGGCTCCTGGCGACGCCGGCCCTGGCCCCGACGGCGGCCGAGCGGTTGGGAGAGCCCGCGAATGCGGAGGGGCACGAGGCCGCGCTGTCGCTCGGTGCGCTGCTGTCGACGCGGGGCCGCGCGGCGGCGCTGCGCCGCCTAAGCGATCCGGCGACGACGCTCCCGGCGCAGCGGGACCTTGAGCGTCTTGGCGTCGAGGCCCGCCTCGGCGCGGCGATCTGGGCGGCCGCGCTCCCGATCGCGCCGGGGAAACGCGCGACGCTTCTGGCGGAGATGCTCGGCGATCCGGAGCCGCGGATTCGATTCGCGGCGCTGCGACGGCTGAGTGAGCTGGCGGCGACGCCGGGCGCGGCCCGCGACGCTCTCGAGGACGCGGCCTTCGACGCCGAACCGCGCGTCGCGCTCACAGCGATCGAGGAACTTCGGCGGATCGATCCGGACCTGGCGGGCCGAGTGAGCGAAAAGCTGCGGCGCAGCCCGAACGAGCTGGTGCGCGCGGAGGCCGATCGCTCGGCCGGCGGGCGCGGCGAGGAGGTCTGGGCGATGCTCGAGGCGGGGGACGCGGCCGCGTGGGCGCTTCTGCGCGCACGCCTCGCTGCGGAGCCGGCGCGCACGGCCGCGGAGCTTCGAGGACGGGTGGCGACGGGCCAGACGCACGGGCGATGCGGGGCGATCGCGGCGGCCCGCCGCCTGGGACTGGTCGAGGCGGTCGAGGCGGAGCTTCACGCGGCGTCGCAGGATCGGGACGAGCGCGTTGCGGCGGCGGCGGTGTCGGCGCTCGGCGACGTGCAGACGGCGGCGGCTCGCGCCGCGGTCTCCACGGCCCTCGCCCATCCGGACGGTCGCGTCCGGGCCAACGCGCTCGAGGCGATCGCGCGCCGGGACGCCGATGCGTCCGTCGTGCGGACGTGGGTGCGCAACGAAACGCCCCGGGCGCGGGGGAACGCGGTTCGCGCCCGTCTGCTTCTCGCCGGAGATCCGGCCGGAGCCGAAGCGCTGGAGTCGATGCTTCTTGATGATCGGCGCGGCCACCGGCTGAGCGGGCTCTGGGTGGCCGAGCGCGCGGGGCTGACGAGCGTGAGCGAGCGCGTGGCCGAGATCGCGCGGCGGGAGACCGAGCCACGGGTCCGCGCTCGGGCGAAGCGGTGCGCGCGACGGCTTCTCGCGGAGATGCGATTGAGAGAAAACTCATTATCGCTCACGGGAGAAGCGGCTGGTCGAACGCGGTAGCCTTCGGGCATGAATGCATGTCTTCTTCGACGCGGCGGCGCAACCACGCGCGTGCTGCTCGGGATCGTTCTTCTGGCGGCGTTCGCCGCGGGCGTCGCGTTTCTCGTGCTGCGGTACACGCCCACGGGCGGGGATGCGGTGGACTGGGCGGCGCGCCGTGTGGTCTCGCTGATCGAAGCGACGATTGTGCCCGAGGTCGGCTTCGACCGGTTTGAGTACGAATCGCCCCGGACGCTGCGGTTCCTTGACCTCACGCTGACCTCGCCCGAGGGCGACCGCGTGGTGGAGGCGGGGACGCTGGCGGTGACGCTGACCGAGATCCCTCGGCGGGGCCAGCCGGTGCGGATCGAGCGAGTACGGATCGAGCGTGGACGCTTGCGACTGATCGAGACGCGCGATCCGGAGACCGGCGAGACGGGGTTCCGCGGGCTGGTTCCGTTCATCGAGCCCGGGCTTGATCTTGAGGGCGACGAGGAGCGTCCGACGCAGGACTACGAGGGCGAGCCGCGCCTCAGCGATGCGCTGCGGATCCGAGAGGTGGCGCTGGACGACTTCGGGCTCGTGTACGAGCCGGCGTCGGACGAGCCGCCGATGCGCATCGCTGGCGTGACGACGACGCTCGAGGTGGAGGAGGGGGTCGAAGAGGGCGGCCATGTCTGGCACGGGTTCGATCTGGAGCTGTCGCGTGGCGACGCGATGGCCGCCTCGATCGTCGGTCGTGTGGATCTGGATCGGGTCGTGGTGGAGCTGGCGCCGTCGGAGTTTTTCGTGAACCTGACGGAGGGCCCCGCCCAGGAGCTTCCGCCGGCCGTGCAGTCGCTGCTGCGCGAGTATGACGCGCGCGGGCAGTTGCGGATCGAGGCGTCCGGCGTCGCGCCGGTGCGGGATCTCCCGGCCGCGGATCTTCGGGCGACGGTGAACCTCACGGACTTCAACATCGGCTTCGGCGAGTACCGCCTTCCGATCGCGGCGGCAACGCTCGAAACCGAGCTCAAACACGGAATCGCCTCCCTCACGAGCGGCGATGTTCAAGCGCTCGACGGGGAAGCGCTTGTTGACGGCCAAGTGGATATCAATGACGAGGCGCGACCCGCGACCGCCCGCTGGAGCGGCAGCGGGCTCCAGCTGCGCGAGATTCTTCGCGGCGGGACAGCCGAGGGCGAGGCCCCGAGCCTCGCGGGGTTGGTGGAGAGTTCGGGTTCAGCGACGATGCGCGCGGCGGACGGCGTGAATTCGCTGCGGGGCGACGGAACGATCGATATCACACAGGGTCGGTT
>CAZXGT010000064.1:7233-10601 GCA_964639935.1 uncultured Phycisphaeraceae bacterium
TCGGCCGGCCGTTCGTGGATCTGGATCAACGGGCGCTGGCGCTGCTCGGGGCGGCGACGGTGTCGGAGGCGTGGGCGCGGCACGGGGAGCCGGCGTTTCGCGCTGCGGAACTCTCGGCGCTCGAACGACTGCTCGGGGACGAGCCGGAAGCGGTGGTGGCCCTTGGCGGCGGGACGGGAATGATCGAGGGGTTCGAGCGGGCGACCGAGGATCGCGCGAGGCTCGTCTACCTTCGGGCGACGCCGGCGGTGCTGGCGGAGCGAATCAGCGACGGGGACCGGGATCGCCCGGCGCTCAAGGGCGAGTCGGCGACTGGCGAGATGCAGAGCGTGTTCGCGGAGCGCGACCCGCGGTACCGGGAGCTCGCCGCGGTCGTGGTCGATGCGAGCGGGTCGGTGGAGGACGTCCTGGAGCGGGTGCTTGAGGGCCTGAATCGAACGCCGGGCGAGTCGGGGCCCGGTGGATCGGTTCCCGCTACGCAGCGAGGGCGTAGCGGCCGGCGGTGAGGCGGCGGAGGAGCAGGTCCCTGTCGCCTTCTCTCGCGAATCGGGTGAAGACGGCCGCCATGCGCGCGGGGCCGGGTTCGTCCTCATCCTCGAGCCAGACCACATTGGCAAAGGCGAAGGCGGAGCGGCGCGCCGAGCGGCGCTCGGCGAACGCTGCGGGGAGATCGATGCGGACGGCCACCGGCGTGCCCGGTTCGATGGGGCGGTCGAGCTCGAAGCGGACGCCGCCCTCGGAGATGTCGTAGGCGTGTCCCTCCCAGAGAAACTCATCGGTATCGAGGGTCCGGAGGAGAATGCGCGAGTACATGGCGGGAAGCTCGTATCGGACGTGCGCTCTGCGGTCGTGGGCGGGTGTCATCAGCGTGGCCTTTCCGCATCGTTTGCGACGGCGGTGACGCGTGTGCAGCGCGGTATCGGTCCAGCGAAGCGCTGGCTTGAGCTTCAACCATGAATTGAACGGTCCGGCGATATCGCAGGAGGGCTGCGGCACGCGTCCGGTCAATGCGGAAGCGTCTCGTCGGCGGCCGGAATCGCGACGAACTCGATGCGGGCCCCGGTGACGGTCTGGCCCGTGGCGTCGCCGATCTCCTCGAGCAGCCCGGACCCGATCGAATCAAGGACGCGTTGGCTCAGTTCGGGCGGGACGTCGTGGATTCGACCCTCGGCGTCCTGTACGTGGAGATGATTGGAGAGGTCCGCGTCATACCGCGCGGGACCGGTGCTGGTGGCGAGGCGACGGCAGAGCCCGTGGGCGCAGAAGGCGTCGAGCGTGTTGTAGACAGTGGCGAGGGAAAGATCCTGATCGGACTCGCGGACGAGCCAGAACAGCTCTTCGGCGGTCGGATGGGCCGTTGTGGCTGCGAGCGTCCGATAGACCTGAACGCGTTGCCTGGTGCAGCGCAGGCCCATTGCGGCGAAGCGATCACGCAGATCCCCGCAGTCGCAACCGTTGGCTCTGGCGTTCGTCTCGGGCTTCATAGAACAGATTTCCTCATCTCGAGGTGAATAGTAGCGCGACCGCGGCGAGAAAGTCCAACCCCCGCTCTGAGGCTACGGTGCACCGATGGTTCGTCCCGCCGGACAAACTCGGGCCGAGGAGCTGCTTTGCGAGGCGTGCGGCTACCCTCTTGGGAGCATCGAGCAAGGAGCTCGGTGTCCGGAATGCGGGCGAGCCGCAGCGCTCTCAGACCCGGCTCGGCGCTCCGGGACGAGGTGGCAGAAGCGGCCGACGGTTGGGACAATGATCGCGTCCGGGGGCGCCCTTCTCTGGCGTCCGCGAGCGTTCTGGGCTCACGTTCGGGTTGACGGGGCGGGGGGCGCGAGGCTTGCTGCGGCGCATGCCATTGCGACCGGGCTGGTTTCGGCGTCGCCCCTGGCCCTCTACGGTGGCTGGGGGCTGCTCGGGATGCTGGCGATCGGCGTCGCCGCGCTGGTCTTCGGGCTGACTTGGGTGGAGGCTGGCGGGATCCGATTCTGGGGCCGCGTCCATGGGTTCCGCGTGTCGCGCGGAGTGGCGTGGTCGATCTGCGGACACGCGAGCGTCGGGTGGCTTCTGGGAGGAGCGATCGCGGCGGTCGGGTGGGTCGTTGGGCAGGCGATCAGCGAGACGGATTACCGCGTCTTCGGCAGCGGTCGGTTGGTGGCGCTGGCCCCGGTGGCGGCGCCGGTGCTGATCGCCGTGGGCGGCGCGGCGGGGCTTCTGATCTTCGAGACGCTGACTTACCTGGGCGTGCGTCGGATGCGGTTTGCGAACCCGCCTGCGGCCCGGGCTCTTAAGGAGTCCGAGGAGCCGGAGCGCGCGGCTACCCCTGATCCGGCGGCTCCGCCGTGAGGCACTGGAACACGATCTCGAGCCGGCGGAACGCCACTTCGACGTCATGGCCGCTGGCGTCGGCGTCGATCGCGTCGACAACCTCGCGCGCGGCGTCAGAGAGCCGCGGGTAGCCGTAGCCGCGGCCGGAGCCCTTCAGCCGGAGGCACAGCGAGCGAGCTTTGGATCGATCGCCCTTGGACATCGCGACGTTGATCTCCTTCACCGAAGATTCGACCTCGCGGAGGAAGCCCTGGAGGAGATCCAGGGCGTCCGCGGCGTTGGCAAGCTCGGAGAAGATCCCGCCCAACGCGCTCGCGGAGCCGTCTGGGAGGCGCGCCGCGAGCACCGCATAGAGCTTCCCCACCTCGTAAGGCTTGACCAGGATCTCGGAGAATCCCTGTTTCTTGACCGAGGCGAGCCAGTCTGAAGAGCCGTCGGCCGTCAGGGCAATGAGGTGCCCCTCGAAGCCCTGCATCCGTACCGCCTGAATGACATCCGCCCCACCGTTGGCGCCGAGGGCGTGATCGCCGACGATCACAAGATCAACTTCGCTCGCGGCGATGGTCTCGGCGGCGGACTCGAAGTCCGGGGCCGTCTGCAACTCGATGCTGGTGTCGGCGAGGTGGTGCTTCAGGAGCTGGACGTCGGGGGGGAAGGCCAGGATCGCGAGGACGCTGCCCGCGAGGTTCGGCGGGTCCACGTCCACGGAGAAGCTTCCCTGCGGCGTGTCGCCGGCCTCTAGAAACTCGTAGGGGTCAACCGGCTCGTCGAATCGGACGCCGATGTCGTGGACATTGCCGGAGATGTGCCGGCAGGAGCGGACGTCTCCCGTGAGCGTTCGAGAATCGCCGTAGATGGTCGGAATCTCCAAGACGCACCGTGTTCCCTCGTAGACGAAGCCCCCGTGGAGGAACCCGAGCCCGCCGGCCGAGAGGTTGCGAGAGACCACAAGGCAGCTCGTCTCGACGCCTCCCGGATGGTGGAAGGTGACCGGGAAGGGCTTCGTGCTGAAGGAGACGCGGTCGTGCGCGCGGTTGTTCTCGCTGACG
>CAZXGT010000064.1:10701-13025 GCA_964639935.1 uncultured Phycisphaeraceae bacterium
TGCGTGTTGGCGACGCGCAGGGCGGCGGTGAGCTGGCGGCGGGCGAAGGGCCAGGCCAGAACGGCGGCGAAGCCCTCGGCCTCGACCTCATCGGCCCGCCTGAGCTGCGGTCGCGGAACGATCCCGACGATGCCTCCGGCGTGCTCGAAGATGCGGATCGTCTTGACGACGGCGCGGGCGCGGGCGGGCGTCGTGTAGGCGATCACGACGTCGGGGGTGTGTCGCTCGATGGCGTCCATCGCGTCGGCGAGTTCCGGGACGACGTGCACCTCCGTCTGCTCTTCCGAGAGCATGGATCGCAGGCGATCGGCCCGGAGCGGATCCCGTTCCACCGCGAGCGTGCAGCGCGGCGGGCGGCTCTCGGGCGAGGGCTTCGGCGCCGGCGGCAGGAACTCCTCGACCTCCAGCGCCAGATTGAAGGCCACGCGGACGTCGTGGATGTTGCCCGCGACCAGCTTGCACTTCTCAACGGCGGCGCTGAAGCACTCCACGCCCCCGGCGAGCGTCGGGAGATAGACCTTGACTGTGGTTCCGGGGTGCAGGTACCCCCCGTGGATGAACCAGAGGCCCGACACGGAGATCATGCGCGGGCAGACGAGGTAGGCGATCTCGAGCCCCGGCGAGTGCTCGATCATGACGGAGATGCTCTCGTGACGGAACGGCGCAGCCTTGTGCGCGTAGCCGGTGGAGAAGCCCGAGTCGAGGGCGTCGAGCAGCTTCAGCCGATCGCGCGTGGTCAGCCTGATGATGTCCCAGCCGGGCGAGGTGTTCATGGCGGTTTCCGATCCGGGTCGCGAGCGCAGCGCGAATCCCGATCGCTTTCGGTCGGATCGTGGTGGATCCCGCGATGAAGCTCCGCGGCAAGATCGCGATGAGGCGATGCCTCCATGTCCCCCGCCGCGGACTCTGCCCATGTTCTCGACCCGGGCGGGTTCTCGGTCGCTCGCCGGGGCGAGGGTCTCGGGCTAGCATCGCCTCGATGCAGCAGCGCAAAGCCACACGAGCGATCACCCTTGGTGATGATCGGACCGGGCGGATCACGATCGGCGGCGGCCTCGACGCCTCGGGGAGCCCGACAGGCGAGGGGCCGGCCCCCGTGGTCGTTCAGACGATGACGGCGGGATACACGCACGACGTCGACTCCTGCGTCGCCGAGGTCAACAAGCTCGCGGCGGCGGGAGCGGATGTTGTTCGGGTGGCGGTGCCGCAGAAAAAGGACACGGCGGCGCTGGCGGAGATTCTCAATCAGACGCGTGTGCCGATCGTGGCGGACGTCCACTTTCACTTCCAGCGGGCGCTCGAGGCCCTCGAGGCGGGCGTCCACAAGATCCGCCTCAATCCCGGGAACATCTCGGATCGCGAGCAGGTGGCGAGCGTGATCGACGCGTGCAGGGAGCGCGGCGTCCCGATCCGCGTGGGCGTCAACGAGGGGTCGATCGTCGAGCGCAAGGACAAGCAGAAGCGTCAGCAGGAGCTCGGGAAGTTCTTCGCGGGACGCAAGGAGGGGCATCTGCTTGCGCTGATGATCGCCAAGCTCGAGGAGTATCTCGAGATCTTCTACGAGCGCGATTTCTACGACATCGCCATCAGCGCGAAGCTGATGGACGCCGCGCTGACGGTCGCGATCTACCGGGAGATCAGCGAGCGGTTCGATCACCCGCTGCACCTTGGCGTTACGCACGCCGGCCCCCGGGAGACGGGGGCGATCCGCTCGATCGCGGCGCTCTCAGGGCTTTTGTGCCAGGGGATCGGCGACACGATCCGGCTGAGCTACGCGAACGATCCGATCTATGAAGTGGAAGACGGGCTCGAGCTGCTCTACTCGCTCGGGCTGCGCGAGCGCGTCGGGGCGGACCTGATCGCGTGCCCAACCTGCGGGCGGATTCAGGTGGATCTCTTCACGCTCGTGCAGGACGTGCGCGAGAAGCTGGCCAGCGAGATCACGCTCCCGATGAAGGTGGCGGTGATGGGATGCGTCGTGAACGGTCCGGGCGAGGCGGAGGGCGCGGACGTGGCGGTGTTCGCCGGGGACCGGCGAGGCATCATTTATGTGCAGGGCGAGCGCGTGGCGAACGTCCCGGAGGGGGAGATCCTCGATCGGCTGCTCGCGGAGTGTCGCGATTTTCAGGATCGCGTCAGGCGCGGCGAGGCGAAGCTGGGCGAGAAGAAAGTTGAGATCGTCCCGCCCGACCCGATCGGCGAGCTGGGAAGCGGCGGCCGGAAGATCGCCGCGGGGGACGTCGAGCGGGTCACCCCGCTGACCGTGACTCGTGGCGGCTCGGCCTGATTCAGTTCCAAGAGGCCACAAGGGCGGCGAGATCGGC
>CAZXGT010000065.1:0-5565 GCA_964639935.1 uncultured Phycisphaeraceae bacterium
ATCGCGGCGGTGGGGTACGAGATGTACTGCCGGCTGCTGGAGGAGTCGGTGCGTCAGCTCAAGAACGAGCCGGCGCCTCGGCGGGCGGACGTGAGCGTGGAGATCGGGATCGCCGGGCTGATCCCGAAGGCGTACATCCCGTCGCAGTCGCGACGGATGGAGGCGTACCGGCGTCTGGCGCTCGCGCAGACGATCGAGCAGGTGGACGCGGTGGAAACGGATCTCGAAGCGGCCTACGGCAAGCCGCCGAGGAGCGCCGAGACGCTGCTCGAGCTGGCGCGGCTGCGGATCAACCTGAGCGATCTGGGCGTGCGGGCGGTGTCGGTGCGCGAGCCGGACGTGATCTTCCAGACGACACGGACGAAGGACCTGGCCGAGCGGCTTCGGCCGGCGCACGGGACGGTGCGGGTGGTGACCAGCGCGGCGACGGGGGACTCGGCCCCGGTGCACTACCGCCCGCCGAAGGGGTATCTGGAGCCGACGTCGCTGCTGCGGGTGCTCCGTCAGCGGCTGGCGGGGTAGAGCTCGGCCTCGTCGCGCGTGAGACGAGCGCGGAGCTTCCCGGCCTGGAGTTCGACGGCCGGGGCGAGGGCGAGGGCGGCGCGGAGCTCTCCCGGGAGGTCGGTCTCGCGGGCGCGAAGCGTTCGGCGTTCGCCGCCTGAGACGATGGTGAGTTCGGCGACGCCGCGCTCGGCGAGAGCGCCGGCGAGGTTGGCGAGGCGCTCGTCGAGGGTGGCGCCGGGGATGGGCTCAGGCGTGGTCATCGTCTTGGGGTGTGACGTCGGGGAGGCGCTGGATCTCGCCGCGGCGGGCCTGCTCGAGGACGGTGAGTCGCGGCCAGATGTCGTGGATCGCCTGCCCGTCGCAGTCCTTTCGGATGCGGAGGTACACGAGCGTCGAGGCGCAGAAGAAGAAGCTGAGGGCGAAGGCGCCGGCGATGAGCAGAGCGAGGCGCTCCCAGACGCCGATGACGCCCGCGGCGATGGCGAGGCTGGCGTCGAGCTCCTCCGGTCGCGGGGGCGCGGGGCGGAAGAGAGAGAGGCCGCCGGCGACGGGGGGCTCCCCGATGAGCGTGAGGCCCGCGGCCCAGTTGAGCCCGGTGACGATGAGGAAGGTGAGAACGAAGAGCGCGGCGGCGCCCTGGATGAGCAGGACGGCGGCCCAGAGGAGGAGTCGCGCGGGCTTGTCGAGGAGATACGCGTAGCCGCGCTGCACGGCGTCCACCGCGTCCGAGGCGTCGGCGGCGACGGCGGGCACGAGCAGCGGGAACCCGAGCGCGAAGGCGAAGACGACGACTGCCATCGCGAAGCCCATCGCGGCGGCGAGACCGTAGAAGAGCCCCCCCACCACGTTCACGACGGGCAGCGACAGCAGCGCCCACCCGAAGAGCCAGAGGAGCCCGGCGAGCACGCCGACAACGAGGGCGGGGACGAGATAGCACCCGACGAGCGAGCCGCGCCTGGTGAAGGCGTAGGCGACGGCGCTCGGGCCGGAGATGAGCTGGTTCCGCGCGACCTCGACGGCGGCCGAGCGGGAGATCGCGCCGCCGAAGAAGCACCAGACGGGCAGGAGCAGGAGGACGAGGACGAGGACGGACCACGGGGTGATCTGCGCGAGCGCGGCGGGGGTCGCCCAGAAGCCGGAGACGAGGCCGCCGACGAAGCGCGGGGGGTTGAGGGTGACGACGCCTTCGGCCATGTCGCCGGCGCCGCGGAGAACGCTCGCGATGAAGGTCTCGAAGACGCCTCGGGGGAGCTCGGCCTCGTCGACGGGGCCGCGCACGGCGTCGAAGATCGTGCCGATCCCCATGATGAAGGCGGCGCAGAGGAAGCCGAGGCCGAGGCGCGAGGGCGAGAGCGCCAGCCTGGGCCCGCGGAGGAGGAGCCCCCAGCCGGAGGTCGGAGGCCCCACGGCGGGCTGCTGAACCACCGATTCCTTGATGTGCTCGGTGGCGGGGTCGGTCCGGCTTGAGTCGGCGGCGGGATCGGTCACGATCGGCGGTCCTTTCAAAGGGGCCGATGCTACCCGTTCGCGCTCCGATCAGTCGTAGGCGGGCGTCGGATGCAGAAGCAGGCGACGGGCCTCGGCGATGATGTCCTCGGGCTCGCTCATGCGGCCGGGGCCGACGGCCCGGCAGGCCTGCCAGCCCTCTGCGGGGCCGATGAAGCGGTAGCCGTCGTCGCGGAGGAGCTCGAGACTGCGCTGCGTTGAGGGCTGGGCCCACATGACCTCGTTCATGGCGGGGGCGAGGAGAACGGGCGTCTGTTTCACGTTCACCGCGGAGAGGATGAGCGTGACGACGTCGTCGGTGAAGCCGTGGGCGAGCTTCGCCATGGTGTTCATGGTGCACGGGGCGATGACCGCGAGGTCGGCGCGCGTGGCGAGGGAGATGTGCTGGGGATCCTGGCTCTCGACGTGCTGCCAGGCGCTGGTGTAGACGGGGTTCGCCGAGAGCGCCTGGAAGGTGAGCGGCGCGACGAAGCGGGTGGCGGGCTCGGTCATGCAGACCGTGACCTGCGCGCCGGCCTGGGCGAGGCGGCTGACGACGGTCGCGACCTTGTACACGGCGATCCCGCCCGTGATCCCGACGATCACACGCTTGCCGGAGAGGTCGCCCGAATCGGGCTGGCGGTTGAGCTTGGCGTCCTCCGCGGCCATCAGGCGGCGGATTCGTTCTCAGCGGCCTCGGCGAGGAGCTCCTCCTCGGTGGCGGCTTCGATCTTGCCCTGGACGATCTCTTCGATGGCGACCTCGAGATCGGTCCGCCCGTTGCGCTCGACCAGCGGGCGGGCGCCGTCCATGAGCTCCAGGAGGCGGCGCTGGATGAGCGCGCAGGTCTTGAAGCGGCCGCCGACCTTGTCGAAGATCTCTTCGCTCTTGAGGGCTTCGATCATGTGATGGGATCTCCTGAGGCGTGATGTCGCCGCCTCCCGATGGCGATCCGGGCGGGACGAAGCGAGCCAAAGAGTGTAGCATTCGATATCTGCCGGGGCAACATGCCGGGGCGGGCGCGGGCCGCCTGCCCGAGTCGCAGCGGTCGCCTCTCTCTCGAGTCAGGAGCATTCATGTCGCCGCGAGGTTTCTCGTTTGGGGATCGTCTCACTCACGCCGCCAAACCCGAGTGGGGCGTCGGGCACGTCGTGCAGGCGCAGAGCGTCAAACAGGGCGGCGTCGAGTGCCAGCGGCTGCAGGTGCGGTTCGAGCGGGCCGGGCTCAAGACGCTCTCGACCGCGGTGGCGGACCTTCGGCCGGCGGACGCGGTGGACGCGGGCGACGGCGGCGCCTCCGAAAGCCGCGCCGAGGCGGAGGCGACGGCCTCGGAGCTCGAGGAGAACCCGCAGGAGGTGATGAGCCGGGTGCCGGAGGCGGCACGGGACCCCTTCTGCTCTCCGGCCAAGCGGCTCGAGCGGACGCTGGAGCTGTACCGCTACGAGCCCGAGGGGGCGTCGCTCCTGGACTGGGCGGCGACGCAATCGGGGCTTCGGGATCCGCTTGAGGTCTTCAATCGGCATCAGCTCGAGGCGTTCTTCGAGCGGTTCCGGGTGAATCTGGATCGGCACGTCGAGAAGCTGGTCCGCGAGCTCGGTCGCCAAGGAGGCGGCGTGGTGGAGCAGCTGAAGGCCTCGGCTCCGCCGGCAGCGCGGGAGGCGCTGCGCCGCGCGAACGCCCGGCGTTGATCCGACGCAACATGCCGAACAGTCGGACCGCCCGCGGCGCGAGCGCGGGGGAGCCGGCGGCGTCCGTCTGCGCCGTCTCGGCGGGTTTCAACAGCGCGGATCGGCCACGGCCGGGTTTTTCTCGGGCGGGGCGGAGTTTGGCGCCGGCGGCGGTGGCGGTCGGGCGCAGCGGTTGTATCTCTCCCAATGCCTGCGGCGCGAGCCGGGGGCGACAAGCACAGAGGAGAGAAAGGTTGCAACCCATGAACGAGCAGGACTTCCAGGCGAAACTCGACCACCTCACGAGCCAGATGGCCGACCTTCCCGACGGCGAGCGGGCGAAGATCGAGGCCCTCGTGGAGGAGACGCGGGATCGCCACGCCCGCATGAAAAAGTGCGTGGGGCAGCTCCAGGAATCGCTTGACTACCTCCGGCTGAGCGTGAAGTACCTCGTCTTTGATCTCGAGGCGACGCGGCGGGAGAACACGTACCTCCGGTCGATGCTGAGCGACCACGAGGGCGACGCCGAGGGCGCCGACTGACCCCCGCGCACCGCGACCGATGAACCGCCCGGCGCCCCTCTTCGCCGGGCCCCCCGACGGGGAGCGAGAGAGAGCCGGCGGCTTGTGCACAGGCCCGCCGGCTTCTCCTTGCGCCGTTGTCGCGTCTGCGGGGACCGGATAGACTCGCGCGTCGCTCCCGAGGGGGCGGACAACGGGGAGAGGTGGCCGAGTGGCTGAAGGCGCCGGTTTGCTAAACCGGTGAACGGGGTTAACCCGTTCCGTGGGTTCGAATCCCATCCTCTCCGCTTCGACGCGAGCGCGACGACGAGGGTTGCGCCGGGATCATTCGCGCGGCGGCTCCGGCTTTCGGGCGCGGGTTGGGTCCAGATAGCGGGTCATGAGGATCACCGGAAGCACGCCGATGACGACGATCGCGAGCGCCCCGGTGGACGCCTCGTGCAGGCGTTCGTCGCTGGCGAGGTGGTAGACGCGCACGGCGAGCGTCTCGAAGTTGAAGGGCCGGAGCATGAGCGTCGCAGGGAGCTCCTTGGCGACGTCGACGAGCACGAGCAGCGCCGACGCGAGCAGGGCGCCGCGGAGCGCCGGCAGGTGCACGCGCGCGAGCATGCGCCCGGGCCTGGCGCTGAGCATCCGCGCGGCGTCGTCGAGCCGGACGTCGATGCGCGCCATGGCGCCCTCGATGAACGAGACGGCGACCGACAGGAACCGCGTCTGATAGCCCACGAGCACCGCCGCGACCGAGCCGGTCAGCAGGAGGCCCGGCCCGCGCCCGTCGGCGAAGAGGGACCACGCGTCATTGAGAAGGTGATCGACCGCGGCGAGGGCGGTGAGGACGCCGATGGCGACGAGCGGGCCCGGGAGCGCGTAGCCGGCGCGGCAGGCGTCCATCACCGCGCGCGACCTCCAGCTCCGGCTGAGGCGGTGAGTGAAGACGACGATGAGGGCGAGCGCCGCGGCGCCCGCGCCCGAGATCGCGGCGAGCGTGAACGTGTTGGCGGCGTACCCGGCGAAGAGCTCGAGGCCGCGGCGGTCGCCGTGGGTGATCGCGAGGTACGCGAGCCGCGCCGCCGGGAGAATGAACCCGAGCACGATCGGCGTCAGGCACGCGAGGGCCGCGAGGGTTCCGGCGAGCGGGGCGAGGCGCGTGGGCGGCGCGGGCGCCGAGCTCTCGCTCATGGCGTGCACGGCGGCGCGGCGGCGGCTGGCCACCTCGGCCGCGAAGGCGAGGGCGACGATCAGGAGCGCGACCGACGCGAGCTGCAGCGCCGCGTTCGGTGAATCGAGCCCGAACCAGGTGCGGTAGATGCCCGTCGCGAGCGTGTCGACGGCGAAGTAGTCGACCGTTCCGAAGTCCCCGATCGTTTCGAGGATGACGAGCGCGACGC
>CAZXGT010000065.1:5665-12848 GCA_964639935.1 uncultured Phycisphaeraceae bacterium
CGGCTCGCCTCGAGCGCCGATCGGGGCAGCGTGGCGAACGAGACGCGCGCCGCGAAGTAGACGTAGGGAAACAGCGACAGCGCGAGGATGAAGACGGCCCCGGGGAAGGATCGGATGTTCGGGAACCAGTACTCGCCCGCCCCGAGCCCGGTCGCGTCGCGGAGCAGGCTCTGCACCGGACCGCTGAACTGCAGGAGATCGGTGACGGCGTAGGCGGCGATGTAGCCGGGGACGGCCGCGGGGAGCAGGAGCGCCCAGGCGAGGATGTCGCGGCCCGGGAAGCGGTGCATCGCGATGAGCCAGGCGGTGGCGACGCCGATGGCGCCGGCCAGCGCTCCCACCAACGCGGCGAGGGCGATCGTGTTGAAGACGTAATCGGCGAGCCGCGTCTGGACGAGGTGCGTCCAGGCGCCGCCCGAGTCGCGAAAGACGCTCGAGGCGACCACGCCGACGGGCACAGCGACGAGCAGCGAGATCGCCACGCTTGCGCCGAGCCAGCCGCGCCCGGCGCGTTGAAGGCGTCGCGGTCTCACGAGTCAGGCCCCGAAGGCGAGGTTCGCGCCGGGCGCGATCATCGCCAGCCCGCGCGGTCCATGATGCGCACCGCCTCGGCGTTGTGCGTTCCGAGCGCCGCGGCGTCGACGCCGTCTGACGTGAACGTCCCGAGCGGCGCGAGCTGCTCGGTCACGGGGACGCCCGGCACGACCGGATACTCCTGCGTGCCCGCCGCGAGCGCCCGCTGCGCTTCGTCACTGGCGAGGAACTCGAGGAAGCGGACCGCGTTCTCGGGGTTGGGGGCGTGCTTGACCACGCCCGCTCCCGAGATGTTCACGTGCGCGCCGCGCCCGTCCTGGTTGGGGAAGATGAGGCGGACCCTGGCGGCCGCCTCGCGATCGGCGGGGCCGCCCTCGAGCATCTGGGCGTAGTAGTAGCTGTTGACGATCGCGACGTCGCCCTCGCCCGCGGCCACCGCGCGGATCTGATCACGGTCGCCGCCCTGGGGCTTGCGCGCGAGGTTGCGGACGAGGCCCTCGCACCACGCCTCGGCCGCCTCCGCGCCTCTCGAGGCGATGATCGAGGCGACGAGCGACTGGTTGTAGATGTTCGACGAGCTGCGAACGAGCACCCTGCCCCGCCACTTGGGGTCGGTCAGATCCTCGTAGTCGAGCTGGATGTTCTGCGGGACGCGATCCTTCGAAACGACGATGACGCGAGCCCGCTTGGTGACGCCGAACCAGAGGTTGTCGGGGTGGCGGAGCGCCTCGGGGATCCGCGATTCGAGCACGCCCGAATCGGTCGGCTGGAAGACGCCGCGCTCGACCGCTCGGTGCAGGCGTCCGGCGTCGACGGTGATGAAGACGTCCGCCGGGCTCAGGCGCCCCTCGCGGTCAAGCCGGACGAGCAGCTCGTCGGACTTGCCCTCGATGATGTTGACCCTGATCCCCGTTTCCTCGGTGAAGCGTTTGTAGATCGCGTCGTCCGTGTCGTAGTGGCGGGCGGAGTAGACGTTCACCTCGCCGGCGGCCTGTGCGGACGCGAGAGGCGGCCCGACGAGCAGGGCGGCGACACAGACAGCGACAAGGACTCGAAGGCTTGGAATCATGGATGCTCCCGTTCGTTGAGACTCAGTCTCAACCGGGCGAGCCTAGCTCTCTCGCGGGGCCGTGGCAACCGTTCGCGCGGCCCTCATTGCGGCGAGATCCGCACCCCGGAGGGCAGAAGCCGGTCCCGATACACGAGAGGCCATCACCGTCAGGGTGCGACCGCTCCGTCCGCCTCGATGACGGTCGCGTCCGGGTGGAAGGCCGACCAGGAGTAATAAAAGGTCTGCGCCGTCTGGACGCTCGCGGGGGCCGAGGCGACCGAGACGCCGGCGCCGGTGCGCTCGATGCGGACGTCGCCGGCGTCGGTCTCAAGCGTGAAACCGCCGTCGCCGATCGCGCTCTCGGGGACGAACCAGGCGTCATCGCCCGCCCGGACGCCGACGCCCAGGGTTTTCATCGGGAGCGCGTCCCCGACGCCGCGGACCGGGACGAGCAGATGGTCGGGATCGCTCAGGAACCGAGCGTAGGGGTTGGCGTTGTCGTAGTTGCGAGCGTAACCGGTGTCGCGGGAGATCACGCGGCCGCCGGGGTATTCAAGGAGGAACCCGCCCCAGGGAATGACGCGGGCGGGCAGGTGCCCGAGGCGCGCGCCCGCGAGCGGGCCCGAGACGGCTTCCATGCCGAGCTGGCTCCAGAGGGCCATGTCGGACCGGTCGTAGAGCAGGACGTTCGAGTTGTAGAGAGCGCCGGAGACGCCGAACTCGAGCACGCGCTCGCGTCCGTTCGGTCCGTGAACGCGCCGGGAGATGACCGACGCCGAATCGCACAGCGGGCAGAAGGTGGCCGCGACGGGCTCGCCGGCGATGGTCATGTTCGCGACCTCGTGGAAGTTCAGGATGCGGATGGGCGCCGCCACGGCCTCGCCGCCCGCCTCGACGACGATCACGCGGTCATCGGGCTCGAGCCAGGTCGCCTCGCTGGCGGGCTCGAGCGTCGGGTCGGTCAGCGCCGGGATCGCGTCGCGCGGGAGCAGGGTGTGGATCTCGTCCATCGGGATCTGAAGATCCGCGAGGTTGTAGGTCGCGTCGAGATCCACCGAACCGGGGCGGCGAACGGCCTCGAAGGGTTCCTCGGGCGGCCCAGCGAGAACGGAGGGAGCAAGCAGCAGGGCGAACGCGAGCGGACGGATCATGGGATGACCTCCCGTGGTCTTTGCGGTCAGTCCGGACAACGCCCGCCAGAGGCCGTTTATTCCTGTCCGTGAAAAACGCCGCCCCAAGCGGAGCGGCGTTGCCGGATGTTCGGACGAGCGCGGGGCCCGCTTACGCGAGCTCTGGGAACTGCTCGCGGACGACGCCGACGAGATCCTTGACGTGGCTGACGGACTCGTCCATGAGCCTGGACTCCTCGTCGTCGAGCTCGACCTCGATGACCTTCTCCACGCCGCCGGCGCCGAGCACGGCGGGGACGCCCACGAAGTAGCCGCCCACGCCGTATTCGGCGTCGCAGTAGGCGGCGGAGGGCAGGATGCGCTTCTTGTCCTTGATGATCGCCTCCGCCATCTGGACGCTCGCGCTCGCGGGGGCGTAGTAGGCGCTGGTGCCCATGAGCTTGACGATCTCCCCGCCGCCGACCTTCGCGCGATCGACGCACGCCCGGATCTTCTCCTCGGGGAGCAGCTGGCTCACCGGGATGCCGTGGACGCTGGTGTAGCGCGGGAGGGGGACCATGTCGTCCCCGTGGCCGCCGAGCAGGAGCGCCGAGACGTCTTCCACAGAGCAGCCGATCTCCCAGGCGATGAAGGTGCGAAAGCGAGCGACGTCGAGCACGCCCGCCTGACCCACGATGCGGTTCGTCGGGAAGCCGGTCGTCTTCCACGCGGTGTAGACCATCGCGTCGAGCGGGTTGGACACGAGGATCACGATGGAGTCCGGCGCGTGCTGCTTGATCTGCTCGCTCACGCTCTTGACGATCTTGACGTTGGTCTGGATGAGGTCGTCGCGGCTCATCCCGGGCTTGCGGGGAAGGCCGGCGGTGACGATCACCACGTCGGAATCCGCGACGTCGGCGTAGTCGCTCGTGCCGATCACCGCGGAGTCGAAGCGCTCGATCGGGCCGCAGCACGCCAGGTCGATGGCCTTGCCCTTGGCGACGCCCTCCTTGTCGGGGATGTCGAGCAGGACGATGTCGCCGAGCTCCTTGGCCGCCGCCCAGTGGGCGCAGGTGGCGCCGACGTTGCCGGCTCCGATGACGCTGATCTTCGCTCGCTTCATGGCCGCTCCGCTCCTCTTGACGCTCCTCGAATTCCGCGCCGATCGCTCGACGCCGGCGATCGGGGCGGCCATGCTAGCGAAAGCCCCGGGGGCTCGCTAAGGCTCTGAGGCGATCACACCCTCGAGCGGACGCCCGCTTTTGCGCTCGACCCTCGCCGCGCGCTTCACCGGCGCCGAAGAAGCTCCCGCCACGGGAGAGGCCACGCGTCGACCTCGCTCGGGTCGCCGGCGGCCGAGGCGTCGAGCCCGACAACGGCGGCGTCCGAGACGCTCGACCGGCCATCCGACACGACCAGGCAGTCGTAGCGGCCGACCTCGAGCGGGCTCACGCCGGAGATCGTCAGCCGCGCCGTGCGGGTTCCGCGGTACGGCGGCGCCTCGGGCAGCGGCTGGCCGTCCTTGCGCCACTGAAACTCGAGCTCACCGGCCCCGGCGGTGCGAACCGCGAGCTCGTGGACGGCGCCGAGCGGCACGAGGCTCGATCTCGGCTGCTCCACGATCCGCGGGGCCGCGACGGCCGGCCCGACCGCCAGGCGCCACGGCTGGGGCTCGTTCGTGAGAACCAGCGAGAGCGCCTCGCCGTCCGGGTCGGCGGAGAAGATCGATCCGGTTTCCTCCTCGATCCAGAAGAGCCGCTGGGACGCGGGGTCGTAGTCGATGCCCTTGACCGTGCCGATCACCGGGCGGAATCGCTCGAAGCAGTCCCCGAAGAGCCCGCTGGAGCGCAGCTTCTGGGCGGCGCCCCAGTAGACGCGGGCGCGGTCCTCGGCGATCGCGAACACCGTCGCCTGTCCGACGAAATCCGTGGTGACGAGCAGGGCCTCGCTCTCTGGCGCCGGGAGATCGTCCGTCGGGAGACTGAAGATGCCGGCGGCGCTCTCGATCCAGAGCACGCGCCCGGACCTGGCGTCGTAGCCCACGTCCTGGGGGATGCCGATGCCGCTCGCGACGAGCTCGACCGCGCCGGTGTCCAGATCGAGCCGCGAAAGAGTGCGAAGCACCGGGTCCGCCCAGTAGAGGTCTCGCCCCTCGGGATCGATGTCCAGCCCCTTCGGGAACCCGCTGACGCTCAGCACCTCTTCCAGGCCCGAGCCGTCGAGCCGGCACCGCGAGATGGCTCGGGAGGTGGTGTCGGCCCAGTAGACGTAGCCGTCCACCGGATCCACCGCGATGCCCTGCGGGCCCGGGAGCCCGTTGACAAGCGTGACGATCGAGCTCGTGGCCAGATCCACCCGCCGGACGGCTCCGAGGGCGCGATCGGTCCAGTACAGCGCGAGAGGCTCCGCCAGAGCGATGCTCGGCAGCAGCGCGCCCAGAATCATGAGCGCGCTGAACTTCACGGCGATGCGGCGCAACATAGGCTCGTTCCTGAAAACAGACGGCGGAACGTCCGGAGTCTCGGGCGCCTGAGCGCGCGGGGATAAAAAAAGGCGGTGAGTGTTCACCGCCTTGACGTTCCGAGGATTGGACCGAGGGCCCGGAGGCCTCGACTCAGCGGCGGCGACGCGCAGCGGCGAGACCGCCGAGGCCGAAGAGCGCCGCGGCGCCGGGCGCCGGGATGAAGTTGTAGATCACCGTCACCGAGCCGGAAGCGGTCTGGTTCACGAAGGAACCCTGAACCGCGCTGCCGCCGGTGATGCTGAACTCGGTGTTGGCCATCGCGTCGATGCTGAACATGCCGGCGCCGACGAAGTCGGCGAAGAACGCCGAGTTGATGAAGCCGGAGCCGTTGTCCATGCCGGCGAGACCGGTCACGGTCGCAAAGTCGGGGCCGCCGACGTCGAACTGCGTGATGTCGTCGCCGTCGTTGGCGTCGAGCGCGATGGCCTGATTCGTCAGGACGCTGACGCCCGCGGAAACGGGGTCGAACGCGGCGTCGAGCAGCGTGACGTCGGTCGAGCTGATCGAGAGGCTCGTGCCGAACTCCACGTTGACCGTCGTCGCGGTCTCGCCGTCGTTATCAACCGAAGCGCTGCCGCCGACGACGCTCAGGTCGACGATCACCTCGACCGAGATCAGATCGGCGAGGTCGCCGTTGAACTGGTTGAAGGCGAGGCTGGTCGTGAAGTTGGGGGCCTGGGGGCCGAACGTCTGCGTCTGGGACTGCGTGAACATGCCGGCTGAAGCCGTGCCCGCAGCGATCGCCAGTACGCCGACAGATGTGATGATGCTCTTCATGTCTCTCCCTCCGCCCTCTCGGGCGCGCGGCGCGACGCCACGGTGTTTCTTGTCCCGCCCTCCAGCGAGACTACCGCTAGTGTGACGGAGGTCATCGATGGGGTCAAGACAACTATCGGGGGAAAGCCGCACAATTCACTCTCGGCTCACACCCGACCGCTCGCTATCTTCCCCAGATTCACACTTCGACGGCGATATGAATACCGGCCACCGGCTCAGGGACGGCGCCAGAGACCGTCTCAGGGATCGCCACCGAGCGCAGCGGACTCCGCGCGATCCGTCGGAATCGGCGGATCACGCCTCGTCGATCTCCGTGAAGGCGCCCTTCGCGTCCTCGTCCTCGACGTACTTCTTGAACTCCGGCATCTGGTAGGACACGAAGCAAAAGACATGGTGCAGCGTGACCCACTCCGGGTCGCTCGGGTCCTTGTCGAGGTCCTTGCGAAGCCGGTCAAGCTCGGCGAGCAGCGTCTCGGCCTTCATGCGTGATCTCCTCCCTGCGCCCGGCGCCTCGGCGGCGTCAGCGCCGCGAGCGCCCACCAGAGCGTGAGCGCGAGCGCCGCCGAGGCGCCGGGCGGCGCGTCGGTCTCGAATGAAACGATCAGTCCGGCGACGATACCGCCAAGCGCCGCGAGCGCCGAGAGGCCGAACGTCCGCCCGAGGCGACGGCTCAGCCGCACCGCGCCGGCGCCGGGCAGAACGAGCAGCGCCGTGCCCAGCACGACCCCGACGACCTTGACGGCGATGACCACCGCCGCGCCGACCAGGAGCGCCATGGCGATCGCCGCGCGGCCCTCATCGACGCCGGCGGCGCGGGCTGCGAGCGGATCGATGGTCGTCGCGAGCAGCGCCCGGCGCCCGAGCCACGCCGCCGCGAGACCCGCGGAGGCGACCGCTGCGGCCGCGTAGGCGTCGACGGGGCGCACCAGAAGCATCGAACCAAAGAGCAGCGACTCCCACGCCGGGGGGCGGGCTGCGCCGGGGATCGGGTGATCCAGACGCCACGCGATCATGATCGCCCCGGCGGCCATCGACGCCACAAGGACCACCCCGACGGCCGTATCGGGCGCCGCGGCGCGGCGCGCGGTGATGAGCCCGATCGCCAGCGCCGCGAGCAGGCACGTCGCCGCTCTGAGCATCGCCGCATGGCTCACTCCCTGCGTCGCAAAGGCCATCTTCCGCGCGACC
>CAZXGT010000066.1:0-12641 GCA_964639935.1 uncultured Phycisphaeraceae bacterium
GGACGGACGTCGGCCCCGCCGAGCTTGATAGCGCGACCACGCTCGCCGCCCTCGATGCCGGCCCGCAGAGGACAATCGATTCCATCATCGCCGCCCTCGATGCCGGCGGCGGCGAGGAAATCGGCGGCGAGCGTGGTCGCGCTATCAAGCTCGGCGGGGCCGACGTCCGTCCAGCGGGAGGCCATGGCGAGCAGCGCCTCCTCGAACCGCCAGGCGGCTTCGGCGGGGTCGTCGGCGAGGAGCTCGAGCGCCGAATCCATCGCGGCGATGATGGAGTCGATTGTCGTCTGCGGGCCGGCGTCGAGGGCGGCGAGCTGGCGATCGAGCGTCTGGTCGACGGCGGGATCGATGGCCTCGACGCTCGGCGTCGCGTCGCTGGAAAACGGAGCGAGCCGCGCGTCCGGACCGAAAACCGTCGCGACAAGTCCGGCGAGCGTGATCACAATCGCAGCGGCGGTCGCCAAGATCGCTGGGGCAAGAGCCGGCGGCTCGAGTCTCTGGGCGAGTCCGTGCGCGGTTGCCTCCGTGTTTGTGAGGTTCGGAGTGGCTTGCGCTTGACGGGACGGCGCTCGAGCCGGGGGTGCGGGCGCGGCGAAGCCGGGCTTTGGACGCGCCGCGGCGATGAGCGCGTGCGGCGAGATCTGAGCGCGGGCGGCGAGCGCGGCGATGAGCGCGGCGGCGCGGGTGTTCCAGCCGCCGTGAGCGGCGAGGGCCATGCGTGCGGCGTCGAGCGTCTGGGAGGGGATCGAGGGCGCGTTGCGGCCGTTGGTCGAGCCGGGGTCGCTCGGGTTCAAATCGAGGATCGCCCGCTGAACGGCCGGGTCGGCGAGCAGCGCCTCGGCGTGGGCCACCGCCTCCTGCGCTTCGACGACGTCGAGCGGATCGTGGGTGGAGCCGGCGAGCCGGGCGAAGCGGCGGCGGGCGGCCTCGCGGACGGTGGCCTCGCTCGCCGGCTCGCGCGGGAGCCCGAGGAGCTCAAAGGGGCCGGCGGCGGCGGCGGGACCAAGCACGCGCTGGACTCGGGTGAGCGCCGTCATCGGTCGTCACCGAGCGATTCATCGAGCACTCTGAGCTTCGGGCCCCATGGATCGGGCCCGTAATCGGGATAGAGCACGCGGTGCTGTCTGCGGAGGACGGTCCGGGCTGCATCGGGATCGGACGCCGCGAGCGAGCGGAGCTGGGCGTAGCGCGTCTCGAACCACTCGCCAGAGCCCACTGGCAGGAGAGCGAGGCGGCGGTTCCACGCGTCTCGAGCGATCTCGGGGCGGCCGACCTGTTCGGCGCCGCGGGCGACGCGCTGGAGGAGCTCGGCGTCGGCGGGGCGGCGCTCGAGGAGTTCGAGGCGAAGGTCGAGCGCTTCGGCGCGGGCGTCCTCCTCGGCGCCGTAGGTCGCGATGTCGTCGAGCGCGAGCGCGAGGTAGCTCGCGGCGGTGCGGACGGCGGGGTCATCGAAATTCGGGTGAGGTCCGAGCAGATCTCGACCGGCGAGGACGACACGGCGGGCGGTCTCGGCGATCGTCCTGGATTCGCCCGTGGATTCTCGGACATGAGTGTGTCGGGCGACGGCGCGGCGGAAGATGAATCGCCGGAGAGCTTCGGCGTAGCGCGCCGCGCGGTCGCTGCCCGACGCGAGCGATTCGAGGCGCTCGACGGCCCGAGCCGCCTCCTCGGGACCGGCGGAGATGATCGCGATCTGTGCGCGTCGGTACGCGAGCTCGAGCCTGGCGTCGGGCTCATCGGCGACCGATAGATCCTCGACGCGGTCGAGGACGCTCGCCGCGCGATCGGCGTCGGGCGGGGTCATGGAGAGCAGGGCGTCGAGCATGCGGCGGGCGCGGGCGAGGGCGCGGGCGGCGGCCTGCTCGTCGCCCCGGCGGGCTTCGGCGAGGTCGGGGGTGAGCAGGTTCTCGGCGGCGTCGAGATAGCGGAGCGCGGCGGGGGTGCGGTCGGCGGCGTCGGTTCCCTGGTAGATCTCGTACAGCGCGCGGGCGGCCTGGTCGCGAGCGGCCATGTAGGCGGAGGAGCTCGCCGGAACACGACTGAGCAGCTCGGCGCGGCGGCGCGGGTCAAGGCCCCGGCGCATCGCCATCTCGAAGAGAAGGGATCCGGCGAGGTCGCTCTGAGGGAACTCATGGAGGAAGCGAGCGGCGATCTCGTCGGCGGCGCGGGTGGCCTCGAGCGCGGCGTCGCCTTCGGCTCGTTCGGCCTCGAGGCGAGCGGCGCGGATGGCGAGCCACATGGCGCCGGCGCGACGGGACTCGTCGGGAAGGGCTTCCGCGGCGGTCACGAGATGGGCGCGGGCGCGCGAGAGCGGGGCCTCGATGTTCTCGGCCTCGGCGGCGTAGAAAAGGGCGGCCCCGAGCACGGCGCTGGCCTCGGCGAGAACGGAGGGAGATCGCGAGTCGTCGGCGGCGTCGATGGCCTCCTGGAGGGCGGCGGCGGCGGTGGCGAAGTTGCGCGTGTGGACGCCCGGGGGTGCGGGCGCGTCGCTTGGGAGGCCGGCGGTCTTGAAGAGGGACTCGGCGTCGAGATAGAGCCCGAGGCCGGCGGTGAAGCGGGCGAGGAAGGAACGGCCGGAGATGGGCAACGCGCCGTAGCGGCGGGAGAGTTCGACGAGGGAGGCGGCGTCGCCGAGATCGACCAGCGCGCTCAACGCTGCCTCGAGGGCGGCGCGAGCGCCCGACGAGCCGCCGGCTGGTCCGCGGAGCGCCTCGATCGCGACGACGGCGATCAGGCGGGCGGCGGTGGGATCCGGCGAGGCATCGAGCGCGGCGATTAGCTCGTTCCACTGGCCGAGTTCGGCGTTGACGACCAGACGCCATCCGTCGACGGCGTCTGCGAGATCGGGCTGGGCGTGCGCGATTGCGATCTGAAGCCAGTCGCGCGCGTTGCGAGCCCTCCCGAGCTCGGCGTAGGCGGCGGCCGAACCGAGCGCGGCGCGGAGGACGTGATCGAGCTCGAGGTTGTCGGGCGGCACGTCGTCGAGATCGGGCTCGCTGTCGCCTGGCGAGCCGAGGATCCAGGCGAAGCTCTCGAGTGATCTCTCAGCGTCGTCGGGATCGCCGGTCATCTGGGCCATGTAGAGGCGCGACCAGCCTGCGAGGTACCGGGCCTGAGAGCGGCGGGCGCGGGCGGTTTCGGCCTCCTCGCGGAGGCGCTCGCGAGCGGCGCCGGTGGAGGCGGGGAGGCGCTGCTCGATGATGCGGGCGCGCTGATCGGCCTGGCGGGCGATGCGCTCGAGTCGCGAGGCGGCGTCGGTGAGCGTGCGCAGGGCGGCGGCGGTCTCGGCTTCGCTCGCGGTGCGGAGTCGCCATCGCTCGGCGGCTCGCTCGGCGCGCTGGTAGGCGGCGCGGAGGAGCTGGAGTTCCAATCGTTCCGCGGAGCCTCCCTCGGCGCGCCGGAGAAGATCCTTGGCGCGCTCGCTCCATTCCCGCTGGCGGTCCGGGTTGGTTTCGGACTCGAGGAGTTCGGCGAGGAGATCGGCGGCCTGCTGGACGAGGCGGTCGCGGTTCTCGGCGGGCCCGCTGGTGATCTGACGCATGGTCGCTTCGAGTCGAAGGCTGGTGAGATCGCGAGCGTCGAGGTAGCGATCGAGGGCGTCGGCGGCGACATCGCGTTGCGCGCGCGCGGGCGCGATGAGCAGCAGCGCGGCGAGGGCGACGAGGATTTGCTCAGTCGCGCTGCGGGGCATAGGTCACCTTCTCGAAACCGGCGTCGCGGGCGGCCTGCACGGCGGCGGCGGCCCAACGCACCTCGGCTTCATCGGGGGTGCGAACGATGACGCCGGCGTCCTTGGGGAGCTCGGCGAGAACGGCGGTGAGAGATCGTTGATCGGGCAGGACGCGATCGCCGACGCGGAACGCGGCTCCGGTTTCGGCGCGGGCGTACTCGACGGTCTGCGGCTGGAGCGCGGTCGGGCGTCCGGGCTGGTCGGTGGCCAGTGCGGGGGTGAGCTCGCTCTCGGGGGGCTCGAGCGTGGTGGTGAGCATGAAGTAGATGAGCAAAAGGAAGACGACGTCGATCATGCTCGCCATCTGGAGGCGGCCGATCTGCTTCATTTTGGCGTTGTCGCGGCGGGTGAATCTCATGGCGCGCCTCCTGCCGGTCTCTCGGTGGCGAGGCGCCAGCGGGTGACGCCTCGCGCGGCGAGTCCTTCGGCGAGATCGTTGAGGCGAGCGGCGCTCGCGCCGCGGTCGGCGCGGATGAGGAGATCCAGCTCCTCGGGGGAGCCCGCCCTGGCGATGTCGGCGGCGACGCGGCGAAGGAAGGCTTCGAGGGTGAGGGCGTCGCCCGAGACGACGAGGGCGCCCGAGGCGCGGAGGTTGACGACCGTCCCGGCGTCGGGGGCGCTCGCCGCTTCCCCCTGCTGCTCGGGAAGTTCGAGTCGTTCCTTGCTCATCGAGGCGAACTGCGCGGTGGTCATGAAGAAGACGATGAGCAGGAAGACGACGTCGATCATCGGGGTGAGGTCGATGAGGGCGACGTGGTCTCGTGATGCGGGTCGGGCGAGGTTCATGGGCCGGGCGCGCTCTGTCGCTCTGGTCCTGGGGGCGTTTGGGTCGCGGGCTGGTCGGTCTCGGCTCGTTCGGCGAGGACAGCGAGATCCTCGACGATGACGCCGATCTCGGAGGCGAGATGATCGATTCGATTTCTGAAGTAGGTGAAGGCCGCGGTGGCGGGGATGGCGAGCGTGAGGCCCATAAGCGTGGTGACGAGGGCCTGGGAGATGTCGCCGGCGAGCTGGTCGGGGCGGGCGAAGCCCTCGGTGGAGCTGATGGTGTTGAAGGCGCCGACCATGCCGACGACGGTCCCGAGGAGGCCGAGCATCGGGGCGATGGCGGCGATGAGCCCGAGGCCGTCGGTGGTGCGGTAGAGGCGGGCGACCTGCTCCTGGCCGGCTTCCTCGATGGCGCCCTTGAGCTCGAGGGAGCCGAAGGCGGAGCGGTTCATTCGCTTGAGCCCGGCGGCCATGACGCGGGAGAGGAAGCAGTCGTTCTCCTCGTCGTTGACGATCCGGCGCGCTTTCGCGAGGTCGCCGGAGGCGAGCGTGCCGTGGAGTTCGTCAACGAGTTCGTCCGGCGCGAGCGAGCTGGTGCGGATGTGAAAGAGGTGGGCGACGACAAGCCCGAGTGCGACGATAGAGAGGAAGATGATGAAATAGCCGACGGCCCCGCCGGCGAGAATGACGCGAAGGAGCGAGACGCCCTGCTCGGCGTCCTGGGCGAGGAGTGTGGGAAGAGTCATGGGGCGGGGGCTCCGTCGTTCGCTTGATTCGCGGCGGGGTGATCGGGGGAGACGCGGTCGAGTTCGTTTCGGAGCGTTTCGGCGGCGCCGGCCTCGCCCAGAGAATCAAGGGCTTCGGCGGCTTCGGTGATCGCGAGACCGGCGAGATAGGGCGTTTGGTTTGGGGAGAGGGCGGGGATGGTGAGAAACTCGGCGGCGCCGAGGCGAATGAGCGAAGGGTTGCGTGCGCGCTCCCCCTGTTTGATGAGAGACCTTGCGGACGCGGCTCGCGCCCACGCGATGCGCCACGGCTCCGGGCGGGCGCTCTGGCGGACGGGCTTGATGGAACTCAGCAACCGGCTGCGGGCGTCCTCATCTCCGGCGGTCGCGCGCGCGATGAGCGCCAGAAACCGCTCGGCTTCATCCTCCGGCTCGGCGGGGAGGCGGCTCGGATCGGCGGCGAGAGCGGCGATGTAGAAATCACGGAGGCGGGAGACGCCCGGGTGGGTCGTCTGCTCGAGAGCGCGGATCGCCCGGCGGGCGTGCTCCCGGCTCATAATGGGCGGCGCGCCGGGGGCGAGCCCGGTCGATGCGTCGAGGCCGTGCTTGCTCCAGCTGGTCGGGCTCTCGATGAGGCGGCGGAGCTGGAGCGAAGCGGCGAGCGCTGCGGGGGCGTCTCCGGTGCGGGAGTGGACGCCGAGAGCGGTCTCATGCACGACGAGCGGGGTCGGTCCCTCGGCGCCGTCGAGACGCGGGCCGATCTCTTCGAGCGCGGCGGCGGCGCCGCGGACGTCGCCCCGATCCAGACGCGTTCGGGCCCGCCATGCGGCGTCGGCGAGCCCCATGTATGGCTCGGCGGCGGCTTCGCTTTCGCCCGTCACGGCGCGGACGCGGTCCCAGCCGATGGTGCGGGGGACGGGGCCTCCGATGGAGACGCCGGCGAGGGAGACGCGCTCGACCGGCGCCTCGACGATGGCGCCGCCGCGGAGATGCACGGGAGCGAGCGACAGGGCCGCGAGGGGCGCGGCCAGGAGAAGCGTGTTGCGTGGCATCTATCGGCTCCCGGCGCTGACGTAGGTGTAGGTTCCGCCCGATTGTCGAGCGATGCGGCGGAGGTCGTCGGCGCCCTCCTTGGAGCCGAAGGCGATGGTGTGGATCGGGGAGCGTGGACCGGATCGCTCGTTGAGACCTCGGACGACGCCGATGATTCTGGCGGCGTCGTTTTGCGGGAGCACGCCGTCGGTCATGAAGTAGAGCGCATCGGGCTTGGGATCGAGCCCGAAGGCGATGCGGAAAGCAGAGAGGGGTTGGGTGCCGCCGGAGGGCGAGAGGGCGCGGATGGCGGTCTCGACATCGGCGCGTCCGCGCTCGCCGGCGTCGCGCCATCGCGCCGCTCCGCCGAGGACGCGAGTCTGGGCTTCGTTCGAGAAGACGACGACGATGAACTCCGACCCGGGCGGGAGCCCCCGGAGCGAGGCGAGGAGCTCACGCTTGAGGGCTTCGATCTTTCCGGCGTGTGTCATGGAGGCGGAGGCGTCGACGATGTAGGCGATGCGAGAGCCGGAGACCTCGACGCCGAAGAAGGAGGCGCCCCCGCTCGCGGCGCCACCAAGGGAGAGGCCGCTCTCGGCGTCGCCGGAGGATCCCGCGCCGCCGGCGAGCGAGGCGGGAGCTCCGCCTCCGGCGCTGACGATCGAGAGCCGCGTCTCGGCGGGCTCGGGAGCGATCTCGGGCATGGGGATCGCGGCGGAGAGATCGGGGAGCGACTCGTCGAGCCAGGCGTCGGACTCGGATTCGGCTTGCCCGGCGTCTCCGGCCTGCACCTCAAGGGCGGGCCCGTAGCGCCGCTCGCCGGCGCCGCTCGGTCCGTCGAGCAGAATGAGACCGAGGATCGCCAGCAGGACGAGATGCACGACGATTGAGAGCCCGAGCCCGAGGAGATTCCGCTTGCCCTGGCTCGTGAGCAGGGGCGCCGCGGCCTCATCGGCGTGCGGCGGGGTCGGTTGGGTTTGGGCTTCGCTCGCATCCATGCTTGTGACACTCTACGAGAGGGAGCGTGTGGAGGATCCCCGGCGCTGGGCAAGAGCGCTTTGCTCTCAGAACGGGTACAGTGCGCGGGCGCGCCGGTTTCGGAGACTGCGGCGGTTTCGGCCCGGCGCGAGCGAGACGGGGGAAGCGGGCGATGAGTGTGTCCACGCAGGAAGCGAGCGAGGCGACGGCGTCGAAACCCGGGTACGGGCGGGTGTGCCTGAAGCTCTCGGGCGAGGCGTTCTGCGCGCCTGATGGGTTCGGGATCGATCCGGACGAGCTCAAGCACATCGCGGGGGAGGTGGCGCAGGCCGCGGAGACGGGCGTGCAGCTGGCGGTGGTGGTGGGCGGCGGGAACATCATCCGGGGGGCGACGCTCTCAGAGAGCGGCATGGTGGCGCAGGCGACGGCCGACTACATGGGGATGCTCGGGACGGTGTGCAACGGGCTCGCGCTCAAGGAGGCGCTCGAGCGAGAGGGGCTCCGGGCGCGGTGCATGACGGCGATCGACATCCCGGCGGTGGCTGAACCCTTCATCCGTGGGCGGGCGATCCGGCATCTGCAGAAGGGCCGCGTGGTGATTCTTGCGGCGGGTACGGGGAACCCCTTCTTTACGACCGACAGCTGCGCGGCGCTTCGGGCGACGGAGCTCGACTGCGAGGCGGTGCTGAAGGCGACGAAGGTCGACGGGGTGTATTCCTCCGACCCGAAGCGCGATCCCGACGCCGTGCGGTTCAGCCAGCTGACCTTCAGCGAAGCGATCGAGCGGCAGCTCGCCGTGATGGACATGACAGCCCTTGCGATGTGCCAGGAGCGGCGGATCCCGGTGGTGGTCTTCGACTACAAGAAGCCGGGGAATATCCTGAGCGTCGTTCGCGGCGAACGCGTCGGCACCATCATCCGTAACAGCGATTGATTCGTGAAAGGCGCGGGCGAGCCGCCGAAGAAGATCGGCGTCCGGCTGCCTGTTCTCATGGAGGAGTCGTCTCATGACCCGCCCCGCAACTGACTCAGAACCGGTCGTGTCCTTTCCGGCGGATCTTGATCCGAACCGGATCCCGCGTCACGTCGCGGTGATCATGGACGGGAACGGCCGGTGGGCGAAGGAGCGGGGTCTGCCTCGGGCGGCGGGACATCGGGCCGGGGTGGAATCGGTCAGGCGGACGCTGCGGGCGTGCGAGGTCGCGGGCGTTGAGGCGATCACGCTCTACTCGTTCTCAACGGAGAACTGGAAGCGTCCGCCCGAGGAGGTCTCGGCGTTGATGGAGCTGCTGCTTGAACTCGTCCGAAGCGAGACCGAAACGCTGCGTAAGCGGAACATCCGGCTGCGGGTGATCGGCCGTCGCACGGGGCTGCCAAGGGACGTCGCGGCGGCGCTGGAACGGGCGATCGAACGGACGAGCGGGTGCGACGGGCCGACGCTGTGCTTGGCGCTCAACTACGGGTCGCGGAGCGAGATCGTGGACGCGGTTCGGGAGATTGCGCGGCGCGCGGCCGACGGGCTCATCTCCGCGGACTCGATCGACGAGGCGATGATCAGTGAGTCGCTCTACACGAGCGGCCTGCCCGATCCCGATCTTCTGATCCGGACGTCGGGCGAGATGCGGGTGAGCAATTTCCTGCTGTGGCAGATCAGCTACGCGGAGCTGCACGTGACGGACGTCCTCTGGCCCGAGTTCGGGGCCGATACCTTCTTTGACGCGTTGCGCGATTACCAGGGACGCGATCGCCGCTTCGGCGACTCGCGCGAGGCTTCGGTACCCTCGCGGGCGTGCTGAAACACCGGCTCATTCTTGGCACGGTTCTGGTCGCGGCGCTGATCGGCGCGCTGTGGCTCGATGCGGCGTTCGCGGGCGGGTGGATCGTGCTCGGGGCGCTTGTTCTGCTGGCGACGCTCGGCGGCTGGGAGCTGGCGCCGCTCCTGTCGCGGACGGGGTTGCGCGTTGGGCGGACGATGACGATCGCCAGCGGGCTGCTTGGCCTCGGGTCGATGGCGGCGCTCGCGCCGCCGATGAGCCCGGGCGGCGGCGCGGCGGCTTCGGGCTCGGCGGACCTGGCGGTCTGGGGCGTGGCGGTGGCGACGGGGCTCGGGCTCGTCTGGGGCGCGAGGACGAAGGATCCGGCGTCGGCGGTCCACGCGGCGGTTTCGGCGTGCTTCTCGGCGGTGTATCTGGGCGTGTTCCCCGCGTCGATGCTGCTGATCCGAGCGGAGTTCGGGGCGATGGTTCTGCTCGGCGCGATCGGCGTCATCAAGGCCTGCGACATCGGGGCGTACTTCACGGGCCGATCCGTCGGGAAGCGGAAGCTCATCGCGTGGCTGAGCCCGGGGAAGACGTGGGAGGGTCTGGTCGGGGGGCTGGCGCTGGCCGCGGGGACGGCGGCGATCCTGTCGATCTGGACGAGCTGGATCGGGTGGGTCGAGGCGGCGATCGTCGGCGCAGGCCTCGGGCTTGCGGGGCAGGCGGGGGATCTCTTCGAGAGCGCCCTGAAGCGGACGGCCGCGGTGAAGGATTCGGGGGCCGTCCCGGGGTTCGGCGGGGTGCTTGACCTCGTGGATTCGCCGCTGGTCGGGGCTCCGGCGGCGCTGTGGCTGCTAAGGGCGCTCGCGTCGTCATCGTGAAGAAAGTCTGAAGCCGTTTCTTCGCGGCGTGCGTGGTATAGTGTTTTGTCACCCCAAGCGGAGGCCTGAATGAGCGTCACTGAAAAGCTGCTGCGGCTGTACAAGGTCGATCGCCAGCTCCGGAGTCTCAGAAACCGAATCAACCAGGCGAAGCGATACCTCGATGCGCAGGACCGCCAGCTTGGCGAGATCTCGCAGAAGCGAGACGCGATGCAGAGCCAGGTGCGCCAGCTCGAGGCATCGATCAAGAACGACGAGAATGAGGTCGCAGGGATCGACGAGCGGATCGAGTCGCTCCGCGAACGGCTCAACACCTCCACGACGAGCAAGGAGTACTCCGCGACGCTCGCCGAGGTGAACACCCTCAAGGCGGACAAATCGCTGATCGAAGAGCGGACGCTCGAGATGATGGGCCGCGTGGACGAGCTCCGGGAGAGCCTGAAGGAGCTCGAGGCGCAGGCGGAGGAGCGACGGAAGATCCGCGGCGTCGCGGAAGCGGACGTCAAGAAGCGCGAGGACGAGGCGGAGGACCGCCTGAAGGAGCTCGAGGCCGAGCGGGCCGTGGCCGCTGAGGACGTCCCGGTCGATGCGCTGGCCGCCTTCGACGAGCTCGCGGAGCAGCGCGACGAGGATGAGGTGATGGCGCCGGTCGAGGAGCACTCGCGACGGCACCTCGAGTACACGTGCGGCTCGTGCCAGACGATCCTGCCGATCGAACTGATCAACCGCCTGTGCTCGCACGGCGACCTGACGAACTGCGTGAACTGCGGAGCGATCCTCTTCGCCGAGGCGGAGATCAAGGAGATCGTTTCGCCAGCGAAGCGCTGAGCGAACGCTCGGCCGCCGCGTCTGATCCCGCGGGAGACGCGTCCTAGCGGAGCCGCGCCTCCATCATGACATAGCCGATGTAGCGAGCGGCGCCCGGCGCGTCGGCGGCGGGGAGCGGGAGCACCATGGCCATGGTGACGGCTTCGCGCTCGGTCTGTCCGCCGATCTCTCGGTCGAGTTTCTTCCGGGCCAGAGCGATCGCGGCGCGGCGCGCTTCGCGGACGGTTTCGCCGCCGGCCTCGGCGCAGAGCGCGACGCGGTTCTCGCCCCTGCGGATCCCATCGAACCACCAATCGGGGCGGCCGAGCTCCGCGGCCCGGGGGGCCGGCTCCTCGGCGGCCTCGCCCTCTGCTTCGGGGACGTCCGGCTTCTCTTGCGCTGGAGGCGTGGGCTCGACGGGCGGGGTGGTCAGCTCGCCCGCGTCCGCCTCGCCTTCCAACGGCGGCGTGGCGGGGGCTTCATCAGGCGAGTCCGCGGCCGGTTCCGGGGCGGCGGCGGAGCCCGGGCTCGGCTCGGCGGTCGATGCGACCTGATCAACCGGCGCGGGTTCGGACTGCCCGGCGCGCGGCTCGGTCGAAGGCGATGAGCCGCAGGCGGTGAGTGCGGCCGCGGCGAGAGCGATGGTGAGCGGGCGGATGGTCATGAGCGAAGTCTACTCGTCGAAGAGGTCGGACTGGTGCGGGGAGACCTGCGGTCTCTCGCGGAGCTCGGCGATCTCGCGTTCGATCTCCCCGACGTTCTCGAAGCGGTAGTACTCGCTGGCGAACCGGACGTAGGCGATCTGATCAACGTCTCGGAGGCGTGCGGCGACGCGCTTGCCGATCTCCTCGCTCTCGACCTCGCGATCGAAGGCGCGATGGACCTCCTCGTCGACCTCCTCGGCGACGCGGCGCTTGACGGCGTCGGGGATGGGGCGCTTGCCGAAGGCGATCTGGATGGATCGGAGGAGCTTCTGGCGGTCGAAGGGGACGCGCGCGCCGTCGCGCTTGATCACGATGAGGCGAGCGGTCTCGTCGACGCGCTCGTAGGTGGTGAAGCGGCGGGAGCAGGCGTTGCACTGTCGGCGCCGGCGGATGGAGCGACCGCCCTCGGAGGCGCGGGAGTCGATGACCTTGTCGTCGTCGGCGCCGCAGTAGGGGCAGATCATTCGGGCTCGTCCCCGCCCGGAGGGGGCTGCGGAGGGTCCGGTGGCCGAAGGGGTCGCCACAGCATCTGGCGTCGATCCCCTCCCGCCGGCGCCTCATGGTGATATCCTCGGGCGGCGGCGTCAATGAAGCTCCCGGACGCCCGCTGAGACGAGGAAGAAAGACGACCGACATGCCCCGCATCACGCTCCCCGACGGCTCGACCCGCGACTACGACCATCCCGTGACGCCGGGGGAGGTGGCGGCGGACATCGGACCCGGGCTCGCCAAGGCCGCCGTCGGCGCCCGCATCAACGGCGAGCTCTCCGATCTGAGCGCGCCGATCACGGAGGACGCGACGCTCGGGATCGTGACCGAGAAGCCGCGGGACGAGCAGGGGCGCGCGGACCTGCTGTATCTCATGCGCCACTCGGCGGCGCACGTGATGGCCGAGGCGATCCAGCGGATCGTGCCCGATGCGAAGCTCGTCTACGGGCCGCCGGTGGAGAACGGGTTCTATTACGACATCGCGTTCCCGGAAGACCGCCCGCTGCGCGAGGGGGACTTCGAGCGAATCGAAGCGGAGATGGCGAAGATCCTGAAGGAGGATCGGGCGTTCACGCGGTACGAGATGCCCGTCGAGGAGGGGCTCGCAAAGCTTCGCGAGGAGGGCAGCAAGTACAAGCTCGACAACGCCGAGCGCGCGATCGAGGCGGGCTCAAAGGAGCTCTCGTGGTACGCGACAGGCGAGCCGAGGGTTGACTGGGAGGACCTCTGCCGCGGGCCGCATGTGCCCTCGACCGGTCGCATCGGCGCGG
>CAZXGT010000067.1:0-6871 GCA_964639935.1 uncultured Phycisphaeraceae bacterium
TCATCCTCATCGGCATCGTGGTCAACAACGCGATCCTGATCGTGCACCAGTCGCTCAACTTCATGCGAGGCGAGGACGGCTCGGGCCTCTCGCGCGATCCGCTCGAGGCGATCGCGATGAGCGTCAAGACGCGGATCCGCCCGATCTTCATGAGCACCCTGACGAGCGTCGGGGGGATGGCGCCGCTCGTGCTTTTCCCGGGGGCGGGCTCGGAGATGTACCGCGGGCTCGGGTCTGTGGTCATCGGCGGGCTTCTCGTCTCGACGATCTTCACCCTCGCGCTGACCCCCCTGCTGCTGTCGCTGACTCTCGATATGAGCCGCGGCTTCACCGCGCTGCTTGGGCGCAAGAGCGAACTGGAG
Source organism: uncultured Phycisphaeraceae bacterium (assembly GCA_964639935.1). Taxonomy (GTDB): domain Bacteria; phylum Planctomycetota; class Phycisphaerae; order Phycisphaerales; family UBA1924; genus CALNYS01. The sequence continues at coordinate 363 of CAZXGT010000067.1, forward strand.
AAGCTCGCGGAGCGTGAGGGCCCGGCGTCCTCAACGGCGCTCCAGCCGGCGTGAGCGGCTCGGCGCTTCAAGAACCAGAGAGGACGAACGGGCGGGCGAGAGCTACACCGCGGTGTAGTTGGGCGATTCCTTCGTGATCGTGATGTTGTGGGGGTGGCTCTCGACCGAACCGGCGGCGGTGATGCGCGTGAAGCGGGTGTGCTCGCGGAACTCATCGAGCGTGGGGCACCCGCAGTAGCCCATCGCGCTGCGCAGGCCGCCGACGAGCTGGAAGACGTACTCGGCGAGCGGACCGCGGTAGGGCACGAGGCCCTCGACGCCCTCGGGCACGAACTTGATCGACGCGATGCCTTCAGACGCCCTCCCGAGCTTGTCGGCCTGCCCGTAGCGGTCGGCGGAGCCCTGGCCCATGGCGCCCTCGGAGCCCATGCCGCGGTAGCTTTTGTAGCGCCGCCCGTGGGAGATGACGAGCTCGCCCGGCGCCTCGTCGAGCCCGGCGAAGAGCGAGCCCATCATGACGCAGCTGGCCCCGGCGGCGAGCGCCTTGGCGATGTCGCCCGACATGCGGATTCCGCCGTCGGCGATCACCGGGACGCCCGAGCCCTCGGCTCCTTTCACGGCGTTCATGACCGCGGTGATCTGCGGGACGCCGACGCCCGTGACGACGCGGGTGGTGCAGATGGAGCCCGGGCCGATGCCGACCTTGACCGCGTCGGCGCCGGCCTCGATGAGATCGCGCGCGCCCTCGGCGGTCGCGACGTTGCCGCCGATGACCTGGATGTCGAAGTTCGCCTTGATCTCGCGGACCGTTTCGAGCACGCCCCGGGAGTGCCCGTGGGCCGAGTCGACGGTGACGACGTCGGCGCCGGCGTTAACGAGGGCCTCGGCCCGTTCGAGCTGGCCGGCGCCGATCGCGCCGCCGCAGCGGAGGCGCCCGCGCTGGTCGGTCACGGCGTTGGGGAACTGCGAGAGGCGGTCGATGTCGCGCCTGGTGATGAGTCCGGCGAGCTGGAAGTCGGGGTCGACGAGCAGGAGCTTCTCGACCTTGTTCTGGGAGAGGATGCGGTTGGCGTCCTCGAGCGTGGTGTCGGGGGATGCGGTGACGAGGTTTTCGCGGGTCATCACGTCGCCGACGAGGGCGTTGTCGGTTTGCGTCCACTTGAGGTCGCGCCGCGTGAGGATGCCGAGCACCCTGCCGCGATTGCGGGCCCCAGCCGAGCCGCCCTCGACGACGGGGAAGCCGGAGACGTTGTACTGAGCCATGGCGGCTCTGGCGGCGCCGACGGTTTCCTCGGGTCCGAGGGTCACGGGGTCGACGATCACGCCCGAGGCGGAGCGTTTGACCTTGTCGATCTCCCTTGCCTGAGCCTCGACGGAGAGGTTCTTGTGGACGATGCCGATGCCGCCCTCCTGCGCGAGGGCGATCGCGAGGGACGCCTCGGTGACGGTGTCCATCGGCGCCGAGACGAGCGGGATGCGCAGGCGGACGCCGCGGGTGAGCGGCGTGGAGACATCGGCGTCGGCTGGGAGAATCTCGCTGCGGCGTGGGATGAGGAGCACGTCGTCGAAGGTGACGCCCGACTCGATGATCTTCTGGCTTGGTTCCATGTCTGAAGATACCGAAGGGGCGCCGCGCCCGCCAACCGCTGATCGAGCGCGGCGCGGCGCGCCGATAGCGTGTGTCTCATGGGCTCGCCGAGGAACAGCGTGATCGTGGGGGTGACGTGCGACGTGGTTCGAGACCCGGCGCTCCGCGCTCGGGCGCGCACGGCGTACGCCGAGCGGATCCACGACGCCGGCGGAGTCGCGATCTTCCTCCCGCCGCTGCCCGCGCAGGCCCACGAACACGCGGAAGTGTGCGACGCGATCGTTCTGACCGGCGGCGACGACCCCCTCACGGAGCCCTTCGGCGCCCCGACGCACCCGGAGGCGAGCCGAGTCGATCCCGCTCGCCAGGCGTACGAGCTGGCCGTCCTGCACGCCTTCGAGAATCACCCTCAGAAGCCGGTGCTCGGCGTCTGCCTCGGGATGCAGTACATGGCGCTGGTCGCCGGGGGGACGCTCGATCAGCACCTGCCGGAGACGACGGCGACGCACGCGGATCACGCGGGGGACCGGGTTCATCGGATCGCCCCCGAGCCGGGCGAGTCGCTTCCGGCGGGAGAGATCACGAGCAATCATCATCAGGCGGTGGCGGATCCGGGCGCTCTGGCGGTGGTCGCGCGGGCTCACGACGGGGTGATTGAGGCGGTGCGCGACCCGTCGCGGCGGTTCTACTTGGGCGTGCAGTGGCACCCGGAGCGCACGGCGGGGGCGAGTCTGGGGCAGTCGCTCTTCGACGAGCTTGTTCGGGCGGCGAAGCGGGCGCGGTCGTGAGACGCCTCGCCGCTCTCTGTTCCACCGGAGCATGCGGGCGGAGGATGCGGGCGGCGGCGCTCGCGGGCTATCCTCCGGCATGCCCCGCTCCATTACTTCGCCGGATCGCCTGCCTGTTGTCGCCCCCTCCATTCTCTCGGCGGACTTTGCGGACATGGGCGCCGAGTGCCGGACGGCGCTGCGCGATGATGTCGGCGGGAAGGCCGGGCCCGACGGCGGCGACTGGCTGCACCTTGACGTGATGGACGGGCACTTCGTGCCCAACCTGACGATGGGGCCCGACATGTGCCGAGCTCTCCGGCGGGCGTTCCCCGAGGTTGTGCTTGACGTCCACCTGATGGTCCAGGACCCGCAGGAGTTCGTCGGTCCCTTCGCGAAGGCCGGGGCTGATGTGTTCTGCTTTCACCTCGAGCCGGCGCTCGGGGCGTATCGCTCGAAGGGGCCTGTGGAGGGCCCGCCGCGGTACGACGCGGCGGAGCTTGCCAAGCGTGTTCGCGACGCCGGGATGTCGCCCGGGCTCGCGGTCAATCCGGACGTGCCGCTTGAGCGGGCGCTGGAGGCCGCCCCCCACTTCGACCTGATCCTCGTGATGAGCATCTTCCCGGGGTTCAGCGGGCAGTCCTTTATGCCGGAGACGCTCGAGATCGCCCGCGCCGTGCGGGGCGTGCTCCGGGGCGATCAGCGCCTGGAGATGGACGGCGGGATCAACCCGGAGAACGCGGCGAGGGTCCGAGAAGTCGGGTGCGACGTGCTCGTCGCGGCCTCGGCGATATTCGGTCGTCCGCCTGAGGAGCGCCCGGGCGTGATCTCCGCTCTGCGTGGGGGCAAAGACCAAACATGATTCGAACACACAGGTGAAAACTCCCGCTTCCTCGCTTTGCTCCTCCCCTTGGCGACGGTATCCTTCCCGGCTTCATCCGAGGGTTTCCCCCGGTTCGGACCACATGGCCAAGCACCCCAATCTTCATCTCGTCTTCGTCCGGAGCGGCCCGACCGAGTGGGACGAGGCTGGGCGGCTTCAGGGCCGCAACGACCTTCCGCTCAGCGCGTCGGCGCAGGCGTCGCTTGAGAGCCTGATTGCCGACGTGACCGACGCGGTCAAGGGCCCGGTCCGTGTCGTGCTCACGAGCTCAGACGAGGCGAGCCATCGCACCGCGAAGGAGATCGCCGGCGAGCTCGGCGCGAAGGTTCGCGTGATCGAGGATCTCGCCGGCATCGAGTGCGGGCTCTGGGAGGGCCGGCTCGAGGCCGAGCTCGCGGAGCGGTCCCCAAAGGCTTATCGCCAGTGGCGCCAGGATCCTTCAGCCGCCTCGCCGCCCGAGGGCGAGACGGCCGCCGACGCGCGTCATCGCGTGATGACCGCCCTGGCCAAGGCCCTCGAGAAGATCCAGAACGGCCCGGTGGTCATCGTCCTGCGTCCCGGACCGCTGGGTCTCATCCGAGGGACGCTCGAGGGCCGCCCGCTCTCGGCGCTGTGGGACACGCTTGAAGAGACGCCCCGGGTCTGGAGCGTCACGGCGCCCCGGGCCGAGCTCAAGGGGTTGAGCCAGGAGCTCGACGCGAGCGCCTGACTCGGAATCAGACGCGGAAGGAGCCGCATGCCGCCCGCCGACACCAGCACCAGCAGCCCCGCAACACGGGCCGACGCGCCGCAGACATGGTCCGATGTTCGCGTCAACACGCGCAAGGCGCCGATCCCGGAGGGCCTGTGGCTCCGGTGCCCCTCGTGCGAGCGGATGATCTATCGCAAGCAGATGGAAGCGAACCTGCACGTCTGCCCTGTCTGCGAGCACCACTTCCGCATCGGCGCCCGCGAGCGCATCAGCCAGCTCATGGACGAGGGCTCGTTCGAGCCGATGTTCACCAATCTGCGCTGCGCCGATCCGTTGAGCTTCGTCGACCGCAAGCCCTACCCCGAGCGGCTCAAGGCTGAGCAGGAGCGCACGGGCAACATGGAGGGGGCTCAGGCGGGGGTCGGGTTCATCAAGGGGCGCGGCCTCGCGCTGTGCGCGCTCGATCTGACCTTCATGATGGGCTCGATGGGCTCGGTCGTCGGCGAGACGCTGACGCGCATGATCGAGACGGCGACCGAGCGGGATCTTCCGCTCGTGATCATCTCCTGCTCGGGCGGGGCCCGCATGCAGGAGTCCACGCTCTCGCTCATGCAGATGGCCAAGACGAGCGCGGCCCTCGGCCGGTACGACGACGCCGGCGGGCTCTTCATCTCCGTCCTCACCGATCCGACCACCGGCGGGGTCACCGCGAGCTTCGCCATGCTCGGCGACGTCATCCTCGCGGAACCCAAGGCGCTCATCGGCTTCGCCGGCCCGCGCGTCATCAAGCAGACGATCCGCCAGGATCTCCCCGAGGGCTTCCAGCGGAGCGAGTACCTGCAGGAAACCGGCTTTGTCGACCGCGTCGTCCACCGTTCGCAGCTCCGCAACGAGATCGCCCGCCTCATCGACTACGCGGGCAAGTGATCGCCACGGTCAGCGGTCTTTGACGCTGGGCTTAGACTCCCCTCGTGCGACGCCCTCCGCTCATGCAACGCCCGGTGCTTCTCGCGACGATGCTCGGCGGCGTCCATGCGATGCTGCTGATCCTCGCGTTCCCGCCGGTGTTCCTGCCGGCCTTCGCGCTCCTGCTCCCGGCGCCGGGACTGCTGGCGACACGGCTCGAGGGCTCGACGTTTCGCATCGGTCTGGGCTTCGGCCTCGGCTCGGCCCCGGCGTGGGCGGTGCTGCACCTTTTCCTGATCGACATCACCGCCGCGGGCTACCCCTTCGTGGTGCTGATCCTCGGGCTCTACTCGTCCATGTTCATCTGGCTCGCCCGTCGAGCGGCGAAGGGCGTCCCGTGGCTCCTGGCGGCGCCGCTCGCGTGGACCGCGATGGAGATGCTCAAGGGCTCGATCCTCTTTGACGGCTACCCGTGGCACCTGACGGCCCAGCCGCTCGTCGCGACGCCCCTGGCGCCCGCGATGAAGCTCGTCGGCGTCTATGGTTTCGGGCTGCTTGTCGCGTTCTTCTGGGCCGCGGCGCTCTCGCGGGAATCGTGGCGGATCCGGCGAGGCAGATTCATCGCGCCGCTCGCCCTCGCGCTGCTCGTGATCGTCGCGGCGCCGCTGTCGTGGCTCGTTCATTTCAGCTCGGTCGACCCGGTCATCCGCTCCCGGAGCATCGCCGTGGTGCAGACGAACGTCCCGCAGGACAACAAGATCGCCTGGACGATCGCCCAGCGCCGCGCGGACTTCGCCGAGTTTGTTCGCCTCACCCGCGAGGCCGCCGCTGAAGACCCCGCGCTCATCGTCTGGCCCGAGACGATGTTCCCCGGGATCGCGCTCGACCCGGAATCGCTCGGGACGCTCCGCGAGGCGCAGCTCGCCTATCCCGACGGCACGCCCGTCACCTTCTTCGCCGACGAGCTGCTCCGCCTCCAACTTGAGATCGGTATCCCCATGCTCGTCGGCGCCATCGGCTACGACGGATTCGAGCTGGACGTGACGCCCGAGGGCGTGCGCTTCGAGACCGCCGCCGAATACAACAGCGCGATCCTCATCGAGGGCGGCGAGCCGCGGGCGGCGCGCTACGACAAGATCCATCTCACCCCCTTTGGCGAGGTGATGCCGTACATCTCGTGGTCCGACTGGCTCGAGAAGCGGCTGCTCTCGGTCGGCGCGCCGGGGATGTCCTTTGGTCTGAGCGCGGGCGATGGGCCGACGGTCTTCGAGATCGAGACCGGGGCGGGCTCGCTCCGCTTCGCGACGCCGATCTGCTTCGAGGCGACGATGTCCGGCGTCTGCCGCCGCCTCGCCTACGCGGACGGTGAGCGCCGCGTCGATGCGCTCATCCAGCTCACCAACGACGGGTGGTTCGGCGACTGGCCCGGGGGGCGCGAGTTCCACCTGCTGATGGCGCGATGCCGCGCGGTCGAGCTGGGCGTGCCGATCGTTCGGGCGGCGAACACGGGGATCTCCTGCGCGATCACCGCGAGCGGCGCCGTCGGGCCCCGATGGCCTGAACAAACGGCCGGCGCTCTCTTCACCGGTCCGCTTCGGACGGAACGGCCGACGGTTTACGGCCGCTTCGTCGGTGACTCACCCGGATGGATCGCGCTGGCGGGAACTTTCGTGG
>CAZXGT010000067.1:6971-12563 GCA_964639935.1 uncultured Phycisphaeraceae bacterium
CGAAGGAGGGCGAGGCATGAGATTGGCGATGGCGGTTGGCGTGATCGGGCTCGGGACGCTTGCGGGGTGCGAGGCGCCGCGGGAGGCGCCGCGCGAGCCTCGGGTGAGCGAGGTGGAGCGGTCGATGCTTCGCGAGGAGGCGCTGGACCTGCTCAAGACGGCCGCGACGGACGAGGCGCCGCAGCTCCGGGCCAACGCGATCGAGGCGCACCAGTTCGCTCCGGCCCGCGCGGCCGACGTTGTTCGGGCCGGGCTTGTTGATGAGAACCTTGGGGTGCGGTACGTGGCGGCGATGACGGCCGGGCGTCTCGGGGATGAATCGCTTCTGCCCGCGGTCCGCCCGCTGCTCGAGGACGGCGCGCCCTCGGTGCGGTCCGCCGCGGTGTACGCCGTACGCACGCTCGGCGGCGAGGCGGATCCGACGATGCTCGGTCGGATGCTCCTGAGCGATCCGGACCCGCGCCGGCGCGCGCAGGCGGCGTTCATCCTGGGCGAGCTCGGCGATGAATCCGCGGCGCCCATGCTGCGCGACGCGGCGCGCCGGGATCCGTCGACCGCGACCCTCGCGGAGCTTCGCCTGCTGCGTCTGCAGATCGCCGAGGCGCTCGCGAAGCTCGGGAGTCAGGACGCGATCGAGACGGTGCGGGCGGCGCTCTACCCGAGCCGGCCCGAGGAGCTTGAGGCGGCGGCGCTGGCGGCGCAGATTCTCGGTGAGGTGGGCGACCGGCGCAGCGCCGATCAGCTCATCTACCTGATCGAGCGCCGGGGCTCTGACCGGATGCCGGCGGAGGTCCGGCTCGCGGCGGCCGGGGCCCTGGCGAAGCTGGGCGAGCGCGGGGGGGCGTTCGTGGCCGACGAGCACCGCGACGACGAGAACCCGGTCCTTCGGGCCCAGTCGGCGGCGGTGTACGGGCTGGTTGGAAGACCCGAATCGGCGGTCAGGCTTCGAGCGCTGATGAATGATCCGAACCCGCTGGTGAGGGTCGCGGCGGCCGCGGCGGCGGTTCGGATGACGCGGTAGCGGCGGGGCGTGAGCCGGTGGTGAAGCGGAAGTTGACGCGAGGGGGAGGATGAGCCAACATGCGCCTCTGGCGGCGGTCGTCGGCCTTTCGCCTTCGGTGTTCGTGCCTCTGCAACCGCAGCGGCGCGTGATGCGTAACGAAGAGTCACCGCGGGCGAGAGGCTCGCGAGAAGCCCAGACGCGAGCCGCTCGGCCGCGTCATCATTCCCGGACCTCCCCGAGGAGGAGACCCAAGCGTGCACGTCGTCACCAAAATCCTTGTCGTGCTGGCGACCGTCCTGAGCATCCTGCTCGCGGCGATGTCGGTGGCCTTCACCGCCAACGCCGATCGCGTTCGCGCCGAGTACGAGCGGATCCGGACCATGGAAGACGCTCAGGTCAAGACGCTCACGGCGAAGGAGGCCGCGTCCGGCGCCGCTCGCGAGCGGCTTGAGGATCGCATCGGGGAGCTCAACGACGAGCTCGCCCGGGTGAACCGCGAGATGCTGGCGCTTCAGCAGGACAACGCCCGCCTGATGACGCGGGCCGAGTCTGCTCAGGCCGAGGCCGCCGCGGTTCAGGCGAAGATCGATCAGCTCGCGGCGACGGTGGCGACGCAATCGGAGCTCATCTCGAGCTACCGCGGCGAGGTGACGAACCTCCGGGACAAGGAGCTGCGGTACGCCCGTCGCGAGATCGAGCTCTCGGACCGCATCAACGAGCTTGCCGGTCAGCTCGAGGTGGCCCAGGAGACCAACCGCGCTCTGCAGGAGCGGCTCGCGGAGGCGCAGTTCGCCGACGGGCGCCCGGGTCGACAGGTGTCTGCCGCGGCCACCGGCGCCGCGAGCGGCCCGGTTCGGGCGCAGATCACCGAGATCCGGCGTGACCCGGGCACGGGCTCGACGCTTGCCGCGATCGACGCGGGCGCCAACGACCGGCTCCGGCGGAACATGGAGCTCTCCATCGTCCGAGGCAACGAGTTCATCGGGAAGCTCACGCTTCAGAGCGTGGACCTGAACGAGTCTGTCGGGCGCGTGGATCTGCTCGGCAACCGCGGCGCGTCGGTCCGCCCGGGCGACATGGTGGTCACGAGCCTTCGCTAATCCGCTTCCGGAAGGAGCCCGCTGATGAGCCAGATGGGACTGCAGATGCCGGGGGCCCGCACGGTCCGTCGCCCGCAGCTCAACGTCTACACGGCCCTCGCCTTCGCGGCGGTGGTCATCCTCGCGATCGCGACGGGCCTCGTCTGGACGGCGAGCGCTCGGCTCTCGCCGGAGTCGGGCGTGATGGCGCCCTTCGCGGTGCAGGACGAGAACAACATTCGCTTCGGCTCCTGACCGATCGGTCGGAGACGAAACCACGGAGGAGAGCGGCGGCGCCGGGCTTTGGCCCGGCGTTGTTCGTTTTGGAGGCTCGGCGGCGGTCTGCGGATCGGCCTCAAGCGGCCTGGTTCATCTCCCGATAATATTGCGGGTTACCGCTGGAGCAGTCGATACAACGCTGCCGAGCCTCCCACCGGATCAGGAGCCCTTGAGTGCAGGTCTTTGATCGTTTCATGAGCTGGTTCAGCGTCGACATGGGGATCGACCTGGGCACCTGCAACACACTGGTGTCGGTGCGCGGCGAGGGGATCGTGCTCAACGAGCCCTCGGTGGTGGCGGTCAAGAAGGGCACCAACCGCGTCTTGAACAACGGGAACGCGGTGGGCTGGATGGCCAAGGAGATGCTGGGCAAGACGCCGGGATCGATCCAGGCGATCCGCCCGCTCAAGGACGGCGTGATCAGCGACTTTGAGATCACCGAGGCGATGCTGGCCTATTTCATCCGCAAGGTGAGCGGGCGACGGCTGATCCACCCGCGGGTGGTGATCTCGGTGCCTTCGGGCATCACGGAGGTTGAGAAGCGGGCGGTTGAGGATTCGGCGGAGCGCGCGGGGGCCCGGCAGACGTGGCTGATCGAGGAGCCGATGGCGGCGGCGATCGGGGCGGGGCTGCCGTTCATCGAGCCGACGGCGTCGATGATCGTGGACATCGGCGGCGGGACGACGGAGGTGGCGATCATGAGCCTCGCGGACATCGCGGTGTGCGAGTCCGTTCGCGTCGCGGGCGACGACATGGACGAGGCGATCATCAACCACATGAAGAAGAACTACAACCTCATGATCGGCGAGCAGACGGCCGAGCGGATCAAGATCGAGATCGGCTCGGCGGCGCCCGTCGACAGCGAGGAGCGGACGATGGACGTCCGCGGCCGGGACATGGTTTCGGGTCTGCCCCGGAAGATGACGATCACGAGCGAGGAGGTCCGCGAGGCGCTGCAGGACCCGATCCAGACGATCGCCGAGACGGTGACGAGCACGCTCGAGCGGGCGGAGCCGGAGCTCGCGGCGGACCTTGTCGAGAACGGCATCACGCTCGCCGGCGGGGGCGCGTTGCTCCGCGGTCTGGAGATCGTGCTGGCGACGGCGACGGGTCTGGACGTGACGATCGCCGACGACCCGCTCACGTGCGTGGCGCGTGGGACGAGCATCTACCTCGAGAACCTCGAGGAGTGGAAGGACTCGGAGGCGTTCCAGTCGTCCGACGATCACTAGGACCGTCCCGCCGGCGCGCGTCCGGAGGTTGAATGCATCGCGGCCCGCTGAGCCCCCGACGACTGCTCCCGATGATCCTGATCGCTCTGGCGCTCTTTTCGTTCGCGCCCGCGGGGTGGACGGGGTGGGTGAAGGCGGCTCGGAACCCGCTTGAGACGGCGTTGATCCCGGTGTCGGATCCCGTGTCGAGCCTGCTCGCCCGGGCCCGCGAGCCGGCGGCGGAGGAAGACCCGCGCGTCGCGGATCTCGAGCGGCAGGTTCAGCAGCAGCGGCTCTTGCGAGCGCAGGCGGAGCAGCGGATCGGACATCTGCGCGCGATGGTGCGCGACCTGCAGGCGGGGCTGATGATCGCGCCGGACGCGCCGGCGCGGAGCATCTGGGCGTCGATCGTCGGGTATTCGCCGGACCCGCGCGAGGGGCTGATCATCGCGGGGCGTGGGGCGCGTCACGGGGTGACCAAGGGGCAGACGGTGGCGCTCTCTCGCGGCGTGCATCTGGTCGGCCGGGTGGTGGACGTGAGCTCGCGGACGTCGCGGATTCTTCCCATCACGCACGCTCGGGCGGGGCTTCTCGGCGCGATGGTGATGACCGACGACCCCACGGGCGGGTTCCGGACGCTGCTCCTGCCGCAGGGCGACGGGACGTTCACGGGCGATCTGGTGGCCGAGGCGGTCGGCGTTGAGGAGGGACAGGTCGTCCGCCTGAGCGACGAGGAGTGGCCGGCGACGAGCCAGATGGTGGTCATCGGCCGAGTGACGAGAGTCGGGCGAAAGGAGAACCAGCGGCTAACGGTGGAGGTGACGCCGGAGGTGAACGTGGGGCGCGTGAGCGAGGTGGTGCTGCGGATCCCGACGGATCCGGGGGCCGAGCTCGGCGAGGCGGGGGGCGGCTCGTGATCTGGCCGGTGTTCATCGCGGCGCTGTGGCTGGCGCTGGGCCTTGATGTCGGTCTGCGCGACGCGTTGCAGCTCGGGACGAGCGCCGCGCCGAGCCTGACGCTGATTCTCGTCTCGTTCGTCGCGCTCTGGGGCCCGCGGATGCACGCGATCTACGGGGCGATTGTGGCCGGGGTGTGTCTTGATCTGATGGGCGCGCGCGCGACGCCGGGGGCGACGGAGGCCGTGACGACGGTGGGCCCGACGGCGCTCGGGGCGGCGCTCGGGGCGTACGCGGTGCTGACGGCGCGGGCGATGGTGGAGCGGACGAACATCCTGGCGCTGCCCGCGATGACGGTCGTGCTTGCGGCGCTGACGCACTTGGTGGTTGTGTTCTGCTACTCGGTGCGGAGCGGGTACGACCCGGCGGTGAGCTTTGAGGCGCTGCCGGAGCTCGGGGCGCGGGGGCTTTCGGCGCTCTACTCGGGAGCGCTGGCGATCCCGGTGGGCATCGTGTTGACGCCGATGGCCCGTCTTTTCGGTTTTCACCCCCACCACGGCCGGCGACCGCGGATGTAGACGTTTTTTCGCCACGGGCTGTCTGTGGAACGTAAAATGGGGTGTTGCGGCGTGAATGGCGCCGGGAATGGAGACCCGCTATGGCGAGCATCTGGCATCACGTGATCGATTCTGACGAAGCGAAGGAGGCGCTCGCGGCCGGCGAGGCCGCGGCGGATTTGCCGGGCGATCAGATCGATGTCGACTCGCTCACCATCGAGCAGCACTGGGATCGCTACAGCGAGGAGGACCACGAGGTGTGGCGGATCCTCTTCGAGCGGCGGATGGAGCAGCTCGAGACGGACGCCTCCAACGTGTTCCTCGAGGGGATGCGTGCGATCAATCTCAAGCCGGACCACGTCCCGGCGCTCAAGGACGTGAACTCGCGCCTCGCGCCGCTGACGGGGTGGTCGAGCCACGGCGTGCCGGGATACCTGCCGCCCAAGGCGTTCTTCGCGTTCCTCGCGGCGCGAAAATTCCCGACGACGATCTCCGTCCGGCCCAAGACGAGCATGGACTACCTGCCCGAGCCGGACATCATCCACGACGTCTTCGGGCACGTCCCGC
>CAZXGT010000068.1:0-1684 GCA_964639935.1 uncultured Phycisphaeraceae bacterium
TCAGCCGACGGTTCGATCGATCTCGGCGAGAGAGGTCTCGCCCTGCACCGCGAGCTTCCAGCCCGACTGCTCGAGCGTGGTGAAGACCTCGCCGGCGATGGCCTGCTTCATGGCCTGGATCGTCGGCTTGTTAAGGACCACGTCGCGCAGCTCGTCGTTGAAGTCGAGCAGCTCGTAGATCGCCTGGCGTCCGCGGTATCCGGTCTTGAGGCAGCGTTCGCACCCCACCGGGCCGTAGGTCTTGCTCACGCCCTGGGCGTAGCGGCCCATTTTGGTCGCGACGCCGGGCTTGAGCGGGAGCTCCTGCTTGCACTCCGGGCAGAGCGAGCGGACGAGGCGCTGGGCGAGCACGAGGTTGAGCGAGTTGGCCACGAGGAAGGGCTCGACGCCGAGGTCGAGGAGGCGGAAGACGGAGCTGATGGTGTCCTTCGCGTGGACCGTGGAGAAGACGAGGTGCCCGGTCATGGCGGCGCGCATCGCGGTGCGGGCGGTCTCCTCATCGCGGATCTCACCGACGAGGATCACGTCAGGGTCCTGGCGCAGAACCGATCGCAGCACGTTGTTGAAGTCCTTGCCCTGCCGGTCGTCAACGGGGATCTGCGTCACGCCCTCGAGCGAGTATTCGACGGGGTCCTCGATCGTGATGACGTTCCGCGCCTCGCGGTCGATCGCTCGCATGCAGTTATAGAGGGTGGTCGTCTTGCCGGAGCCGGTGGGTCCGCAGACGAGCACCATGCCCTGGGTCGCGTCGCAGACGCCCTCGACGCGTTCGAGCATGCGGCCGTCGAGGCCCAGCTCGCGGAGCGAGTGCGGGGAGTGGCGGAGGTCCAGCACGCGGAGCACGAGCTTCTGCCCGTGGATCGAGGGGGTGAAGCTGGCGCGGTAGTCCACGCGGCGCTCTCCGAAGCGGGCGGAGAAGTGCCCGTCGGTGATCGCGTCGCGTCCGGTGTCCCTGATGTGGCACGCGGTGCGAAAGAGCCCGAGCACGAGGCGGGAAACGTCGAGGGGGATATCCGAGACCGTCACCATCTGCCCGTCGACGCGGATGCGCAGGACGGAGCAGTCCTCCTTCGGCTCGAGATGGATATCGGTGGCGCGGGAACGGGCCGCGAGCAGGAGCGTGAGCCTGGCGGCGACGGCGCCCGGGGACTTGCCGGAGATGGCCTGGGTGTTCTGCCCGCGAGCGTCGATGACGGTGATGTTCTGATGATCGAGCGTGCGATCCTCGGGCAACTGATCGATGGTCCCGAGCATCGTCTTGACCCAGTCCGGCCCGCTCTTCTTGAGCCTGGGCGTGGTCAGGGGCGAGCTGGTCCGCGTCCGCGCTGATTCCCCGTTGGAGGGGGTCGGGGTCAGGGTGCGGAAGCGGAACTCGTGAGTGCCGACGCGGATGACGTCGCCGCTTTCGAGGACATGGTCCGCAACCTTCTGATCGTTGACGTTGGTTCCGTTGCGGCTTCCGAGGTCGCGGACGCGGAAGCCCTGCTCGGCGGGTTCGATCACGCAGTGATAGCGGCTGGCGAGATCGTCCTTGAGGACGATGTCGTTGCTCGGATGGCGGCCGATCTGGACGGCCCGGTCGCGGAGCGCGACCCGCCGATCCGCCGCGTCCACACTCTCGAGAAAACTCGCCATGACGCTCAACGTAGCAGAGGGACCTCCAGCGGCAAGATATCGCATGTTC
>CAZXGT010000068.1:1784-12496 GCA_964639935.1 uncultured Phycisphaeraceae bacterium
CGCCATGACGCTCAACGTAGCAGAGGGACCTCCAGCGGCAAGATATCGCATGTTCAGAGTCCGAGAACACGTCCGGCGCGACGGCCCCATGATAGAGGGGGGTGGCCGCCTGTTTGGCGGTGAGCCATATCAGGAGGCGGTCTCCCGAGCGCTTGAGATTGAGCCAACCCGGGGAGAAGCCGACAGAGAGAGCGTGGGAAACGCAGCATCCGAAACCGATCCGAACCGCGAGGAGGAGTCCGTGTTCACACCGGGTCAGTCGGAGCTGCTGCGCTTCGCGGAGCGGTCGCAGAACGCGGTGCTGATCAGCGATCCGAAGGGGCGGACCCGCTGGATCAACGCGGGGTTCACGCGGATCACGGGCTACGAGCGGGATGAGATCATCGGGCGGCGTCCGGGCGATCTTCTGCAGGGGCCGGAGACGGATCCCGAGACGGTCGCCGAGATGAGCCGAGCGCTCCGCGCCGAGGAGCCGTTCGATGTCGAGATCCTCAACTACGCGAAATGCGGGAAGCCCTACTGGCTGCGGATCGACTGCCAGCCGCTGCACGATGAGCGCGGCGAGCTCTCCGGTTTCATGGCGATCGAGACGGAAATCTCGGCGCGCAAGCAGCACGAAGCGGAGCTGCGCCGGGTCAACGCGCGGCTCGCGGCGGCGACCTCGGGCACCGGGCTGGGCGTCTTTGAGTGGGACCCGGTCGACGACGTCCTCCACTGGGACGACGCGATGTACGAGCTGTACGGGGTTCGGCCCGGCGAGTGCCAGAGCGTCTTTGAGATGTGGCGCTCGCGGGTGGAGCTCGAGGATCTCCCAGAGGTTGAGGCGCTCCTGCGCGAGGCGCTGGAGGGCAAGGCGGAGTTCCGGACGCACTTTCGCATCCGGACGCCGATCGGGCATGTTCGGCACATCGAGGCGGCGGCGACGGTGGAGCGCGACGAGTCGGGTCGGGCTCGCCGGCTGATCGGATTCAACCGCGACGTGACGGCGCGGGTGGAGGCGCAGGCGGCGCTGGCCGAGTCGGAGCGGTTTGCGCGCGGCGCGGTCGACGCGCTCGCCGCGCACATCGCGGTGCTCGATGAGAAGGGGAACATCCTGCGGGTGAACCGGGCGTGGCGCGAGTTCGCGATGGGCAACGGCGCGACGGCGGGGTACATCACGGGCGGCAACTACCTCGAGATCTGCGATCGAGCGGCGGGCGAGTGCGAGGAGAACGCGCGGATCGTCGCCGAGGGGATCCGTTCGGTCATCAGCGGTGAGCGTGAGGAGTTCACGCACCCGTACCCGTGCCACGGTCCGGAGCGCAAGCAGTGGTTCATCGCGCGGGTGACGCGTTTCCCGTGCGAAAACGACCGGCGCGTGGTGGTGGCGCATGAGAACATCACGGAGCAGCAGCTCGCGCAGGACGACCTTCGCAAGACGCAGGAGATGCTCAAGGAAACGGGGCGAGTCGCGAAGATCGGCGGATGGGAGATGCGGATCGAGGGTGAGGAAACGCGGCTGATCTTCACCGAGGAGGTCAAGCGGATCTGCGAGGTCGGACCGGACTACGAGCCCACGCTCGAGGCGGCGTTTGACTTCTACCCGCCCGAGGCTCGGCCGCTGATCGTCGCGGCGGTGCGGCGCGCGATCGAGGAGGGCGAGCCGTGGGATCTCTCGCTCCCCTTTGTCACGGCGAAGGGGCGGCGTCTCTGGGTTCGGGTGATCGGTCAGGCGCGGATGGAGAACGGTGCGTGCGTGGCGCTGAGCGGAGCGCTCCAGGACGTGACCGACCGCAAGTCGGCGGAGCATCTCGCCGAGACGCTCAAGGATCGTCTTCAGCTCTTCGTCGAGCACACGCCGGCGGCGGTGGCGATGTTCGACCGCGACATGCGGTACCTCGTGGCGAGCCGCGGGTGGTACGAGGAGTACGAGCTGCATGAGGACGAGATCCTCGGTCGCACGCATTACGAGGTGTTCCCAGAGATCCCGGAGCGGTGGGTGGAGCTTCACCGTCGCGCGATCGAGGGCGAGACGGTGTGGAACGACCGAGATGTTCTCGACCGTGAAGACGGGACGAGGCTCTGGCTCCGGTGGCGGCTTGAGCCGTGGCACGACGAGCGCGGCGAGGTCGGCGGCATCGTCATGTTCACGGAGAACATCACCGAGCAGATCGAATACGAGCAGGAGCTGGCGGCTTCCAAGGAGGAAGCGGAGCACGCGAATCAGGCGAAATCGGCGTTCCTGGCGAACATGAGCCACGAGATCCGCACGCCGATGACCGCGATCCTCGGGTTTGCGGATCTTCTCACGAGCGAGGGGGAGTCCTACGAGCCCGAACGCCGGCGCGAGGCGCTCGGGACGATCCGCCGCAACGGGGAGCACCTGCTCTCGATCATCGACGACATCCTGGATCTCTCGAAGATCGAGGCGGGGCGGATGACGACCGAGCGGGTGCGCTTCGACCTGCCCGAGCTCGTGGACGATCTGCTTTCGATGATGAGGCTTCGGGCCGAGGGCAAGGGCATCGCGCTGGACGTGAAGCCGGAGACGAACCTGCCGAAGGAGATCGTCTCGGACCCGGTGAGGCTCCGGCAGATCCTGATCAATCTCGTGGGCAACGCGGTGAAGTTTACGGATCGGGGCGGGGTGACGATCCGGCTCCGAGGCGAGGAGAGCGCGGGTCGGATCCGCCTGAGTTTCCTGGTGGAGGACACGGGGATCGGGATGAGCAGGGAGCAGGTCGACTCGCTCTTTGACGCGTTCATGCAGGCGGATCAGTCGACGAGCCGGCGCTACGGGGGGACGGGGCTCGGTCTGCACATCTCTCGGCGTCTGGCGCGGATGCTCGGCGGGGACGTGTCGGTCGAGAGCCGCAAGGGCGAGGGGAGCGTCTTTGCGGTGACGGTGGACGCGGGGAAGGCGACGGCGCAGACGGTCTGGCTTGAGCCGGATACGTTCCTGTGGACGAGGCCGAAGGCGGCGTCGCCCGCGGGGGGCTCGGCGCCGAGGCGGCTCGAGGGGCGGACGGTTTTGCTCGCGGAGGACGGCCCGGACAACCAGCGGTTGATTTCGCACGTTCTTCGTTCGGCGGGCGCGACGGTGCGGGTCGTGAGCAACGGCAAGGCGGCGCTGGAGGCGGTGTCTCGGGCGGAGTCGAGCGGGGAAGCGTACGACCTGATCCTGATGGACGTGCAGATGCCGGAGATGGACGGGTACGAAGCGACGCGCCGGCTTCGGGCCGATGGGCGACGGATCCCGATTCTGGCGGTGACGGCGCACGCGATGAGCAGCGACCGCGAGGCGTGCCTGGCGGCGGGATGCGACGGGTACACCAAGAAGCCGATCAATCGGCGTGAGCTCATCGAGCGGTGCGCGTCGCTCATCGAGGCGTCGCGTCGCGGCCGCGCGGGCGCGGCCTAGGGGTTGTTTTCTATTTTTCAACGGCCGTCGACAGCTCCGTGATCCCGTTGGGCCGGGGGCGTGGCCGTGAGAAATCTCTCAGGGTGATTGAGTGATTTCTCATTAGACTGACGATGTCATGTCTGACCGGACGCTCATCGCATGAACAACGCGGGCAATCCTGGCGGCGATGGTCGGGCGGGCGAGCGCGAGCCCCGGGCCGGGGAGGACGAGCTGCGGATCGTCGGCATCGGGGCGTCGGCGGGCGGTCTGGGCGCGCTGCGGACGCTTTTTTCGAAGCTGCCGGGCGACACGGGGGCGGCGTTCGTGGTGGTGGTGCATCTTTCGCCGGAGCACGAGAGCCACCTTCCGGACCTGCTCGAGCCGCACTGCCGGATGCCGGTGCAGCAGGTGACCGGGACAACGGCGCTCGAGGCGAACCACGTTTACATCATCCCGCCGAACGCGAACCTGACCGCGATCGACACGCACCTTCGTCTGAGCGAGCTGGAGGCGGATCGGCGGGAGCGGGCGCCGGTGGATCATTTCTTTCGCACGCTCGCCGAGGCGCACGGCGAGCGCGGGATCGGGGTGATTTTGACGGGCGCCGGGTCCGACGGCACGCTCGGGATCCGGCGGGTGAAGGAGTCGGGCGGGGTCACGTTCGCGCAGGACCCCGCGGAGGCGGAGCAGGGGGGCATGCCGCGCTCGGCGATCGCCTCGGGGATGGTCGATCAGGTTCTGTCGCTCGAGAGAATCGGCGAGGAGATCGTTCGTCGGCTCGGGGCCGAGCCGTCGATTCTGATGCATGCGGAGCGCGAGGCGGCCGAGGCGCCGGGATCGGAAGACGCGCGACTCGTCGAGACGATTCTCGGGCAGGTGCGAGCCAAGACGGGTCGCGACTTTGCGCACTACAAGCGGCGCACCGTCCTTCGGCGGATCGCCCGTCGGATGCGGGTCCGGGTCGTGGGGACGCTGCGGGAGTACGCGAAGCTTCTCGAGCAGGAGCGCGAGGAGTGCGTCGCGCTGGCGGACGACCTGCTGATCACGGTGACGGAGTTCTTTCGGGATCGGGAGATCTTCGATCATCTCGAGCGGGAGGTCGTCCCGTCGCTCTTTGAGGAGAAGTCCGGGCGCGATGCGATCCGCGTGTGGTCGGCGGGGTGCTCGACGGGCGAGGAGGCGTATTCGCTCGCGATGCTGCTCGTTGAGGCGGGGTCGCGGTGTGAGGACTGCCCGCGGGTCCAGATCTTCGCGACCGATCTTCACCCGGGAGCGCTCCGGACGGCGCGTGAGGGGATCTATCCGAGGGAGATCGAGTCCCATGTCTCGCGCGAGCGGATCAAGCGCTTCTTCACGGCTGAGCACGGCGCCTACCGCATCAAGCGGGAGATCCGGGAGATGGTGGTCTTCGCGGAGCACAACATCCTGAGCGACCCGCCCTTTTCCCGTGTGGATCTGATCCTGTGCAGAAACCTGCTGATCTATCTGGCGCGGGACGTGCAGCGGGAGGTGATCTCGCTCTTTCATTACGCGATGAACCCGGAGGGGCTGCTGGTTCTCGGGACGAGCGAGACGATGAATCAGCCCGAGCTCTTCAAGGTGGAGAGCCGGGCGGCGCATGTGTATCGGCGTCGGCACGCGCCGCCGCGGGAGAGGGGCCCGCTTCCGTTCCCGCCGGCGGCGAAGCCTCGGGAGGTTTCCGAGGAGAGCCTTATCGGCCGCGCGGACACGGGCGGCGCACGGGCGCGGGCGCCCGGCTACGGCCAGATTCACGCGGAGCTGGTGGAGCGCTACGCGCCGCCGAGCGTGCTGGTCAACGGCGCCGACGACGTGGTCCACGCGTCGATCCGCGCGGGGCGGTACCTCGAGTTCCCGGGCGGCGAGCCCACCGGCAACGTGGTGCGTCTGGCGCGAGAGCCGTTGCAGATGGAGCTTCTGGCGCTCATGCGGCAGGCCCGGGAGTCGGGCGAGGGGAAGCGATCGAAGCCGCTCGAGGTGCGGTTCAACGGCGAGAGCGGCCTGGTGGTGCTTCGGGTCATCCCGCCGCGGGAGCGGGACGCGGACGGCTACCTGCTCATCATCTTCGATGAGCAGGTCGATGGCGGGGAGGCGCCTCCCGAGGAGCCGGCGGATGAGACTGTTTCCGCGACGGTCCGGGAGCTGCAGGCGGAGCTTGAGATCAACCGGCAGCGGCTCCAGGGGACGATCGAGGAGTACGAGACGAGCCGGGAGGAGCTTCAGAGCTCGAACGAGGAGCTCCAGAGCTCCAACGGGGAGCTGCGCTCGACCCTCGAGGAGCTGGAGACCTCGCGGGAAGAGCTCCGGTCGATGAACGAGGAGCTGGCGACGGTGAACCAGCAGAGCTCGCACCGGGTGGGGGAGCTCGGGCGGCTCGCCGACGATCTCCAGAATCTGCTGGCGGCGACGAACATCGCGACGCTCTTTCTGGATCGTGATCTGAAGATCGTGCGGTTCACGCCGGCGGTGGGGGAGCTCTTCAACATCCGGCACTCGGACCGCGGCCGGCCTCTGACGGATCTGACGCATCACCTGGAGTACCCGGAGATTGAGTCGGACGCTCGCGCGGTGCTGGAGAAGCTCACGCCGATCGAGCGTGAGGTGAAGGCGAGCCACAACGGTCAGCGGTATCTCATGCGGCTGCTGCCGTATCTGGCGGATGAGGGGCGGATCGACGGCGTGGTGATCACGCTGATCGACATCACGGAGCTCAAGAAGGCGGAGGAGGAGACCGAGGCGTCGCGGATCTACGCGGAGTCGATCGTCGAGACGCTTCACGAGCCGCTGCTTGTTCTGAACCCGGACCTGACCGTCAGGAGCGCGAACGAAGCCTTTTTCAACGACTTTGAGGCGCCGAGGGAGGAGACGATCGGGCGGAAGATCTACGACCTCGGGAACGGGCAGTGGGAGATTTCGGAGCTTCGGGAGCTGCTCGAGGACGTGCTGCCCGACAGCAACGTGTTCAACGAGTACGAGGTGTCGCACACGTTCGAGGATCTCGGGGAGCGGGTGATGCTGCTCAACGGGCGGCGGCTGGACCATGTGCAGCTGATCCTGCTCGGGATTCGGGACATCACCGGGCGCAAGCGGGCGGAGGAGGAGCTGCGCGAGAGCGAGGAGCGTCTGCGGCGGATTTTCGACGTCGACGTGGTGAGCGTGGCGATCGTTCGCACTGACACGGCGCGGATCGTGGATTGCAACGCGGCGTTCCTCGACGTCTTCGGGCGCACGCGGGCGCAGGTCGAGTCCGGCGAGCTTTCCTGGCGGGATCTGACGGCGCCGGAGTTCCACGAGGTGGTTCGGGAGCAGTTTGAGGTGGTCGCTGAAACGGGGCGGTTTGGCCCGATCGAGAAGCAGGTGGTTCGGCCGGACGGCTCGCGCCGGTGGGTGCTGGTCGCGGGGGCGGATCTGGCGGACGGGACGGTGGTGGAGTACGCGATCGATCTCGAGGAGCGCAAGCGGGTGGAGGCGGAGCTCCGGGAGGCGCGGGCGGAACTCGAGGGGCGGGTCGCCGAGCGCACGAGCGAGCTTCGGTTGCAGGCGGGGCGGCTGCGGCGTCTTGCGGGGGAGCTGGCTCAGGCGGAGCATCGCGAGCGCAAGCGTCTGGCGGCGCTGCTTCACGACGAGCTTCAGCAGCTCCTGGCGGCGGCGAAAATGCGCCTGGAGGCCGCGCGGCGCAAGGTTCAAGACGACGAGATCGGGTCCGCGCTGGACAAGGCGCTGGAGCTGATGAGCGAGGCGTTGGAGTCCTCGCGCGATCTGACGCAGCAGCTCCGGCCGCCGGTGCTCTATGAGGACGGGCTGGTTCCGGCGATCCGTTGGCTCGCCAAAGAGATGGAGAGCCGCCACAATCTCCGGGTGAGGGTCGAGGCGGATGACGGCCAGGTCGATCTGCCCGACGACGCCCGGGCGATGCTCTTTAGCGCCGTTCGGGAGCTGCTCTTTAACGTGGTCAAGCACGCGAAGGTCGAGGAGGCGGTCGTGCGGGCGTCGAGGGTGGGTGATCGGCTCGTTGTGCGCGTGGAGGATGAGGGCCTCGGCATCGGCGACGGCCAACCGGACAAGCGCAGGGAGTCATCCGGACTCGGGCTCTTCAGCATCCGCGAGCATCTGGCGGCGCTCGGCGGCGAGATGCGGATCGAATCGAAGGAGGGCGGGGGTACGCGCATCGAGCTTGTGACGCCGCTCGATGCGCTCGACGCGGTCCCGGCGGCGCGGGTGGTCGCGAGTGAGACGCGGTGGAGCGGCGGTTCCCGCAGGAGGAATGAGAGCGAATCCATCCGCGTGCTGCTTGTCGACGATCACGCGCTGGTGCGTCAGGGACTGGCGGAGGTCCTCTCGCACCACCCGGGGATCGAGGTGGTGGCCGAAGCCGCCGACGGCGCCGAGGGGATCGAGCTCTCCGCAAAGCTGTGTCCGGACGTGGTGCTCCTGGACGTGAATCTGCCGAAGGTCGGCGGCGTCGAGGCGACGCGGGAGATCAGAAAGCGCTGCCCGGAGGTGGTGGTGATCGGCTTTTCGGTCCAGGCCGGCGAGGCGGTGGCCCGGAGCATGCGGTCCGCCGGCGCGGCGGCGTTCGTGGCGAAGACTGAGGATTCGGAGAAGCTGGTGGCGCTGATCCGGCGGCACGCGGGGGGAGTCGAGAGCTAGAACGAACGGTCGCGCGGGAGCGAGGATCGTGGCGCAAGAAAACACCCGTGCCGCCGGGTGCGTCCGGCGACACGGGTCCTGCAAGAACGAATGGAGACCTGTCTGCCCCGGGGCGACGGGGATTACTGCGGGCAGGGGCCCCAGGCGGCGACGAGGGCGGCGAGGTCGTCGGCGCCGACGCCGTTGCCGGCGAAGTCCGCCGAGGTTCCGAACTGGCCCCACTGGGAGATCAGCGCGGCGAGGTCGGACGCGTCCACCACGCCGCTGCCGTCGAGATCCTGCGGGCAGGCGGGAGCGCCGGCCTTCTCGATGTTGGAGACGTAGAGGAGGACGTTGTAGGCCTCATCGGCGGTCGGGGCTTCGAGGGAGAACTCGCCGTTTTGATCGACGTCGTAGGTGATGCTCGCGGCGATGACGACGCCGGCGGTCGAGCGCGGGTCTTCCGTGGAATCGAGGTCGGCGGGATCGACGCCGCCCCAGGTGGACTGCTTGACGTTGCTCGACCAGAGCGTGGCGGAGTTCACCGAATCAGCGTCGGCGATCTGGAAGCCGCCGATGAAGTAGTCGAGGCCGGTGTTCTGGCTCTGGACGACGTCGCCGAAGGAGAGCACCTTCTCGAGCTGGTAGCCGAAGCCGCCGCCGTCGACCTCGGGCTGGTAGATGCCGCGGATGAGGGTGGTGCGGAGGACGGGCTCGCCGCCGTCGGGGTCGTCAAGGGCGACGACGCCGACGAACCAGAGGTTGCCCGCGCCGTCGAAGGCCGGAGCGGAGATGGACGGTCCTGGGCGATCGGGGAAGAGCTCGATGTGCGGACGGAGCTGGCCGATGACGTTGTCGGTCGCGTCGTAGATCGGCTTGCCGGAGACGCCGAGCGGTCCGTTGGCGTCGATGTCGATCCAGGCGCCGAGGGAGTACTCGACGTTGCCGGCGGCGTCGATCCGGCCGACAGGCATCGCGTTGAAGGGATCCTGCTGCCCGCCGGTGATGTGGGTGACGCCGGCGAAGAGCGTGTTGCCCTCGGCGTCGGTCCCGATGGCGACCGGCGCGTTGCCGCCGCGGAAGGCCGTCTGGCTGCGGTAGTGCTCGTAGAGGCCGTTGGCGTTGATGGTGAAGTTGTCAAATGGATCGGTGATGGGCGAGCCCGGGATCGTGTAGATCTCCGGCGAGCCGGCGATGGGGTTGCCGCTCGCGTCCATCGAGTAGAGGCTGATGGAGTCGGTCGCGCCGCCGCCGGCGTTGCTCTTGGAGAGGACGCCGCCGGTCGCGACGCCGCCGTTGCCGAGCAGATCGGCCCGGTACGTGCCGATGTTTCCGCGGTGATCGGTGGCGAGGCCGCCGAGGTGCGAGCCGTCGCGGGTCACGACGAGGGGGCTGGTCTCGCGGGCGAGTTCGGTGCCGAAGGTGTAGCCGACGTAGACCGGTCGGCCGGCGACGTCCTGCGGGATGTTGCCCGGAACGGAGTGAACCTGGCTCTGATTGCGAACGATCCAGTCCGAGGCGGTCGCGTCGACGGCGCCCGCGGACACGATCTGGTTCACGACGTCGCAGTCGCGACCGAGGATGCTGACGCGGAAGATGTTGTTGCCCGCGATCGCGTTTCCACCGGTTCCGAAGTCATCGGCGCGGAAGTAGACGTTGCCGTTGGCGTCGACGGTGCCGAAGCCGAAGGACGTGGTGTTCGCGCCGGTGGGGGCGCTGCGGTTGGTGGCGATGACGTTGCGGGTGACGTAGAGGCGGGCGGGGTTGGCCTTGTCGTAGTTCACGAGGCCGGCGATCACGCCCCCGTAGTCGCCGCCGGCGTCGGTCGTGGCGAACTCGCTGAACCCGGCGGAGAACTGGTAGATCTCGCCCTCAGCGGTGGGGACGATCAGGTCGCCCATGACGTTGGGGACGGGCTGCCCCTCGAAGTTGACGCCGCCGCCCGGGAAGCTCCAGACGTTGTAGCCGGGGCGGGCAAACTCATCGACGACGAGCTCGGTGGCGCTGACGCTCTGGGCGCTCACCAGCGAGCTGAAGAAATCGGCGCTGACCTTGCTGCTCTTGAGAAGGGGCGCGACGCCGAAGGTGGTGCCGCGAGAGGTCTGGATGGGCGACAGATCGACAACGAAGTCAGCGCACTGGCTCGAAGGGAGCCATGGCACGAGGGCGTCGCCAACGAACGTGCCCGGGTTGTTCGAGACGCTGTCCTGGGCGATGGCCGGGACGGCGAGGCCGGCGGCCGCGACGATGGCGGCGAAGGTGATCTTGTTTCTCATCTCTCGTATCTCCTGAAAGTGAATCGGCTTACCATTGCCCGCGCCGTTTACTCGCGACTCGCGGGACCCTCCGATTCGGTCATCTATGTTCCTGATCTAGTTTCCACACACTTGTGCGGATTGCGGCGGCTTCTGCGTCAACGTTGTGTAAAGATAACGTTAGGAGGAATTGTTCGAGAGGCGAAGCTTGCATAGCGCAGCCCGCAATATAGCGACAAAGTAAAAACAAACGCAGGCACAACCTGAGTCGCTTAAATTTACGCTGCTCTCACATGAGCTGGATAACTCTTTTACGGTTTGGGGTGTTGATCCTTTACACGCATTCGTAGAGACTTTGCGAGCAATCAAAGCGAGTGCTTTGGTGCAACACGTCATGCCTTGAAACATCAGGAGAGAGAAACATGAAC
>CAZXGT010000069.1:0-3827 GCA_964639935.1 uncultured Phycisphaeraceae bacterium
GCGATGGGGTCGGTGTCGGAGCGCTTGCGATGGATGGCGGCCTGGAGGTTGTCTTCGATGCTCGGCGGGACGACGGGCGCGTCGGAGCCGAACCAGATGAGTTCGGCGGGGTCGCGGCCGGCGGCTTTGGCGGACTCGACGAGGTCGCGGATGGGGAAGGCGCGGTGGAGGCGGTGCGGGAGGAGGCGCTGCATGGGCTCGATGTCGGGGAGGAGGTGGCAGGGCTGCATGCTCGCGATGACGCTGAGCTCGGCGAAGCGGGGGACGTCGGCTTCATCGACGAACTGGGCGTGCTCGAGGCGCTGGCCGGGGGTTCTCGGCTTGACGCGTTCGATCGCGTTCAGCACGGAGCGGACGGCGGCGTCGCCGATGGCGTGGGCGATGATGGGCAGCCCGGCGGCGTCGGCGTCCTGGATGGCTCGCACGATCTGATCTTCGGTGAGGATCTCGGCGCCGCGGGGGTGCGCGGGGTCGGGGTCGGCGTAGGGCTCGAGCATGTGGGCGGTGCGCGAGTTGATGGCGCCGTCGGTGAAGATCTTGATTCCGGCGAGGGTCACCTGGTCGCTCGGCTTGAACGCCTCGTCGGCGAGGCATTCGCGCATCTGGGTGTGAAGCGGCGAGATCTTGACGCGGAGAGGGAGGTCGCCGGCGCGCTCGACGGCGCGGATGGCGCGGGCGAGCGGGAGCTCGGTCCACATGTCGTGGACCTCGGTGAAGCCGCGAGCGGCGAGGTCGTGGGCGGCGAGCTTGACGCGCTGGGCGTGCTGCTCGGGGGTGAGCGGGGGGAGATGTGCGTCGATGAGGCGCCAGGCTTTTTCGATGAGCAGACCGGTGGGGTTGCCGCGCGCGTCGCGGTCGATGCGGCCGCCGGGGGGATCGGGAGTGTCGCGGCTGATGCGCGCAAGCTCGAGGACTCGTGTGGAGGCGGCGCCGGAGTGGATGTCGATGTTCCGGATGATGGCGGGCCTGCCGGCGGCGGCGGCGTGGATCTCGTCGTGTGTGGGCCAGCGGCGGTCGGCCCAGCCGTCGATGCGGGCGGCGACGGCGGTGATCCACTCGTCGGGCTGAGCGGATTGGGCGCGCGCGGCGATGCGGTCGAGGGCTTCGGTTGAGCTGGCGCAGTCGGCGAGGTTGACGGCCTGGAGTGACTCGCCGTGGGCGCCGAGGTGGAGGTGGGCGTCGCGCCAGCCGGTTGGGGGAGGTGTGGGCATCGGGATTCGTCTTGTCGTTCGAGCACGACTGCGCCTGCGGCGAGCCGTGGCGCCCGGTTGGGGAGAGTGGGAGGAGCGGGAGGCCCTCACTCCAGCCCTCTCCCCGAGGGAGAGGGGGCGGAGGGATCGGCACGGCGCGCCCTCGGCGGGCCGTTAGGAACGGAGTTTCTCGATTTGGGCATGGGCTTCTTCGGCGGTCGCGGCTTCTTCGGTGAAGGGGAGGCGGACGGTGTCGAAGCGGGCTTTGACGTCGACCCCGAGGGGGTCGATGCCGACGGCGAGGGGCTGCTGGACGTCGCGCATGCCGCCCACTTCGAGGCAGAGCTTGCGGAGGCGGGTGGTGTCGGCGTTGAGGTCGTTGAGGATGGCGGGCTCGGCGTCGGTGAAGGGGTGGGGCGTCATGAGGGCGTCGCCGTCGACGACGACGCCGGCCCATTTGGCGAAGTCGATCCAGAAGGCGGCCCAGCGGACGTCCTCGGGCTCGCCGTGGTAGATCATCCAGCGGTCGGCGATGGGCGGGTCGTCGTCGAGCTGCTCGGGTGAGAGGAGGAGGCGCATGGCGCGGGGATCGTCGGTTTCCTCGGGGAGGTGGAGGACGTGCTGGGAGGCGAGGATGGCGGCGACCATGACGGGTCCGCAGAGGCGGCCGGTCTCGTGGTCGACGACGAACTTCCAGGGGACGTGGTTCTCGTCGAACTGGAGGGTTCCGGCCTTGTGAGCGGCGAGATAGGAGCGCGCGGCGAAGACGTCGTCGCCTGGGCGTTCGGTGTGGGAGGGGTTGAGAGCGTTGTTCTTCATCGGGATTCGATTCTGATGAGGGAAGGAGAAGTGACGGGATGGAGAGGGGGAGTTTAGGAGATCCCGCGCCCTGCCCTCTCCTCATTGGAAAGGGGAGAGGGCGGGAGAGCGATGGGAGGCGGCTGCGAGCGGCGGCCCTACGTCGCGGCGTGGGTGGGGAGCCCTCACCCCCGGCCCCTCTCCCCGAGGGAGAGGGGGGGACGGATCAGGATGCGGCGGCGGGGGCGGGTTCGGGCGCTTCAGCGTCGGCGCGGGGGAAGAGTGGGTCGCCCTTTTCGATGGGGGTTCCCGGCTTCAGCCCCCCCCACTGCACGCGCTCGGCGAGGGCGCGGGGGTCGGCGGGGTCGTCGCCGAGGCGGGTGAGGAGGTCGGCCATCTTCTCGGGCATGGCGGGGAGGAGGAGCGTGGCGGCGATGCGCAGGGCCTCTGCGCAGTGGTAGAGGATGGCGGCGACGTCGGCGCGGCGGGCGTCGTCCTTGGCGAGCTTGAAGGGCTCGGTGGCGTGGATGTAGCCGTCGACGCGGCGGGTGATGGCGAGGGCGGATCGGAGGGCGGATTCGATGTCGCACTCGTTCATGGCGGCGACGGCCTTGCCGGAGAGGTCGCTCGTGATGGCGGGCCAGTCGTGATCGGCATAGGTCGTGACGCCGGCGGGGTCGGGGGCGGCGGCGCCCTCGTACTTGGCGATCATGTTGGTGACGCGGGAGGCGGCGTTGCCGATGCCGTTGGCGAGGTCGGCGTTGTAGACCTCGATGAACTTGGCGTAGGAGAAGTCGGCGTCGGTGGCGCCGAGGGGGCCCTGGGTGAGGAGGTACCAGCGGAGGGCGTCGGTGGAGAACTCGCGCGAATAGGCGCGGAGGGTGGGGAGGTCGATGAAGTTGCCGAGGGACTTTGACATCTTGCGTCCCTCGCGGATCCAGTAGGAGTGGGCGTAGACGCAGCCGGGGAGGGGCTTGTCGAGCGCCATGAGGAGGCAGGGCCAGATGACGGCGTGGAACCAGAGGATGTCCTTGGCGATGAAGTGGACGTCGGCGGGCCAGTACTTGCGGCGGTCCTCGGCGTCGATGGTGGAGAGGTAGTTGAAGAGGGCGTCGATCCAGACGTAGACGCGGTGGGCGTCATCGCCGGGCATTCTGATTCCCCAGCTGGTGGCGGGGTCGGCTTCGTCGATGGCGCGGGAGACGGGGACGCGCTGGAGGCCCTGGCGGATGCGGCCGAGGACCTCGTTGCGGCGTGCGGCGGGCTTGATGAAATCGGGGTTGGCCTCGATGTGGGCGAGGAGTCGGGGTTCGTATTTGGCGAGGTCGAAGAAGTAGTTCTGCTCGGTGCGCTTGACGAGTTCGCGGCCGGTGACGGGGGACTTGTAGTCGTGCTCGCGGGCGACGGTTTCGGTGACGTACTCCTCCTGGGAGGGGTCCCACCAGCCTTCGTAGTCGCCGAGGGCGATGTCGCCGGCGTCCATGAGCCGCTGGATGTACTGCTTGACCTTGCTTGTATGGCGCTCTTCGGAGGTGCGGATGAAGTCGTCGTACTTGAGCTCCATCTCGTCGAAGGCGGCGCGGAAGGCGGCGGCGTTTTTGTCGGCCCATTGTTCGGGCGTGAGGCCGCGCTCGGCGGCGGAGGTGACGACCTTCTCTGCGTGCTCGTCGGTGCCGGTGAGGAAGAAGGCGTCGCGTCCGGCGAGGCGGTGGTGCCGGGCGAGGGCGTCGGCGAGGAGGGTGGTGTAGCAGTGTCCGATGTGGGGGGCGTCGTTGACGTAGTAGATGGGGGTGGTGACGTAGAACTCTGGGCGCGGGGTGGTCATGGGGGCGAGTGTAG
>CAZXGT010000069.1:3927-12300 GCA_964639935.1 uncultured Phycisphaeraceae bacterium
GTGCAGACGGTGAGCGCGCCGAGGGTTCGTCGGGCGAGGTAGTCGTTGAGCTGGTCGAGGGTGACGGCGTCGATTTCGTCGGCGATCTCGGTGAGTGAGCGGGGTCGGCCGAGCTTGGCGACGTCGGCGGCGAGGGCGTTTGCGCGGGCGGTGGTGGACTCGCCGCTCATGACGAGCTTTGACTTGAGGCCGACGCGGGCGCGATCGAACTCGGACTGGTCGACGGCGCCGGCTTTTTCGTTGATTCGGCGGAGCTCGGCGACGAGGACGTCGAGGGTGTCCTGGGCGCGCTCGGGGGTGGTGCCGGAGTAGGCGATGACGCGTCCGTAGTCGCGCTGGGCCGCGTATCCGGCGGAGACGGCGTAGCAGAGTCCGCGCTTCTCGCGGACCTCGGTGAAGAGTCGTCCGGACATGCCTCCTGAGAGGACGGCGACGGCGAGTCGTTCGAGGACGGCGTCGTTGCTGGGTTCGGCGGGGGCGTCGTGGATGACGGCGATGTGGGTCTGCTCGCTTGAGGATTCGATGTGGTGGTAGCCGCGGGCGCCTTCGCCTGACCAGGCGGGGGTCTCGGCGGCGCCCGACCAGCCGGAGAGGAGTTGGTTGAGGGCGCCGGCGGCGGCGTTTGGCTCGACGGCGCCGGCGACAGCGATGATGGAGCCTTCGGGTCGGGCGCGGCGTTGCCAGTAGTCGACGAGGTCGTCGCGGGTGATGGAGGCGAGGCCGGTTTCGGTGCCGAGCCCGGAGCGGTTGATGGGATCGGGCGCGTGGAACTGGCGGGCGGCGTACATGACGCGGGACTGGGGCTCGTCGGCGAGGCCCTTGAGGGACTGGAGGGCGAGCTGGCGGGCGGGGTCGACGGCGTCCTCGGCGAGGGCGGGCTGGCGAATGGAGCCGGCGATGAGTCTGGCGACGTCGGGGAAGCGAGCGCCGAGGAAGGTCGAGGAGAGGGCGAGGTGGAAGGTTTCGAGTCGCGCGTCGCGCGAGGCGCCGAGGAGGTCGGTGGCGTCGGCGATCTCGCGTGAGGATTTTCCGGCGGCGCCGCGGAGGAGGAGTTCCTCGAGCATGGCGCCGAGGCCGAGTTTGTCGTCGGGTTCGTCGGCGGATCCGGCGGGGGTGAGCCATGCGAGCGCGGCGGATTGAGCGGAGGCGATGGGCTCGACGACGAGGCGGGCGCCGGAGTCGAGCGTGAGGGAGGCGATGGTGTCGGCTCGTGCGGCTTGGGTCATGGGAGTCTCCGTCGCGGTTTTCTCGGTCGGTGGTGTTGAGCGTGAGTGTAGTGGCGGGCGCGGATGGGACGTTGCTCAGGCGTCGCGATCGGCGCAGGCGTTGCGGTTTGGCGTGTTTGAAGCGGGAAGCGATCGGGGAGGCGCGGCGGGGCGGCGCGGGGATTCGATATTCGGGGTGTGGAGATTGAGCCGTGCGACTGATCCTCTACAGCCTGGCCGTTCTGGCCGCCGCGATCGTGGCGGGGTTGATCGCGGCGCAGCGTTCGAGCGACGCGGACGAGGCGTCGCGGGTGGCGGAGACGCGGGCGGCGGTGGAGCGGATCACGAAGGAGGTCCATATCCGGCGGGCGCTGGAGACGGCGGATCTGAATTCACTGAGCTGGCCGAAGCGTCCTGACCCGGCGTGGTTCGGCGATTCGCTTCCGGCGAACGAGCTTGTGGATCGGAATCGTCCGTGGCTTGAGATCGCTCCGGCGTCGCAGGCGGCGCTCGAGCACCCTCCGGTGCGTGTGGCGACTGACGAGACGCTCGCGGCGTTCTGGTACAACCCGTACCTGGGCGTGGTGCGGGCGCGGGCGCCGGAGCGTGTGAGCGATCGTCGCTCGATGGAGCTGTACGGCGCGATCAATTCGGCGCGTGTGGCGGGGCTTTTGGATCTTGAATGGCTTGCGCTTGACGCGCTTCGGCGTGAGGGGGACAGGCGTCCGTCTACGGTCGTGGCGACGAATCTCGACGCGCTCGGCGAATCGCTTGTCGAGGGCGATGAGTTGGGCCCGCTTGAGCCGGCGCGCGATTGACGGGGTCGCGCGGTTGTCTGGGCGTGGGTTTGTCTTGGCGGGGCGTGGTTGTTGGTTGAAAGCTTGAAGCGGTTGCGTTGTGGTTCCCGATAGGGTTACAACATGTTGTCGGTCCATAAGCGCCGAGCGGCGCTGCTGACTCAGTCCTCACGCTCCGAGCTCTTAGAGGAGGCTGAACTCATGGCCAAGAAGAAGGCGACGAGAAAGAAGGCCGCGCGCAAGAAAGCGACGCGGAAGAAGGCGGCGTCGAAGAAGTCGACGGCGCGCAAGACCACCGCCCGCAAGAAGGCGGCGAAGAAGACCGCGCGCAAGAAGGCGACGCGGAAGAAGGCCGCCAAGAAGACGGCGAAGAAGACGGCTCGCAAGAAGGCGACGCGGAAGAAGGCCGGTCGCAAGAAGGCGACGACGAAGAAGGCCGCCAAGAAGGGAACGCGCAAGAAGGCGTCCCGGAAGAAGGCGGCGAAGAAGACCGGTCGCAAGAAGGCGACTCGCAAGAAGGCGACCGGCGCGGCGACCCGTCGGAAGGCGACGCGGAAGCGGGCGACGAAGAAGCGCTGAGTCGATTCTCAGTTGCGAAATCCGAGGCGGGGTCGGTGGAAACCGGCCCCGCTTTTTTCGCGGGGCGCTTGAAGGGCGGGGGAGAGGGTCTAGTCTTGAGCATGGACGCGGGCCGTTGTGGGCCGGTCGCGGTTTCGGGAAGGAGTTCGATCACATGACGCACGTCATCGGTGAGCCTTGCATTGGGACGAAAGACACCTCCTGCGTGGACGTCTGTCCGGTGGACTGCATCCATCCGACGAAGGATGAGGCGGACTTCGAGGAGGCGGATCAGCTGTTCATCGATCCGGACACGTGTATCGACTGCGGGCTGTGCGTGGACGAGTGTCCTGTGAAAGCGATCTACCCGGAGGAGGATCTTCCCTCGGAGTGGAGCAAGTACGTGCAGCTGAACATCGACTACTACGAGAAGCAGTAGGGGTCGGCTTCGCGCACGCGGCGGTTTGGCTCAGGCGGCGTCGGCGCGTGATTCTCGGGTGCGCACGTTGGCGGGGGCGTCGGGCTTCTCGGTCCAGTCCTCGTGGCCGGTGAGGTCGATCTCGCGGGGGAGCGTTTTCCGGTAGCCCATGAGGCGGATGACCTCGAGGATCTCGGTCCACTGGGGGTAGGTCTTGCCGTTGGCGCGTTTGAAGGCGTCGATGGCGGCGACGAACTGGAACTGCTCCTGGGTGAGCTCGCCCTCTTCTGCGGCGCGGGCGAAGTCCGAGAGGCGTCGTCCTGGGCCCCGGCGACGCTCGAAGCCGGTGGGGCTGGCGCCCTTGCGCGCGCGTCGGTCGGGGCCCTGCGGGCCGTCGGGGGCGTGATCTTGGGCGGCGTCCTGGGCTCGTCGTTTTGGCGCGTCGTGGTCGGGC
This sequence comes from uncultured Phycisphaeraceae bacterium, assembly GCA_964639935.1. GTDB lineage: Bacteria > Planctomycetota > Phycisphaerae > Phycisphaerales > UBA1924 > CALNYS01. The sequence continues at coordinate 7,360 of CAZXGT010000069.1, forward strand.
ATGGCGGCGTCCCCCTGCGGCGCGGCGCGCTCGTCAGGCGAAGGCTCGCGGCCGCGTGCTAGTCGTCGTCGAAGGGGAGGAACTCGTCCTCTTCGTCTTCTTCGTCGTCATCGAAGAGATCGTCGTCATCGTCGTCGTCGAAGAAGTCGTCATCGTCGTCTTCTTCGAAGTCGTCGAAGGGGTCGTCGTCATCATCGTCATCATCGTTGCGACCGGCGTGGAGAGATTCGGTCTCGGCGGGCGGGTGCGGGGCGAGCCAGAAGGGGTCTGTCTCCGGGTTCGCGTGGGTGATGAGCTGGAACATGGCGGTGATCCCCAGAATCACGGTCGGGAGCAGGGACGTTGGGAGGCCCGGTGGGGAGCTGGTCGACCGACGCTCCGGCGGACGGGCGGTAGACTACTGCTCGCTGCAAGCGTGTCAACGAGAAAGTGACGAGCGGCGGTTCGGTCGATGGCTGGTTGAGGATGGAGGGTTCGGGCGTGAGCAGATCCGGCGAGGAATCGCTGCAAATCGTGCCGGGGATTCTGGCGTTGGTTCTGCCCGGGCTTGGGCACGCGGCGCTGGGGAAGGCGCGTCGGGGCGTGATGGTGGCGATCGGGGTTCTTGGGCTGTTCTTCGGCGGCGTGCTGATCGGCGGCGTGGATGCGATCGACGCGCGGAACGATCGGTGGTGGTTCATCGGGCAGTCGCTGGTTGGTCCGACGGCGTTCGCGGTGAACTGGGTGAATCAGTCGCTGGCGGCGTCTGATCCGGGCGCGACGGCGGGGCCCGGTTGGCGCGAGGCGTCGCCTCCGGCGCGGGTTCGCTCGATCGCGCACTCGAATGAGATGGGGATGTTGTTTGCGACGATCGCGGGGATGCTGAATCTGATCGCGGTGGTGGACGCGTTCTGGAGCGCGCCGGCGGAGCGTCGGGGTCGTCGCGGCGTTATTGGGGATCTCGAGGGGGGCCGGCGTTGAGCGTTGTTCTGGCGTACCGGCCGTTTCTGGACCCGATCCCGATGGCGGATGGGGTGTGGTGGCTGACGATCGTTCCGATGGCGGTGCTGATCTCGGTGGCGTACAAGGCGGTGCGGAAGCCGACGATGGAGGGGTTCTGGCGGAGTGCGCTGTCGATGGCGACGCAGATCGTGGTGTTCGTGTCGCTGGCGGGGCTCGGGGTTCATGCGTTGGTGGAGTGGATCGTTCCGGCGCTTGGGGGCTAAGCGGCGGGAGGGGGCGTGAGCGGTCAGGCGTAGCGGGCGCAGGCCGTGGTGTAGGGGCGATCGAGCGAGACGATGAGGTAGCGGAGGGCGTCGACGGCGTGGTCGGGGCCGTCCTTGACGGGCGTTTCGCTCGTCGGGTCGTCCTCGGGGAAGTGGTAGCGCTCGAGGGACTCGATGAGGGTTCGGCAGCGCGGGTGGATGGTGAGTGTCGGCGAGCCGTGGGCGGGCTTGAGACGGGCGCGGACGGCGGCGAGGCCCGCGGTGAACGGGACGCGGCGGTCGCGGACGGGGAAGCCGGCGCGGCGGATGGCGGCGGCGTTGGAGACGCCGGTCTGCTCGGAGCGCTGGCGTCCTGCGGGGTCTATGGCGATGAACTGCGGGCGCGGCGGATCGGCGAGCGCTTCGAGGTGCTCGGCGAGGAGCGACTCACGCTTGGAGGTTTCGCGTTCGATGTGGAGGTGACCTCCCGGGAGGCTGGCGGCGAGGAGGACGACCGTAGGGGCGCGGAAGCCGAAGTCCATGGCGGCGCACCAGAGGGCGTCGGGGGCCTTGAGATCGAAGGCGGCGGGGGCGACGTGGAGGTTGCGGTCGAACTCGGGGAAGACGAGGTCGTCGCGTCGCGGGGCGAGGGAGAGCATCTCGGCGTTCCAGGCGGATTCTGAGACGCGTCGTTTGAGGGTGATGGCGTCGTCGATGGCGAGGTGACCGGCGGCGCGCTTGGCGCGGCCGCGGCAATCGGGCTCGAGGGGGCAGGTCGGGCAGGGGCGCTTTGGGGGGCAGGTCTCGAGGATGTCGATGGCGCCCCAGCGGAAGAGGGTTCGCGCGGGCGGGTCGTCGGCGGCTTCGGCGACGATGCGGCTCATGAGTCCGCCGGGGCGGTGCATGGTGGAGAAGGCTTCGACGGCGCCTTCGACGAGGGTCTGGCCGCAGCGTTTGGAGCGGGTGACGAGCTGGGCGGCTTCCCAGAGGTCGGGCTTGAAGAGCTCGAGCTCGTCGCAGCGGAGGATCTGGGGGCGGAGGCCTCGGATGGAGGCGTGTGAGGCGGCGACGAGGCGGCATCGGGAGCCGTTTTCGAGGGTCAGGCCGCGCTCGGTGGGCGGGGCGTGAAGGAGGGGCGCGAGCGAGGGCCGGTTGAAGATGGCGCGGAGGTGGTCGTACATGCGGGCGGCCTGCTCGCGGGAGCCGGCGAGGATGCAGACCTCGATGGCGGGCTTGAAGAGGAGGTCGAGGGCGGTGGCGATGGCGCCGAGGAAGGTCTTTCCGCCGCCTCGGCCGGCCCAGACGACGCAGTCGCGGGGGTGTCCGGGGGCGGGGCCGAAGAAGGCGTGCTCGAGGTAGTCGAGGGGTGCGGAGGCGTTCTCGGTGAGCGGGCGTTCGGGTATGGAGGCGTCGAGGAAGAGGTCGATCCAGGCGCGGAGCTCGGCGGGGTTGCGCGGAGCGGCGAGGGGGGAGATGTGGTCGAGGCGGGTGCTCATGCGGTGTCCTCGTGGTCGTCTGGGGCGACGGCTTCGGCGGCCTTTTCGAGGAGGGCGCGGGTGCGTTCGATGGCGTCTGGATCGGTCGGGGCGGCTCGGGCGGGGAGGTGGTCGAATCGTTCGAGGAGGGTCATGGCGGCGCGGCGAGCGGCCTCGGCGTTGTTGGTCTGGGAGGCGGCGGCGATGAGCGAGCGGAGGGCGACGGCGCGGCAGCATGCGGAGAGGAGTGGTCGGGCTGCGGGATCGTCGAGCGCGGCGGCGATGGCGGCGAGGCGCTCGCGGTCGGGGGCGTCGTCTGGGGCGAGGATGTGGGCGAGGGCGGCGGCGATCTTGTCGTGGTTCACTGGTCGCTCTCCGATTTGATTTCGAGGGCGAGGAGGAGCGCGCGGGCGCGGCTTGGATGGATAGCGCGGAGGGCGCGGAGGACATGGGCTCGCTCGCGGGTCGTGAGGAAGAACGTGAGCGGGTGCGGGAGGGATTCGGGGCTCGGCGGCGCGAGCGGCTTTGGCGGTTTGGCGGGCACGCGGGTCTCCGTGCTCCGCCCGTGCGGGGTGCGAGTTGGTGTTTTCAGTCGGCGGTGTGGGCGTAGGCGACGACGGGCGCGAGGCGCGCGGCGGCGAGTCGCCAGAGGGTTTCGATGGGATCCTTGGCGCGGCGGTCGGTGGCGCCCGAGGCGGCGGCCCAGCGCCGGAGCTCTCGGTCGAGGAAGGGGATGGCGCTCGCGGCGCGGGCGCGGCGCAGGGAGTGGTCGGGGCGAGCGAGATCGTGGGGGGCGAGGTTCGCGTGGGCGAGGGCGTCGATGAGTCGCGCGTTGCGCCGGCTTGGGGGCAGCGCGTAGGCGGTCATGCCGGCGCGGGCGAAGAAGGGGGAGACGGCGCCCATGGCGGCGAGGGCCTCGGTGCAGGGGGTGACGGGGTCGGCGAGGTAGCGGGCGACGAGGCGTCGGGCGACGCCGAGGCCCTGGAAGCGCGGGTCGACGATGACGCGGGAGATGGTGCGGATCTCGCGGTTGACCCGTTGGGCGGCGGCGCGTTTGTCGCGGCCTGCGAAGCGCCCGGGCCAGGCGAGCTGGCGGTGCCTCGAGTTGAGGGTGGGACGGGAGATGGTGAGAACGGCGGCGAGCTCGCCCTGGCAGCGAGCGGTGAGGACACGCTCGATGGAGGCGGGCCGGCCCGGGAGGTAGTGGATGGGCGCGAGGGCCTGGTAGTCGGCGGTGGATCCCTGGCGGAAGCGGAGGGGGAGCGGAGCGGGGCGCGGGGTTGGCGGGAGTGCGACGGGCGGGGCGGCGAGGCGGAAGCGGGTGTGGCGATCCGGCGCGAGTTGGGTGGCGAGGTGGTTTCTGGTGGTGGCGACGGCGGCGGCGAGACGGGGGTGGCGATCGACGGCGCGGCGGAGGAGACGGGCGACGGCGCGGGCGGTGAGGTCGTCGAGGGTGGAGGCGAATTCGTCGGCGATGATGAGCGCGGGACCGCGTGATCCGCGGGCGCGGTTGAGGGCGATGGCGAGGGCGAGGCGCCAGCGCTGGCCGAGGGAGAGCTGGGCGGGGGGTTTGAGCATGGCGCGGGCGTCGGCGAGGCCGGCGGCGGCGAGGGCGCGCATCGCGGCTTCGGGGGCGAGCCGAGGGAAGTGAGCGACGGCGGGGCGTTGGCGGAGGCGGATGCGGGCGAGGTCGATGACCCGGCGGTCGGGGACGCTGGCGAGGGTGCGGAGGGCGGTGGTCTTTCCGGCGCCGCTTGGGCCGGTGAGGAGGAGGATCTCGCCGGGCTCGGGCGGGGCGATGGTTTCGCGCTCGCGCGGGAGGCGGTGGAGGGGGAGGGAGAGGCCGAAGAGGGAGGCGACGGCGAGCGCGTGGGGGTGGTCGGGGGCGGTTGGGCTCGAGGCGTGGGGCATCAGGCTCGGAGCGCCTCCTGCTGGGCGGCGATGGCGTCCATGTGGCGGCGGACGGTGTGGAGGGTGAGGTCGAGGTGGGTTGCGGCGTCGCGGAGGGTTCGTCCCTCGAGGATGCAGGCGCGGGCGACCTTGCGGCGGGTGGGGCCCCAGTGGCGGTGCTGGCGGGTGACGAACTCGTAGCGTGGGGAGAGGAGGCGGTGGACGAGGAGGCGGACGCGCCGGCGGATGACGCGGGGGGCGACGCCGACGAGCTCGGCGACCTGAGCGGCGGAGAGGTTGTCCTGGTAGACGGCGGCGATCAGGGCGCGGTCTTCGGGGAGGAGGTGCTCGGCGCGGTGGACGAGAAGTTCGGCGAGATCGCGCGGGATGCG
>CAZXGT010000070.1:0-12277 GCA_964639935.1 uncultured Phycisphaeraceae bacterium
CGGATTGAACAATCGGCGGGCTTCGCTACACTACGCGGCTCACCCCGAACAACCCGGCCTCCCCACGCGGGCGGCCGACAGCTCAGGACGGCTCGCCATGGGCGCTCAAGACATTCTCGACGGCATCAACAAAGACGCTCTCAAGACCGACATCCCGCACATGGACGTCGGGGACACCATCAACGTCCACTGCCGGATCGTCGAGGGCGAGAAGGAGCGCGTCCAGGTCTTCACCGGGACGCTCATCGCGCGCAAGGGCGGCGGGATCAACGAGTCGATCACGGTCCGCCGCATCGTCGACGGCCAGGGCGTCGAGCGCATCTTCCCGCTGCACTCCCCGCGGATCAGCAAGTACGAGGTCGTTCGCCGGGCCGACGCCCGCCGCGCGAAGCTCTACTTCCTCCGCGAGCGCACGGGCAAGAAGGCCCGCCTCCGAGACCGCCGGCGCGGCCTCAAGCACGTCGAAGGCCTCAAGACCGTCCAGCAGTAAGAGCCCTTGACATGCGATACCTCGCCTGCGCCGCCGCGACCGTCTGCACGCTCGCGGCGGCTGTCGCTTTCGCCGAGCCCATGGAAGTCTTCCCCGGCGTGCGCCTTGATCGCAACGCGGGCTACGTGGAGTTCGACGGAACGGTGCCGATCATCGCCGACGCCGGCGACGGGACGGTGGTCTTCCTCGAGCTCATGGTCTGCATCCCGGACACCAAGGAGCACGAGGCGCTGGTGATGGCGCCCGTGAGGCCTTCGCACGTCCACGCCGCGCTGCTCGCGCTCGGGCTCGAGCCCGGCTCGCCCGGTGGATGGCGCCACTTCGGCGAGGCCGTCCGCGGCTTCCCGCCCGACGGGCCGCCCGTCGAGGTCGAGTTCATTTACGAGCAGGGCGGCGAGCGCGTCCGTGTTCCCGCGGCGACGTGGGTGAAGCGCGATCAGAAAGAGGAACGGCTCGAGGATCAGCCCTGGCTCTTTGCCGGCTCGCAGATGCGCGACCGCGGCATGGGCGAGATGTACGACGCCGACGGCACGGGCGTGCTGATCGGGCTCACCACCTTCGGGTCGGAGGTCGTGGCCTACCCCGACCTCTACAGCCACGACTCGGCCGTCGAAGAGCCGATGTGGATCGCCGACCCGCAGCGCGTCCCGCCCTTCGAGACGCCCGTGACGGTTCGGCTCACCCCGGTCAAGTAAGGCTCGCGCCGAGCGATGACCGATAACCACTTCGGGCGATCACCGCCCGGAGGAGGCCGGTCATGGTGCGCACAACGCTCGCCGCCGCGACGCTCGCGGCTCCCGCGCTCGCGGTCGAGATCCCCTGGCAGATCCGCGAGATCGAGACCGCCGAGGATCAGGTCCGCGAGGTTCTCGCGATCGACTTCGACGCCGACGGCGATCTCGACGCGCTCTCGGCCTCCTCGCGGGAGAACCGCGTCAGGCTTTACGAGAGCGACGGCATGAGTCCGCCGACGTTCACCGCGGTGAACCTCATCACCGACGCCTTCGGCGTCACCTCGATCGCGGCCGCCGATCTCGACGGCGACGGCGACATCGACGTGATCGCCGCGCTGAACGAGGGCATCGACGGCTTCATCTCCTGGTTCGAGCAGACGCCGGGCGCAGAGCCCGAGGCGCCGCCGGTCTTCGTTCGCCACGACCTGGCGCTCACGCCCGTCGCGACCCGCGTGCGCGTCGCGGATCTCGACGGAGACGGTGATCTCGATGTCTACTTCGCCAGCGCCGGCGAGATCGCCTGGCTCGAAAACGACGGCGCCGCGGATCCCGCGTTCACAACGCACGCCCTGACGACCTCGATCGGCATCCCGACGGACGTGCTCGCGGCGGACGTGACCGACGACGGCGACCTGGATCTCGTGGCGACCGGCACGAGCGGGGCCAGGCTCGCGTGGTTTGAGAGCGACGGGCTGACGCCCCCGGGGTTCACCGAGCACGCGATCGCGACAACGCTCGTCAAGCCGCGCGCGCTGGCGATCGGCGACCTCAACGCGGACCAGGCGCTCGACCTCGTCGTGACCTCCCGCGACGAGGGAGCGCTCGCGTGGTACGCGAGCGACGCGGCGGCCGCGCCCGGGTTCACCGAAACGATCATCGCAACGGGGGAATCCGGCGCCGACTCCGTCGCCATCGGCGATCTCGATTTCTCCGGCACGCCCGACATCGTCCTCGGCGCGCTCGCGAGCGACGCGGTCCGCTGGTTCGATTCCGACGGGGCCGACCCGCCCGCTTTCACGGCGCGCGACGTGACCGCGGCCCCCGGTCTGGCGCCGGAGGACGTGGAGATCGCGGACCTCAACGGCGACGGCGCACCGGACGTCCTCTACGCCGCGTCGGGGACGGACACCGTCGCCTACGCCGCCAACGAGCTGGCGCCGGTGCGGAACCTGACGCTGGGCGCGGTCTATCAGACCATCGCCGAGGCCCTCGCCGCCGCGCGCCCGGGCGACGTCATCACCGCCGCGAGCTTTCGCTTCGAGGCCGAGCCCGCGATCGACCTCGCGGGCGTCGGGGTGACGCTCCGAGCCTCCCAGGCGATCGACCAGCCCGCCGGCGGCGCCTACACCCTCGCGGACAACGCCACGCTGGCCGCCGGAGGCGGGCGCGACGTGTCGCTCGCCGGGACGCTCACCGCGCCCATCGGCGCCCGGGTCGCGATCGACGCCGCCGCCGTCGCGCTCGCCGAAACCGGCCAGCTCATCGCCCGGCCCTCCTCCGTGCTCGTGCTCGACTCGGCCGGCGTCGAGAACGCCGGGCTGATCGACATCCTCGGCGCCGACGTCGTCACGGACGGATCGCTCGAAAACGCGGGCGAGATCGCCATCGTGCAGGGCGCGCTCGCCGCGAGCGGCATCGTCAACTCCGGCGCCATCAGCGGCTCGGGCGATCTGCTCGCCCCGATCGACAACGCCGGCGAGATCACCCTCGTCGCCGATGCGCTCATCGCCGGGGACGTCCTGAACGACGGAACGATCACCATCCAGAGCGGTGCGCTGACTGTGCTCGGCGACATCACGGGCGAGGGAGCGATCGTCGGGCAGAGCCTCTCCCGCGGCGGAGGCGGCGCAGAAGGCGTGTTCGTCACCGGAACGCTGGCGACGGGCCCGGGCGCGCGCCTCGAGCTGCCCGCCGGCGCCGTGCTCAGGATCGCCGGGGGCGGCTTCACCCCGCTCTCGACCGACGCGTCGCTCGTTGACCTCGTCGAGGCCGAGGTTCGCTTCGTCGGTTCGGGGGCCGAGCAGTCCCTCGAGACGCTCAGCGCCGACCTCGGCCCCGTCGAGGAGGGCTTCCTCCGGGGCGAGCCCGGCGCCTTCCCCATCGGAACGCTTCGCATCGGTCCGACGCCCGCGCTGGTGCGACTGGTCGACGACGCCGAGAACGCGCCGGGCCCCGGCGCGGAGGCGATCTACACCGACCGCCTCGTGGTCGAGCCCGGCGCGGAGCTGATCACCGGCGGCCTCCGCGTCTACGCGCGCCAAGCGCTCATCAGCGGAACGGTGGACGACGCCGGGAACATCGTGATCGTCACCGCGCCCGGGTGCGCGGCGGACCTCTCGGGCGACGGCGTCGTCGGCGCGCCGGACCTCGCAGCGCTCATCGCGGGGTGGGGGGGGAGCGTGGGCGATCTCACGGGCGACGGGGTGGTGGGCGCCGCGGACCTCGCGACGCTCGTCGCCGCGTGGGGCCCGTGCGACTGAGTCAGCCCTCGGCGGGCTCTTCGATCGGCAGACCGTTGGGATCGACCGCGTCGTCGTCCGCGGCCTCGCCGTCTATCTCCGGCTCCGCCTCGTAGGCCGGCTCCTCCGGCGTCGCGGAAAGGCCGCCGAGCTCCTCGGGCACGGCGCGAAGCGAGAGCTCGATCAGCCTCGCCTCGGGCCCCGGGACGAGGATCTCCTGGCTGCCTCGCCACGAGTTGCTCTTGATCGGCTGGATCACCCACTTCATCGAGTCGGGGTAGATCGGATTCGTGTCCTCGACGACCGTGTCGAACCGCATCGTCACCTTCTGCCCGACCGGCACGTCCACCGACCAGATGGTCTGCTCCGTGCGGACGTCGATCAGCGCGACCGACTTGGGCGACATCGCGGTGCTCTCGTAGGTGAAGCGATCGTTGGAGAAGCCGTCGCTTCGCGGGCTGAAATTCGCGGCGCACCCGCCGAGCGCGATGCCGGCGGCGAGCAGCGCGGGGGCGAGCGATCGGGCGGCGAGCGAGCGAGCGTTCTGACTGCGGCGCATGGCGTCTCCTCCGGGGGCGCGTCTCGTCCGCCCCGTCTTCTGGCTACGGTACGATACAACCGTCCGCGACGTTCGGCGGCTCCCTCTCCATCGGTTGATTCCTCCGAGGGCTCCACTTCCGCCGGGACGCCCGCGGGCGTTCTGATCAGTCGCGCCGCACAGGAGATTCGCATGCCCACAGCAGAGGACGCACCGCCCGAGCGCCGTGTCGGCCAGGGGTGGGACCGCCACCGCCTCGAGCCCAGAGCCCCGAAGGGCGCCGGCAAGCCGCTCGTCGTCGGCGGGGTCGAGCTCGATTCCGCCTACGGCCCCGTGGCCCACTCCGACGGAGACGCCCTCGCCCACGCCCTGACCGACGCGATCCTCGGCGCCGCCGCCCTGGGCGATATCGGCCAGCACTTCCCCGATTCCGACCCCGCCAATCGCGATCTCGACTCCCTCATGATCCTCGAGCGCGCGATGGAGCAGGTGCGATCGGCCGGCTGGCGTCTCGTCAACGCGGACGTGACGGTCATGCTCCAGCGTCCGAAGCTCGGCGACGCCCGCCCGCGCATCGGCGAGAACCTCGCCGCCGCCCTCGGCGTCGGGCCGGAGCGCGTCAACGTCAAGGCAAAGACCGGCGAGGGCATCGGCGTCGTCGGGCGGGGCGAGGCGGTCGAAGCCTCCGCCATCGTCCTTCTCGAGAGGAACCCGTCATGAGCAGGCCCAACCCCGAACGCCCCGACTGGATGGACGCCGCCGCCGCCGCCGCGAGGTGGCACCTCGGGCAGACGCGGCGCGACGGCCGGACGCCCTACGTCGCCCACTGCTTCCGCGTCGCGATGATCGTCCGCCACGACTTCGGCTGCGAGGATGAGAACGCCCTCTCGATCGCGCTGCTCCACGACGTCATCGAGGACACCCCCGCGGACTACGACGACGTCCTCGAGGGCTTCGGCGAGCGCGTCGCCCGCGGCGTCGCCGCACTCACCAAGGACATGCGCCTCCCCGAGCCCGAGCGCGAGCCGCGGTACGACCGCCAGATCGAAGAGAGCGACTGGCGCCCGAAGATCGTCAAGCTCGCCGACACCATCGACAACCTGCTCGACTCCGAGAAGCCGACGGGCAAGTCCCTCGAGAAGTGCCGGCGAGCGATCGAGATCGCGGAGAAGGACGGCGCCGGGGAGCTTCGCGCCGCCATCGAGCACACCCGAGAGGTGATGCGCAGCGTCGCCCGCTGACCGGTCCGAGAAGCCGCCGCTTCGCCCGAGAATGACCGCCCCGCAAGGCGATCCGCCACGAACCGGGGATCAATTCCAGCTTGTGGCGCCGCGTGTCGATATACACAACATGCAGGTTCCAGGGGCCAACATCGCGTCCTCCATCTTCGGCGCCGCCGAGGCCAAGCAGCGCGAGGCCGCGAGCAAGCTCCGCGCCAAGCGGCAGGAACCCAGGCCGGAGATCGATCGCCCCGAGGGCGACGAGGCGGTCCACAAGGTCGAGCAGGCCGAGGCGACGCGCTCGGCCAAGGGCAACGACCAGGAGGAATCGCGCGAGGATCGCGAGGCGGCCGCCGGTTACGGGCCGCACCCCGACCAGGCGCCCCGGGCGAATCCCACGATCGATCTCGAGGGCTAAGCCGCGGGCTGCGCGGCCCGTCGCCGATCAGCAACCGGCGCCGGGAAGGCTCGAAGCCCGCCCGCGCGAAAGGCGTCGAGCGCCGCCGCGATCTCCGCGATCGTCGACGCCTCGTTGAACTTCACCTTCAGCGGCTTGCAGGGGCCGAGCGTCTTGCTGAACCAGCTGATCCGCCGGCGGATGTGCGCCAGCGCGTACCGGTCCCCGCGGAACTCGCGCATCAGCTCGAAGTACCGCTCGATCATGTCGATCTTCTCGCCCTCGCTCGGCTCTGTCGGCGCGACGGCGCCAGGGCGCTGCGCCGCCCAGATATCCCGCATGAGCCACGGCCTCGAGAAGGCGCCGCGGCCGATCATCACGCCCGCGCACCCGGTCGCCCGCATCATCGCCAGCGCGTCCTCCGGCGTCTTGATGTCGCCGTTCCCGAGCACCGGGATCGCCTCCACCGCCGCGACGACCTCCGCGATCCCCTCGGTCCGCACGGTCCCCTTGAAGCGCTGCTCGGTCGTGCGGCCGTGCACCGTCACCATCGCGATCCCCGCCCGCTCCAGATCCCGCGCAAGCGCCGGCGCCACGATCGTCCGGTCGTCCCACCCGAGCCGCACCTTCGCCGTCGTCGGGACGCGATCGCCGGATTGCTCCCGCACCGCCTTCGCCACGCGTTCGGCAAGCCTCGTCGTCGAGCACGGATCCCGCAGCAGAAGCGACCCGCCGTTTTTCTTGGCGACCTTGTCGACGGGGCAGCCCATGTTGATGTCAACGGTCGCCGCGCCCTGATCCACCGCCCACCGCGCGGCCTCACTCAGGAGCTCCGGGTCGCGCCCGTAAAGCTGCATGCACAGCGGCTGATCGCGCGGATCGGTCCGCGCCAGGTCCATCGACTGCTGATTCCCGCGCAGCACGCCGTGCGGGCTGAGCAGGTCCGTGCACGCAAGACCCACGCCGCCGAACGAGCGCGCGACGATCCGGAACGCCAGATCGCAGTAGTTCGCGACCGGCGCCAGCAGCACGTTCGTCTCGAGCGTCCGCGGCCCGATCGTCAGAGGCATCCCGATGAAGCTGGACATGGCCCCCGATAGTGGCAAAGCGGCCCGGGTGGTCAAGCCCGGGCCGCGGAGAAGATGCGCTGGGATATCGAGCCGCGGATCAGCCCCACGCGGCGATGAGGATCGCCAGATCGACGGAGTCGGTCGTTCCGTCCCCCGAGACATCGCCCGCCGATGTGCCCCACGCGGCGAGGAGGATGGCCAGATCGGCCGAGTTCACCACACCGTCGCCCGAGAGATCGACCGTGGTCTCGGGCGCCGAGGTCGCCGCGAACCCCTCCGAGAAGGGGCTGCGCCCGCCGTCGGCGAACTGGCTGCGGATGAAGTAGAAGTACGTCGTGTTGGGCGACACGGACGTGTCGGTGTACGACGCGTTCGGGCGGAAGCCGCGGATGCCCGCGTCCATCACGTCGTCGGTCGGGCCGCGCCAGATCTCATACCCCGTCGCCTGCGGAACGGCGTTCCAGCTGAGCTCGATCTGGCCCGGCGTCGAGTTGGCCTCGTAGGTCACCGGGGCCAGGCCGACCGAGGCGCGCCACGAGGTGATGTCGGGGATGTTCAGGTTGATCGTCCGCGCGTTGTCGGCGAGCTGCGAATCGCCCAGCGCGTTGCCGTCGGTCCAGGTGACGTTCGGCGTCGAGAAGTAGGGCACGCGTCCGCTCCCGGCGCCCGGCGAGTAGGACATGACCGAATGCCAGGTGGGCGTGGGGTCCGGATCGAACCAGCCGAACGAGTAGAAGAACGTGCCCGGGGAGCCGCCGGAGTTCGCAAAGTCGTGCGCGCACCCGATCACGTGCCCGACCTCGTGAACGAAGGTCAGGTTGGAGACGCACCCCATGGCGGTCAGGCAGAAGGCGAACTGATCGCCGTTCGAAGACCCGCGCCAGATCTGCGCCGCGATGCCGCAGACGTTGGAGTTGCGAACAAGGATGTGTCCGATGTCCGCGCCGAAGTCGTCGCGAAGCTGGTGCACCTCGTCCCACTTGCCGTCGGTGGTCTGGCGGAAGGCGTTGCGATCCGCCACGCCGTCGCCCGTCTCGTCCTCCGAGAGCGGGTGCTTGAAGACGACCCGCGTCTCCATCTCGATCCCGCTGTTGGCGAGCACCGTGTTCATGTCGAGGATCGCGTTGTCGATGAACGCGTTCATCCCGCTGGTCGTCCCGCCAACCCATGTCAGCGCGTTGGGCGTGTAGGCGACGAGCTGATCGAGGAACGACACCGTCTCCCCGCGAAGCATCGACGCCTCGCGCTCGCCCTGATCCGCCCGCTGGGATCGGGCCACCGCGTCGCGGAAGTGATCGCCATGGAGCGGATTGCCCGGGATGTTCAGGTCGTCGACCCCGCAGCCGGGGAGCTCGTCGACGTGCACCTGCGTCACGCGGCTCTCGCCGCCGCCCATCGGAACGATCTCAAACGTCCCCGCGTGCGATCGAACGATGCCAGCGACCTCCCCGCCGCGCCGAACCAGCGTCGCGTACTCGTGACCCGTCTCCCCGATCTCGCCGCGCCAGCTCAGATCCCCGTTCGGCGCCCGCTCGAGAAGGTCGGTCGTCGCGCCGAGCGTCGTGTCGGCAAAGAGATTCAGCTCGACCGTCGCCGATCGCTCGCCCCCGAGCATCGCGTCGAGCGCCTCTCCGCCCACTCGAACCACCCGCGAGCGAACGTGCGAACGCTCGAGCGGCGGCGCCGAACGCGCGGCCACGCTCTCAAAGAGCGTCACGGATCGGGAGATCTCGGCGGCTGGAGCTTCGGCGGTTTCGGCGAGCGTCTGCGGCGTCCCGGCAAACAGGACGACGCCGCTCAGGGCGACGGCGGCGGCGATTCTCATCATGTGCTCCTCACGAGGCGACTCTGTAAAGAAGGGGCGGCTCCCCTTCCCTAACCCTATACGTATACCCCAAAGACGGGGATCCGACGAGAACAAAACCGGTTCCCAGGCTCAGTCATCCGGGCTGAGGCCCTGAAAACCGCGTCCGATGACGAACATCTCCCGAGAAACATCCCGCGTCGCCTTCGGGCGGAAACCCTTGACAGCCTTGAACTCCCGCCCCGCAGACCTCAGAAAATCCGGGTACGCCTCGCCCTCGAACACCTTGACCACGAGCGGCCCCCACGGCGCGAGCAACGCCGGCAGCGACTCGATCACCCGCTCGGCCAGCTGGATCGACCTGAAGTGATCCGACCGCGGATCGCCGGTCGTGTTCGGCGCCATGTCCGAGAGCACCACGTCGAATCGCTCGCCCTTGGCCGGGTCGAGCCCGCCGACCTCGAGCAGCTCCGCGGGGTCGCGCTCGAACGCGTCGCCCTCGAGCGCCCTCACGTTCGGCCCCGCCGAGACGCGCACCGGCTGCAAATCGATCCCCGTCACCGAGCCCCTGGGCCCGACGATCCGGCTCGCCACCTGAAGCCACGAGCCCGGAGCGCACCCGAGATCGAGCACGCGATCGCCCCGGCGGATGAGCTTCCACTTCTCCTGGATCTGCAGCAGCTTGTACGCCGATCGCGCCGCGTAGCCCTCCCGCCGGGCCCGCTTGGCGTACGCGTCGTCGATCTGCCTCCTCGCCATGCCGCGAGCCTAGCCGCCCCGCCGGCCCGGCGCCCGCCGGACCCGCCCCCTCAACTTGACGCCCCGGATGTCCGAGGTACCCTTATCTGCCCGCCTCCGTGCGGGGACATTTGGGGCCGTAGCTCAGTTGGGAGAGCGCATGCATGGCATGCATGAGGTCGTCGGTTCGATCCCGATCGGCTCCACTGAATCAAACGCCGCTCGGTTTCCGGGCGGCATTTTTTCATGGCTGCAACAGGCTGGCCCGGGGGGGGGCAAGAGGCCGCCGAAGGGCCACAAGAAAACCGCGGCGCTCGCTTCCCGGGCGCCGCGGTCGAAGGAGATCCTGAGATCCGCCGATCGTGATCAGCGTCGCCGACGCATCGCGCCGATCGCGCCAAGACCGAAGAGCGCCGCCGCACCCGGCGCGGGCACCGTCTCGATCCGGATGTTGTCGATCAGCACGTCGAAATCGGTGAACCCGAAGAAGAAGCCCGGCTCGAGCGTCGTCAGCGCGATCTCGTCGTAGGTCGACAGGATGTCGGCGAAGTTCCGCCCCGCGGGCAGGATCGGCTCGAAGGTGTTGGGATCCTCCGCGCCCGCGCCGCGCCACCCGGCGGGCAGCTCGGTCTGCGACGGGTTCGCGATCGTCACCGAGAAGGTCGTCCACTCGCCCTCGGTCGCCGCCGAGATGTCGCCGAAATCGAAGAACACGCTGTCCCACGGCGCCGAGCTGTCGTTGTCAACGTCCCGCAGCTCGAGCACCCACGGACGGCTCACCGGCGTGCCGGTGAAGCTGATGTCGTTGACGAGCACGTCCACGGAGAACGTGACCTCCTCGTACACCGAGAGATCCCGCACGAACGACGGGTTCGTGTTGTTGCGGAAGTTGATCCCGAAGTTGTTGAACTGCGTGCGGAGGCTCGGCGCGCCGTTGCCCTCGGCCAGGTCGATGAACGTCGCGCCGCCGGGCCCCTGCGGGCCCGTCCAGCCCTGCTGATCGCCGCCGTCGAACGTCACGACCGTGCTCATCCCCGCCGACGCGACGGACGCGAGCGTCCCGGCGCCGAAGGCGATCGCGAGCCCCCGAAGAGTGATTGCTGACATGGTGTCTCTTCCCATCCTCGTGCTTGGGCCTCCCCCTGAAGCCCGTGGCTTGTGTCCTCTGTCACATGTGCTAGCATGTTCCAGAACGTTTGAGAACACTGTGCCGAAGCGAGCCGCGCGTGTCAAGACCGAACCACGAAGATTCGTCCGTCCGGGGCATCGCCGCCCCCGCGCGGCCGCCGCTGCGGGTTCATACACTCCCGGGCGTGACGCCTCCGCCCCTGACCGCTCCCGCCGAGACGCCTCTGTCCTCCGCAGAGCGTCTCCGGGCCGACCGCGCCGCGCGTCGGCTCCACGCCGAGGCCCGCTCTCTCATCGCCGCGCTCGAGCCCGAGCACCGCAGCGCCGCCGGGCTCGCCCGCGCCCTCGATCTCGACCGCACCTCATGCCAGCGCCTCGTCAGCGCCGTCCGCGGACCCTATCCCGGTCCCGAGATCGTCGAGTCCCTCCCGGGCGCCCGCGCGCTCCGCGCGATCATCCAGGAGATCAAGGAGCGCGCCCTCGCGCCCGCCGAGCGCGTCGACGGGGCCGACGCCGCCATCGAGCGCTTCGACCAGACGATCGCCTCTCTCGCCGGAAGCCGCGCCAAGCTCCTCCAGCGCCTCGAGGCGAGCGACCCCCGGGCGATCTCCGCGCCGGCC
Organism: uncultured Phycisphaeraceae bacterium; assembly: GCA_964639935.1. GTDB lineage: Bacteria > Planctomycetota > Phycisphaerae > Phycisphaerales > UBA1924 > CALNYS01. Next base: position 11,199 of record CAZXGT010000070.1, read on the forward strand.
TCCACCGCCGAGGGAGACGATCTCGCCCATCGTCGCACGCTCTTTGAATCCGCGGCCGCGCTTACCGGGCGATGGTCCGAGGCGTGGGTCGCCTCCTACCTCTATCACCCGGACCCCAGGGACTCCGACCGCCTGCTCACGCACCGCGCCTTCGGCCTGCTCGGCCACCGCGCCGCGCCCGAGGCCGTTCCCCTCGTCATCCACAACTTCTCGAGCACCGACACCGACGCGCCCGCCCCGGGCATCTTCCGCGCCGAGGGCGAGCCCTCGAGCCACCCCACGGCGCCCGCCGTTCTCGAGGAGTTCACCTCCGCGCCCATCCCGCTCGTCTCGACCGCCAACCCGCGCGAGTTTCTCGTCCAGTCCATCGACCTCGACGAGGAAGAGCCCGACGCCTCCATCGACCTCATGATGGCCGCCACCGGCAGCGTCCCACACCCGCGGACGCGGGACAATCAGATCGAGGAGCTCTGGGCGCTCGTCAACTTCCCCGCTCGCCGCCTGCTGCTCGACGCGTGGCTCCCGCGCGACGAGTCGCGCGCGTCGATCCCCTCGCTCGCCGCGCACCTCTGGGGACCCGACTTCGCCACCGACGAGTCGCGCCGATGGCAGACCCGCTTCGCCCGCTCGCCCGTGCTCCAGCTCCTCGGCGCCGGCCTCTCGAGCGTCCGCGCCGACGCCAACCCAAGGCACGAGGAGCTGACTCGCGCGCTCTTTGACTCCGCCGGCCGTCGCGCTGAAGACTATGTCGGCGTCCGGTGCGCCATCGACTATCCGATCTGGCGCGCCGGTTACTGCATCACGTTCGACTTCGCCGAGAGCGCATGAAAACACCTCGCTCGTCTCTTCCCCGAGAGACGCCGCGAACCTCAACGGTTGCCGTAGGACTTGACCTTCGGCCGCAGCCGCAGAAGCACCCACGCGAGCATGCTGATGGGCGCGAGGATCGCGACCACGACGACCGTCAGCCGAAGTCCCGTCGGGCTCTCCGGGTTCAGCGCGAACATCGTGCCACCAAGAAACCCGGCCGCCACGAGCACCAGCGCCGTCATGAGCCCGACGAACCACTGCACCGGCCT
>CAZXGT010000071.1:0-12220 GCA_964639935.1 uncultured Phycisphaeraceae bacterium
CATGATCCGCCGCACCACCCCAACCTCCGTCGCCCTCGAAACAACCCTCCTCGCCCACGGCGTCCCCGCGGACTCCGCGATGCCGCTGTATGAGGACCTCGCCGCGATCATCGCCGACGCCGGCGCCCACCCCGCCCCCGTCGCCGTCATCAACGGCCACCCCACCGTCGGCCTGACGCCCGACGAGCTCCGCGACCTCCTCGCCGCCGACAACCTCCCAAAGCTCAACACCGCCAATCTCGGCCTCGCCCTCGCCCGCGGCCGCTCCGGCGCCACCACCGTCAGCGCGACGATGGAGCTCGCCGCCGCCGCCGGCGTCGCCGTCTTCGCCACAGGCGGCATCGGGGGCGTTCATCACGGCTACGGCAAGTCCCTCGACATCTCCGCCGATCTCGCCGCGCTCGCTCGCTTCCCGGTCGCCGTCGTCGCCTCCGGCGTCAAGGCGATCCTCGACGTCGTCAGCACCCGCGAGGCCCTCGAGACCCTCGGCGTCCCCGTCGTCGGCTACCAGACCGACGCCTTCCCCGCCTTCTACTTCCGCGAGTCCGCGGCCACCGTCGACGAGCGCTTCGACGACCCCGCAGAGCTCGCCGCCTTCTGCCGCGCCGAGACCAACCGCACCGGTCGCGGCATCCTCGTCTGCAACCCCATCCCCGAAGCCGACGCCATCGAGCCCGGCGACTGGTTCCGCTGGCTGGAAGAGGCCCGGCGACGAGCCGCGGACGCCGGCGCCGCCGGTCGCGACGTCACCCCCGCCATCCTCGCCGCGCTCCACGATGTCTCCGGGGGCCGCACCCTCGAGGCGAATATCGCCCTCGTGAAGGCCAACGCCCGCCTCGCCGCCCGTCTCGCCGCCGCCGGCGCCCGATAACCACCCGTTCAACCCGCAAACCCCGCGCGACCCGACCGATCCGCCGCTGCGCCCTTGCAGCCTCGCTCACGCGGGGTACTCTGAACTTGTCGCCGTTCGGGCCGCACACCCGCCGGCGCACGGAGGAGTATCAGAGATGTTCAGAGTCGTTATCGCCGTTCTTTCGGCGGTCGCCGCCTGCGCGTGGCCCGCCAACGCCCGAGCCGGGATCATCCTCGGCGAGAACCTGCTCGGAAACCCGGGCGCCGAACTCGGCCCCGGCGGAACCGGTCAGGTCGTCCCGATCCCCGGATGGTCCGTCACTCAGGGGCTCCTCACCGTCGCCCAGTACGGCGCCGCCCCAAACCTGCTCACCACGAGCCAGCCCGGACCCCCAAGCCCCGGCGACCACTACTTCACCGGCGGCGCCGCCGAGATCTCCGTCGCCGAGCAGCGCTACAACCTCTTCCCCTTCGCCACCGGGATCGACGCCGGCGACTTCTCGGTCGAGCTCTCCGGCTGGCTCGGAAGCGCCGTCCCCGACCCCGACTTCGCCGAGCTCTCCGTCGCCTTCCTCGACGCCGCCCAGGGCGAGATCGCCCGCTTCGGCATCGGCCCGGCGGCCTTCCGCGGCGCCCAGAGCGGCCTCGTCTTCTACGAGGACGGCTTCGCCATCCCCGCCGGCGCCAGAGAGGCCGTCGTCGAGCTCACCCTCGTCCGCATCGCCGGCTCGTACAACGACGCCGCCGCCGACGAGCTCTCCTTCATGATCGTTCCCTCGCCCGGCCCCGCCGCCCTCTTCGCTCTCGCCGGGGCCGCCGCGATGAAACGCAGACGCCTCTGATCCCGCGTCCCGCGCCGCCCTTGGCGCCGCGCCGCGCCGCTACCATCCGCCCGTGCGACTCACCAAGATGCACGGCTGCGGCAACGACTACCTCTTCGTCACCGAGCCCGCCCGGCTCGAGCCGCAGACCATCCGCGCGCTCTGCGACCGCCGGCAAGGCGTCGGCGCCGACGGCGTCATCACACTCGCCCCGGGGCCGGACGCCGTCCGCATGCGTATCTTCAACGCCGATGGCTCGGACGGCGGCATGTGCGGCAACGGCGCGCGCTGCGCCGCCCGTCTCGCCATCGACCTCGGCTGGACCGCCGGCCCCGAGCTCACCCTCGACCTCGGCGACCAGCGCGTCCGCGCCGAGCGCCTCTCCGAATCCGTGGTCCGCCTCACCCTCCCGCCGCCGAAGCTCAACCTCGCCGATATCCCCGTCGATCCGCGCCGCCTGGACCATCGCGCCGCCGGACCCGAGCACCGCCTGCTCGATCTCCCCGCCGTCTTCGTGAGCGTCGGCAACCCCCACATGGTCGCCTTCGTGGCCGATCCCGATGCGCACGACCTCGAGGCGCTCGGCCCCCGCGTCGAGCGACACCCCGCCTTCCCCAACCGCGTCAACCTGCACCTCGCCGCCGCCGCCGGCCGCACGAGCGTCACGGTGCGCACCTGGGAGCGCGGGGCCGGCCGCACGCTCGCCTGCGGCACCGGCGCCCTCGCGACCCTCGTCGCGGGCGTGCTCACGGGCCGTCTGGACCGCGCCGCCGACGTCCACCTCCCGGGCGGCGAACTCCGCGCCGAGTGGCTCGAAACCGACGACGCCCTCCGTCTCACCGGCCCGACCGCCACCGTGTGTGAAGCCGAGTGGCTCGCCGACGTGCCGCCCGAGGCGCCCTGATCCCGGGGCCGCTTGCGCCCCGCCGCCTCAACCCGCCGGGAAGCGTGGCGCCTTTCATGGAGGATTCACCGCGGGGCCCGATGGTGAACATTTGTTGAGGAACGGTCCCCTCTCTCCCTCCGCACGGGCCGCGACGAAAGGATTGGTTTGCCGATGGATCTCGACACCGCTTCGCCAAAGAAAGACGCCGCAATCCGCGAGGTGCAGCGGCACGATTCCCCCGAGGGCGCCCCGCCTCCCAAGCGCACGCGCCAGCGGACGTGGATGATCGTCTCCATCCTCTTTGCGGCGCTTGCGATCGCCACCGTCGCTGTTCTGTTTCTGATCGACGGCGCCACCGCCGTCGCCGTCGGCATCGCCGTGTTCTTCGGCTACCTCGTCTTCGGCGCCGCGGAGGCGTGGCTCGCCACCGGTCAGCGCGTCAAGGAGCGGCACGAGATCAAGGAGCAGGTCGAGCGTCGACCCTGATCCGGTTCGATACCAGCGCTACACTCCCGCTGCAATGACGATCAAACGCTTCACCGGAGCGCTCCGGGACACATGGTGGATCGTCGCGGCCGCACTGCTCGCCGCGCCCTTCGTCTGGTACTTCTTCGAGCCCTGGATCGCCTGCTTCATGCCGCCCTTTGCGATCGCCACGATCCTCTACTTCGCCCTCTTCCGCTACGACGACGACGGCCGCGAACGCCCCGAGATCTGACGCCCGAGGTCTGACCCCTCACGCCGCGCCGCTCTGCCGCCTGACGACCGCGTCGAGGTCGCGCCAGACCGTGTGCATGAGGCTGAGATACAGCGAGACGGCGATGATCGGTCCGATGAAAAAACACAGCGATCCAACCGTCACAAGAACCGGCACGAGCCACATGAGCGTCCGCGAGCGCTCGAAAACCTTTCGGTCCGGCAGCCGCGGGCCGAGCCAGCGCAGATACGCCATCGACGCGAAGAACTGCGCGATCGCCGCGATGAGATAGAAGGTCGTCGCAACGCTCACAACCGTTGCGAGCGCCGCAGCTCCCCTCGGGCTCGTAAGCGGCCCAGCGAGGCCGGTCGCCGCCGAGAGCGTGACCGTCGCGCCGTGAAGCACGATCGCCGTTCGTAGCCACGCGCGTCGCGTCGAGCCCGGGTCCGCCAGGTCCGGTTCCGGGCTCGGCTCGCTGAGCCACCACCAACCAAGAAGCGCCGCAAGTGTGATCGCCGTGCTCGTGATTGTCAGCGCGACAAACGGCCCCGACGAGCCCTGCCCCGCGGGCGGCGTCGCCGCAACCGGCAGGGCGAGGCTCCCAATGAAGATCGCGACCTGAGTGGCCACCGCCGAAACGATCACCAGCGCCCCGCGTCGAAGCGTTTCCGCGTGCTCCGGTCGGCTTTCGGCGAGCAGCCCGCCTCTGACGGACCGCTCCACCGGCGTCCCGCACTCCGGGCACATGCCGCCCGGATTCAGGCCGGATAGATCGTACTCACAGGTCACGCAGATCACGCCGCGCAGATCAGTCGGCGCGCCGTCCGGGACCCTCGGATCAGAATCCGCTGGAAACATGAGGCGGAATATAGGCCGTCCGGAGATCGGGCGCGCCGCCTCGCCCGGGTGAACCTCATCGTCCGCCCGCAAGGGCGCGAGGCGAGCCGGTCTCATGGGAAGACGCCCGCGCTATGGATGGGCGGGGGCCCGCCCGGCCGGCCGGGCTCTCAGGCCGCGGTCTGCTGGGCGAAGTCGCGAAAGAGCTGCAGGGCGATCCGCCCGTGTCGCCTTTTGTCTCGCCCGTCTTCGGCCTTCGCCGCGGCGCGCATCGCCATCGAGAGCCGGTCCAGGTCAAGCGGCCTGAGGGCGTCGACCTCGATCAGCCCCATCGCCCACTCATCAAAGGTGCGCTCGCCGGTGATCTCGTCGATCAGCGTGCGGATGTTCATGTGCCGCACGTCGCGGTGGATCCGCTCGAGCGCCTCTCGAACCCGCAGCGGATTGCCCTCGATCGCCTGCATGAAGTTCCCGGAGCTGTAGAGCATCAGGCCCGTCAGCCCGCTGCGCTGATTGGCGACCCGGCAGCTGTAGTTGAGCGCCTGCAACTCGACCCGGGTCAACGGCGCGGTGCTCTCGCTCACGTAAAGAACCAGGCGTACCTGCATGACCCGCTCCCCGAGATCAGACGAGTTTGTCGGAGGACTGCCGATGATCGTTGATGCAAAGCCGCTCATCGCCCAAGCGAGGGGTCGATTGTGCCGACCACCCACCTCGGCGAGCGGTTCAACGTGAAACCGAACGGGCGGGAACACGACCCGGCGTCGGTGCGAATAGGAAAACATGAACGACACGCACCATCGAACCCGCCCGTCCCGTCGCGCAAGCAGCCGCGCCCTGGTGGCCGTTGGCCTCTCGGCCGTCTGGATCGCCGGCGTCGCGACGCTGCTCGCTCTCGGATCCACCGCACAGGCCGCGGGGTCGCTCGGCTGAATCCTCATCCGAACGCCCGCCGCACTCGATTCGCGCGCTGATCCGTCCGATTGACCCCACGAGGCAACTTTCGTGGAGGGTTCGGCGGTCATGACAAGCGGACAGCGCCACGCGAGCGAGGTCGATCCGACCGCCGATCGCGACATGTGGACCGATATCGATCGCCGGGCCTTCGCCCGGATGATGTGCGGTCTCGCCGGGCTCGCCAAGAGCCTCGAGCAGACGCGGCCTCAGCCGGTTGCGGTGGGCGAGTCCTTCCCCGTCTCGCTCTCGGACCTCTCGAGCGCCGGGGCCAAGCTGCAGACGCCCCACGAGCTCGGACTCGGCGATCGGATCGAGATCGTCGTGGACCGCCCCGAAGGCGGCGCCGAGCCGATGCGCCGGATCGCCCGCGTGATGTGGACGGGCCAGACGTCCCAGCAGCAGTGGAGCGCCGGCGTCGAGTTCATCGACCCCGCCCCCTGAGCCATCCTCAGCCGGTTCTCCGGACGCTCGTCTCCGCCGACCCTCAACGCCGACGAGGCTCTGCTAGGCTCTCGGGCCATCCTTCTGAAAGGAGCCCGACGATGCGTCTTGTGCTGACCCTGGTTCTTGCGACTCTCGCCGGGTGCGTCTCGACGCTCGAGACCTCGCCGGTGCACATCGCCCAGCCTGTCGAGCGCTTCGGCGTCCAGTCAGACCTCTCGCGCGACGGCCGGTTCTACTTCGCCGCCCAACCCGACACCGACACCCTCCGCCGGCTCTCGGAGCGCGGCGTCGTGAAGATCATCAACATCCGCCACCCCGGCGAGATGGACGAGGTCCCCTTCAACGAGGAGGGGCTCGTCAAGAACCTCGACATGGCCTCCGTGAACCTGCCGTTCCCGTCAGATGAGCTCGGGACCGGGGCCGGCGACGCGTGGGTCGATGAGCTGGCGGATGAGCTGGCGCGGACGCGTGGGCCGGCGCTGATCCACTGCGGCACCTCCAACCGCGCGGGGGCCGCCTGGGGGCGGTACCTCCGCCTGCACCGGGGCTTCAGCGCTCAGGACGCGCTCTTGCGGGCGCGGGCCGCGGGGATGACCTCCGAGCGCTTCGCCGAGTGGGTCGCCTCGCCCGTGCCTTACTCGCGCACCACCGGAGGCCGCCGTTGAATCACGCCGCTCGCCAGGGGGTTCTCGCGTCCTACAAAGCCAACGGCGACTACGCCGAGCGTCTCGTGGCGGATCTCTCGCCGGAGGAGATGACCTCCCAGCCGGTCGCGGGGGTCACGATGAACCACCCGGCGTGGGTGCTGGCGCACCTCGCGGCGTACCCGCCCGTGCTCCTCGCGATGATCGAGGGCCGCACGCCCGACGACCCGGCCGGGCATCAGTACGGAAAGAACTCCAGGCCCCTCGAGAGCGCGAGCGAGTACCCGCCGAAGGACGCCCTGGTGGCGCACTTCCTGACGGTGCGCCACCGGCTCGCCGAGGCGTTCGATCGGGCCGAGGACGACCGGATCGCGGGGCCGGTGACGCTCGAGCGCTGGCAGGAGCGGTTCCCGTCGATCTGGCACGCGGCGGTGCACCTGATGACGACGCACGAGGCGACGCATCTCGGCCAGCTCAGCGCGTGGCGCCGCGCCGGCGGCCGGCCCGCGGTCTAGCCTCGCGGCTTCGCAAGGGGGCCGGGCCGCTAGAGTGACCCGGATCCCAGAACGAAAGGCCGCTTCAATGACCTCCGCCGCCTCCGCGCTCTCCGCCGCCGAACAGCAGCTCCGCGACGCGCTCGAGACGCGGGCCGAGAAGATGCTCTCGGACCTCTCCGCGCACGTCGCGATCCCGACCGGGCGCAATCACACGCCGGGCCTCGACGCCTACCGCGAGGAGCTGCTCGCGCGGCTCGGCGCGATCGGCGCCGAGATCGAGATGGTCGAGGGCCAGCCCAAACCGAGCTGGCTCATCGGGGGCTCGGACCCCGTCGTGGCGCCGATCGCGATCTGCCGGAGCCCGGCGATGGCCGGGGGCCGCACCGACGCCGGCGCGCGCATCCTGATCGTCTGTCATCTCGACACGGTGTTCGATCCCGACGGGGACTTCAACGCGATGACGGTCGCGCCCGACGGGAAGACGGCGACGGGTCCGGGCGTGGTCGACATGAAGGGCGGGATCCTGACGACGCTCAACGCGCTGGAGGTTCTCCGGGAGCACGGCGCCGAGATCGCCTGGACGCTCATGCTCACGAGCGACGAGGAGACGGGGTCGTACTGCTCGGACGCGGCGATCCGGGCGGAGGCGAAGCGGCACGACATCGGTCTCGCGACCGAGCCGGCGCTCCCGGGGGGCGAGCTGGTCGTCGAGCGGATGGGGTCGGGGCAGTTTCGTTTGGAGGCGGCCGGGCGCAGCGCGCACGTGGGGCGGAACTTCGCGGGGGGCGTCAGCGCGGTCGCGGCGCTCGCGGAGGCGATCGTTGAGATCTCGAAGATGCCCGACCTCGAGCGCGGGCGGATCGTCTCGGTGGGGCCGCTCGTGGGGGGAGAGGCGGTCAACGCGGTGCCGTCGCGGGCGCTGGCGTGGGGCAACGCGCGGTTTCCGACGCAGGAGATCGCCGATGAGACAGCGGCCATGCTCAAGAGCCTCGAGCGCGAGGCGGATCTCGATCGGGGCGTGGCGGGGCTGCGAGTCGATCAGTGTTTCGCGCGCCCGGCCAAGCCGCTGGTCCCGAAGACCAGGTCGCTCGCGCTGATCGCGCGGGCCGCGGCCGAGTCGCTCGGGCAGGACCTGCCCTTCGCGAAGACCGGGGGCGTGTGCGACGGGAATATTTTGCAGGACGCCGGGCTCCCGACGATCGACACGCTGGGCGTTCGCGGGGGCGGGCTGCACACGACCGACGAGTGGATCGAGGTGCGCAGCCTGGTCGAGCGGGCGCAGCTGATGGCGGTGCTCCTTCTCCGGCTCGGCGAGCGCGGTCTGGAAGCCGCCGCGGCGGCGGACCGGCCCGACGATCCGCCGCTGGCTGAGGCCTGAGCGTCCGTGAATGTCTGTCTCTATCCGCGCCAATCGCGTCTTCCGGAGGCCGGGTGGACGCCGAGCGCCGCGTCGTGAAGAATCTGCACTCCCGCACCCGCACTTCAACCGATCGGGCCCGACGATGACCCAAGCGCCGAACCAGACGAGCCACACGAAGACCGACGCCTCGACCTCGACCGCCGGGAGCCGCTTTCGCCGCTCCGAGGCGCTCGCGAGCGGGATCGATTCGATCATCGAAGCGCTGCGCGAGGCGAAGTCGAGCGTCACCGGCGTGCGCCCGCCCGAGGAGGGGCTTCTGGATCTCACCGGCGAGTACTCCAAGCGAGCGGAAGACTCGCGCGGCAAGGGGCTCTTCGTGCCCTACGTCGGGTCGTCGGTGGGCAACGGCCCGCTCGTCGAGCTCGTCGACGGGTCGGTGAAGTACGACATGGTCTGCGGGATCGGGCCGCACTTCTTCGGCCACTCCGACGAGGACCTCGCGCGGACGGCGATCGCCGCGGCGACGAGCGACGTGCAGATGCAGGGGTACTTCCAGCAGAACGCCGACGCGATCGAGTTCTCGGAGCTGGTGAGCCGCGAGGCGCAGCGGAACTCGCGCATGAAGCACGTGTTCCTGTGCAACTCGGGGGCGATGGCCAACGACAACGCGCTGAAGATCGTCTACCAGAAGAACCATCCGGCGGATCGCGTCCTCGCGTTCCAGGACTGCTTCATGGGGCGCTCGGTGGCGATGTGCCAGATCGGGGACTCGGCGGCGTACCGCCAGGGCGTGCCCACGACGATCGACATCGACTACATGCCGTACTTCGACGCGGCGGCGGCCGCGCGGATGGGCGAGGGACGCTTCATCGAGATGAGCGTCCAGCACCTGAGGTGGTACATCAACCGCTATCCGGGCCAGCACGCGGCGTTCGTCTTTGAGATCGTGCAGGGCGAGGGCGGGTACAACGTCGCCCCGCGGGGCTTCTTCACGGCGCTCATGGACGTGTGCAAGGAGCACAACATCGCGGTGTGGGCTGACGAGGTGCAGACCTTCGGGCGCACGGGCGAGATGTTCGCCTACGAGTCGCTCGATCTCGGCGAGTACATCGACGTGTGCACGATCGGGAAGCTCTCGCAGGTGTGCGCGGCGATCTTCACGGAGGAATACTCGCCGAAGCCCGGGCTGCTCTCGGGCACCTTCCTGGGCTCGACGGTCGCGCTCAACGTCGGTCGGCGGATGATCGAACGCCTGCGCTCGGACAACCTCTACGGCGAGAGCGGCCTGATCGCGCACCATCGCAGGCTCTTCGACGCCGAGGCCGAGAAGCTCGCCGAGAAGCATCCGGACTGGTTCCCGGAGGTCCCGGGCGCGAACGTCACGGGCGGGATGGGCGGGATGATGCGCTTCACGCCCTTCGGCGGGAAGAAGGAGACGATCGGCAAGCTCGTGACGCACGCCTTCCAGGAGGGCGTGATCATCCTTCCCTGCGGGCACGACCCGTACCACGTCCGCATGCTCCCGCCGATCCCCGCGATGGACGACGAGGACTGGCCGAAGGTCTTTGCGATCCTCGAGCGGGCGATGGAGAAGACGGCGCAGGAGATCGGCTGATCACGGCCTCCGGCGCACGCGCCGGACGGGAGCGGGGGCGCGACATGTTCGTCATCAGGCAGGCCATCCCGGACGATGTCGAGCTCTTCCTGAAGCTCGCGAAGATGGTGCACTTCATCAACCTCCCGCCGGACGGGGACATCATCCTCGACAAGGTGCGGTGGAGCCGGAAGTGCTTCGAGCGGGTGCGCGCGGGGGAGGGGGATCTCGACAGCGCGCAGATGCAGGACCTCAAGCATCTGGGCGGCGCGGCGGGCAAGAGTCCGCAGTACATGTTCGCGCTCGAGGACCCGGACACCGGGCGCGCCGTGGGCAACTCGGCGCTGATCAGCCAGATGGGCTCGGTCGAGTCGCCGAACCTGTACTTCCGCCTGTCGCGGCGCGAGTTCTTCTCGGAGGACCTGCAGTCGGGCTTCACGCACGTGCTCGCGACGCTGACGCTTGACACGTCGGGGCCCTCGGAGATCGGGGGGCTGATTCTCTCGCCGAGTTTGCGGGGGCACCCGCAGAAGCTCGGGAAGCTGCTCTCGCTCGTGCGGTTTCACTACGCGGGGCTGCACCGCGACCGGGTGCAGGACCGGTTCATCGCGGAGCTCATGGCGCCGATCTCGGCCTCGGGGGACAACCCCTTCTGGGAGGCGGTTGGCCGGCGGTTCATCAACCTGACGTACACGCAGGCGGATCAGTTCTGCGCGCGGTCGCGCGAGTTCATGATCTCGCTGCTCCCGAAGGAGCCGATCTACCTGACGCTGCTCCCGACGGAGGCTCGGCGGGTCGTCGGCGCGGTGGGGCACGACACGGTGCCCGCGCGGCGGATGCTCGAGAAGATCGGGTTCACGCACACCGATCTGGTGGACCCGTTCGACGCCGGGCCGATCCTCGAGGCCCGGACCGACGAGATCCCGCTTGTCGCGCAGACGCGTCGGCTCCCGGCGCAGCGGCTGGCGAGCGAGTCGGGCGCGACGCACCAGGCGATCGTCAGCTCGGATCAAGCCGACGAGGGCGGCTTTCGGGCGGTGATGGTCCCTGCGGAGCTCACGGGCGACGGGGTGCGGGTGTCCCCTGAGGCGCTCGAGGCGCTGCGGGTGGACGCGGGGGCCGAGGTGGGCGTGACGCCGATGAAGCCGCTCGCCCAGAGCGTGACCGAGACGAAGGAACAGTTCCCGACCCGGGCCGAAGGAGACGCATGAAGCTCGCCGCGACCGAATCGCTCGCTCATCCGCCCGCCGATTTTCTCGGCGAGGAGACCGTGGAGATCCCCGGTCACTCGGTGGTTTCGCACCATCCGGCGCGGCCCGGGGATCTCGTGTGGGCGGGGGAGCCGCCGATCGGGCACGTGGATCGGGCGGTCAGCGCGGCGAAGGCGGCGCTGGCGACGTGGTCGCGATGGCCCTTCGAGAAGCGGGCCGAGGCGCTGCGTGCGGCGCGCGACAAGCTGGCCGAGCGCAAGGAGACCTTCGCGAGGCTCATCGCGCTCGAGACGGGCAAGGCGCTGTGGGACGCGAGGGCGGAGGCGGGGATCCTCGCGGGGAAGATCGACATCACGCTCGATGACTCGGCGAACTCCGGACGCTCGCGGATCCGGCCCTACGAGGTGGATCTCACGGAGACGCGCAAGGGGATCTGCCGGTTCCGGGCGCACGGGGTGATGGCGGTGATCGGTCCCTACAACTTCCCGGCGCACCTGCCCAACGGGCACATCGCTCCGGCGCTGGCGGCGGGCGGGACGGTGGTGTTCAAGCCGTCTGACAAGGCGCCGGCGGTGGGACAGCTTCTGGCCGAGACGTACCGCGAGGCGCTGGCCGAGGCAGGCGCGCCGGCGGGCGTGGTGAATCTGGTGCAGGGGCACGCCGAGCAGGCGCAGGCGCTGACGATCCACCCCGAGGTCGACGGCGTGCTCTTTACAGGGTCGTGGCCGGTGGGGCGGAAGATCCTCGCGGCGAACCTGGATTCGCCCGGGCGGATCATCGCGCTCGAGCTCGGCGGGAACAACCCGGCGATCGTGGCGGGTGACGCGAACCTCGCGCAGGCTGTGGTCGAGTGCGCGCGGTGTGCGTTCATCTCGACGGGGCAGCGCTGCACGTGTACGCGGCGGATCATCCTGGAGAAGTCGATCGCGGACCGTTTCATGGAGGCGTTCCTCAGGGCGACGAAGACGCTGACCTATGGCGATCCGTTCGCTGAGGAGCAGCCCTTCATGGGGCCGATCATCCGGGAGGAGGCGCAGGAGGCGGCGCTGCGGTTCGCGAGCCACGCGAGCGACATGGGCGCCGAGACGCTGCTCGCGCCCGAGGCCACGGACGCGCTCGGGTGCGAGGGGGGGCACTTCATCACGCCGGGCGTGCTGCGGGTGGATCAGTTCGTGAAGTCCGACGAGGGACCTGGGGCGGACATCGAGGTGTTCGGGCCGCTGGTTCGCGTGTGCGTGGTGGATTCGTTCGACGAGGCGCTCGAGCAGGCGAACGCGACGCGGTACGGGCTGGCGGCGTCGATCTTCACAGCCAGCCAGGAGAAGACGGACGCGTTCCTCGCGCAGATCAAGGCGGGGTGCGCGAACGTCAACGCGGGCACGGCGGGGGCGAGCAGCAAGCTGCCCTTCGGCGGGCTGGG
>CAZXGT010000072.1:0-12140 GCA_964639935.1 uncultured Phycisphaeraceae bacterium
GTGCCCGTCGGCGTCTACAGCGTCCGGTTCACACTCGGCTCGAGCGCGCGGGAATCCACGCTGCTCGTCCCGCCCGCCCGCCTGCCCGCGCCGCGCGAGCGCCTCACGGGCGTCATGCTGCCCCTCTATGCGCATCGGCCGGACCCCGCCCGCTCCCTCGGGATCGCCAGCTATTCCGACCTGGCCGAGCTCGCCGAGTGGGCCGGCCGCAGCCGCGCCGACCTCTTCGGCACGCTTCCGCTCCTGTCGGTGATGCTCGATTCTCCGGCCGACCCGAGCCCGTACTCGCCGCTCTCGCGCCGGCGGTGGAACGAGCTGTACGTCGATCCGTTCGCCACGCCCGAGGCCGGGCTCGCTCGCATTGACCCGGATGTCTCGAAGAAGCTGGCCTCGGCGGATCTTGTCGAGTACGAGCGGGCGTGGTCCGCCGGCTGGGATCAGCTCTCGCGCCTGGCGAAGGCGGCGTTCGAGGACGAGTCGCGCCGCACGGAGCTCATCGCCGCGGCGCAGGAGGATCCCGAGCTGGTCGAGTACGCGCTCTACCGCGCGCGTCGCCGGCGGGGCGAGGGCGTGGGCGCCGCCGGGCTCGCCGCGGACCGGTGGCTGGACGATCACGAGGCGCGCACGTTTCTCTATGCGCAGTTCGAGGCCGACCGCCAGCTCGCCGCGGCCCAGCGTCGCGCGCTCGAATCCGGCGGCGGGCTCTACCTCGACCTGCCCGTCGGCGTCGCGCCGGGCGGCTTTGACGTCTGGGCCTCGCCCGAAGACTACGCCTCGGGCTTCTCCGTCGGCGCGCCGCCCGATGCGCTCTTTTCCGGCGGTCAGAACTGGGGCTTCCGTCCGCCGCACCCGCGCGCCGGGCGGCGCGACGGGCACGCGAACTTCCGCGCGGATCTCGCGGCTCACTTCCGCCACTGCTCGGCCCTGCGCATCGACCACGTCATGATGCTCCACCGCCTGTTCTGGATCCCCGAAGGCGCCGGTCCGCCCGACGGGCTCTACATCCGCTATCCCGCTGAGGAGCTTTACGCGGCGCTGACGATCGAGGCGCACCGGCGCGGCGCCATGGTCATCGGCGAGAACCTCGGCGTCGTGCCCGAGGAGGTCAACGACGCGATGGAGCGGTGGGGTCTGCTCGGCATGAACGTCGCCCAGTTCGGTTTCGGACACGACGCATCGCACGCGATTCCCGCGCCGGACCGCCACGACCTCGCGTGCCTCAACACGCACGACACGCCCATGTTCAAGGCGTTCTGGACCGGAGACGATCTCGCGCAGAACCAGCGCTACGGCGTCATCGACGAGGAGACGGCCGAGCACGAGCGGCCCGGGCGGGAGCGCGTCCGCCGCGCGGTGCGCGAAGCGCTCGGCCTGCCCACGGACGCGGATCCGGAAGACGACGCCGACGCCGCGCTCCGCGGCGTGCTCGAGCGGCTCGCCGAGAGCGACGCCAGCGCGCTGCTCGTGACGCTCGAAGACCTCTGGGGCGAGCGGCTCCCGCAGAACGTCCCGGGAGCGCCCGCGGACCGGTACCCGAGCTGGCGGCGGCGGGTCGACCGCGAGCGCGCTGAGTTTCCACGGGATCCTGAGATCAGTTCGTTCCTCGAACGCCTCGCCGCGGCGCGGAAGCGCGCAAACGATCGGGAAGGCGCCGCCACGTGATCGAGCACGATCGAGTCCGGATCGGCGCGATCCGTGCGGAGGGCGGCGAGACGGTGTTCCGCCTGTGGGCGCCGAACGCCGAGGACGTGCGCCTCGTCCTCCCGCAGCGCGACGAGCGGCGCGACATGCGACGCGAGCGCCGCGGCTATTGGTCGGCCAGCGTCCCGGGGCTCGAGCCCAGCGACCGGTACGCCTACTCGGTGAACGGCGGGCCGCTTCGTCCCGATCCGGCGTCGCGCTTTCAGCCCGAAGGGCCGCACGCGCCCTCAGCCATCATGGACCCCGAGTTCGCCTGGACCGACGACGCGTGGCGCAACGGCCCGCTCGAACGCCACGTCTTTTACGAGCTGCACATCGGAGCGTTCACGCCCGCCGGCACGTTCGACGGCGCGATCGAGCGGCTCGATCACCTGCGCGACCTCGGTGTGACCGCCCTGCAGATCATGCCGGTCGCGGAGTTCCCGGGCGAGCGAAACTGGGGCTACGACGGCGTCGGTCTCTTCGCGGCCCATCACGCCTACGGCGGGCCCGACGGCCTGCGCCGCCTCATCGACGCCGCGCACGGTCGAGGGCTCGCGGTGTACCTCGATGTGGTCTACAACCACTTCGGGCCCGAGGGCAACTACCTTCGGGACTTCGGTCCGTATTTCACCGACGACTACAAGACGCCCTGGGGCGAGGCGCTGAACTTCGGCGGCCCCGGCTCCGACGAGGTTCGCCGTTTCTTCTACGAAAACGCCCTCTATTGGACCGGCGAGATGCGCCTCGACGGGTTGCGCCTCGATGCGGTGCACGCGATCATCGATCCGACGGCCTCGCCCTTCGTCCGCGAGCTCGCCGAGCGGGTCCACGCGCAGGCGAGGGCGCAGGGACGCATCGTGCACGTGATCGCCGAAGACGCCAGCAACGACCCGCGCGTGATCTCGCCCGCGTTGATGAACGGCTTCGGGTGCGACGCCCAGTGGAACGACGATTTCCATCATGCGTTGCGAGCGGCGCTGACGGGCGAGACGCGCGGGTACTACTCGAACTTCGGCTCGCCGGCCCGCGTCGCCAAGGCCTACGCGAGTGGGTACGTGCTCACGGGCGAGCGGTCGAGCTTTCATCGGCGCCGTCACGGCGCGCCGCCGACCGGCGCGCCGGACTCGGCTTTCGTGGTCTTTTCGCAGAATCACGACCAGGTCGGCAACCGCATGATGGGCGAGCGATTGAGCGAGAACGTGAGCTTCGAGGCGCTGAAGCTCGCGGCGGCGGCGACGCTGCTCTCGCCGTATGCGCCCATGCTCTTCATGGGCGAGGAGTTCGCCGCCTCCGCTCGCTTCCCCTACTTCGTGAGCCACACGGACGAGAACCTCGTGCGCGCCGTGCGCGAAGGGCGGAAGGCGGAGTTCGCGGCTTTCGACTGGGAGGGCGAGCCGCCCGATCCCCAAAGCGAGGCGACCTTCCGCGCGGCGAAACTCGACTGGGACGAGCCCGCCCGCGGCGAGCACGCGACAATGCTGGCGCTCTACCGCGAGCTGATCGGGCTGCGCCGTCGCCACGATCTGGGCGCCCTGAACGATCGTGAGACGCGGGTCGTCCGCTGCGACGAGCCCGAGGGGGTCGTCCTTGTGAAGCGCTCGGCGAGCGACCGTGAGATCGTTCTCGCGCTGAATCTCTCGAACTCGCCCGCGAGCGCGCGGATCGTCGGGCCCTGGCTCGCCGCGATCGATACGGCCTCGGCCGCATGGGGCGGACCCGGGGCTCGGGACGACGCGACGGACCTGGCGCCATGGTCGGCGAAGCTGCTGATCAGAGACACGCACGGAGAGAGCGAACAATGAAGCGATACGTCTGCGTTCACGGGCATTTCTATCAGCCCCCGCGCGAGAACCCCTGGCTCGAAGCGATCGAGCGGCAGGACTCGGCGCACCCCTATCACGACTGGAACGAGCGGATCACCGACGAGTGCTACGGCCCCAACAGCCGCTCGCGGATGCTCGACGAGGAGCGCTGGATCACGCGGATCGTGAACAACTACTCGCGGATCAGCTTCAACTTCGGGCCGACGCTGCTCTCGTGGCTCGAAGCGCACGCGCCGGACGTCTACGGGGCGATCCTCGAGGCCGATCGCCTGAGCATCGACCGCTTCGGCCATGGGTCGGCCATGGCGCAGGCGTACAACCACATGATCATGCCGCTCGCCAACGACCGCGACCGGCGCACGCAGACGCTCTGGGGCGTGCAGGATTTCGAGCACCGCTTCGGTCGCAAGCCCGACGGGATGTGGCTGCCGGAGACGGCGGCGGACACGGCGTCGCTCGAGGCGCTCGTCGACGCGGGGATCAAGTTCACGATCCTCGCCCCGCGCCAGGCCAAGCGCTTCCGCCCGCTCAACGGCGATGCGAACGGCGAATGGACGGACGTCTCCGGGACCGGGCCGATCGATCCGAGCCGGGCTTACCAGCAGAAGCTCCCGTCGGGACGATCGATCGCGCTGTTCTTCTATGACGGGCCGATCTCTCAGGCCGTGGCGTTCGAGCGCCTGCTGCACTCGGGGAAGGTGTTCGCGGAGCGACTCACCGACGCCTTCGACAAGAACCGGACGTGGGATCAGCTCGCGCACATCGCGACCGACGGCGAGAGCTACGGGCATCACCACCGGCACGGCGACATGGCGCTCGCGGCGGCGCTGGACGCGATCGAGCAGCGCGAGGACATCGAGCTCATCAACTACGGCGCGTTTCTCGAGAAGCACCCGCCGGAGATGGAGGTGGAGATCGTCGAGGCGTCGAGCTGGAGCTGCGTCCACGGCGTCGGACGCTGGAAGGAGGACTGCGGGTGCCACACGGGCGGACGGCCGGAATGGGACCAGAAATGGCGGGCGCCGCTTCGCGGGTCGCTCGACTGGCTTCGCGATGAGCTGGCGGGCGCCTACGAAGAGCAGGCTGGGGAGATTCTGGGCGACCCGTGGGCCGCGCGGGACGAGTACATCGAGGTGATCCTGAACCGTGAGACGGAGACCGAGGACGCGTTCTTCGCCAGGCACGCGCAAGGGGAGCTGAGCGAGGCGGACCGCGTGCGCCTGCTCGAGCTGCTCGAGGCGCAGCGCCACGCCATGCTGATGTACACCTCTTGCGGTTGGTTCTTCGACGAGCTCTCGGGCATCGAGACGGTGCAGGTGATCGAGTACGCCGGACGCGCTGTGCAGCTGGCGAAGGAGGCGATGGGCGTCGACCTCGAAGACGGTTTCCTCGATCGGCTCGGCGAGGCGCAGAGCAACATCCCGCGTTTCGGGACCGGACGCGACATCTACGAGCGATGGGTGAGGGCGAAGATGATCAACCTCCCCGCGGTCGCGGCCCACGCGGCCATCAGCGGGCTCTTCGAGTCAAGCGACGAACCGAGCGGCTCGGTCTACTGCTTCGAGGCGGAGCAGCGGGTCGACCACGACCTCCGCTCCGGTCTCTCGCACCTGCGACTGGGCGAGGTGCGGCTCCAGTCGATCGTGACGAGGCGCGAGGCGCGATACCGATTCGTGGTCGTGCATTTCGGCGATCACAACGTCAGCGGCGGCATCCGGCCGATCGATCAGGTCGATCGCATCGAAGCCTTCAGCAAAGACGCCGTCAGCTCGTTCCGCAAGGGCGACTACGTCAGGCTCTTCAAGATGATCGAGGAACGCTTCGGGCCGGAGACCTACTCGCTCGGATCCCTCTTCCGCGACCGCCAGCACGACATCCTTGATCGTCTCCTCGACGCCACGCTCGAGTCGGTGCGGGGCGTGTACCGCGGCGTCTACGAGCGGCACGCGCCGCTGCTGCACTTTCACACGGAGCTCGACGTCAGCGCGCCGCGGGAACTGCTCGCGGCGGCCGAGATCGTGCTCAACGCCGAGCTGCGCGAGGGGCTCGAGCGCGCGCCGGAGGAGATCGCCGGTCTCCACCGCGTCATGGATCAGGTGGAGGACGAGGGCGTGCCGCTCGATGAGGCGACCCTGACGCTCAAGGCCGACGACGCGGTGTTCAGGGTCGTCGAGTGGTGGCGCGAGACGCCGCAGGAGCTCGAGCGGCTCGAGGCGCTCCGCGACCTGCTGAGCCTGGTCGGGCGGTTCCATTTCGAGGTCGACCGATCGCGCGCGCAAACGGCGTTTTACCAGCTCGTGGCGATCGACGGCGTGGCGCCGCGCGAGGACGCGACGGCCGAGGAGCGCGAGGCGTGGAAACACACCCTCGAGGAGGCGTCCGAGATGCTCCGCGTCCGGGTGCCGTCGTGACGGCCCCGGTCGCCACCTACCGCCTTCAGTTTCGCCCGCCCGAGACGCTCACGACGGCCGACGACGGCTTCGGGTTCGACGACGCCGCGGCGAGGGTGGACTATCTCAGGCGCCTCGGAATCTCGCACCTCTACCTCTCGCCGATCGCCGAGGCGCAGACGGGCAGCGCGCACGGGTACGACGTGACGGATCCGAACGAGATCCGCGCCGAGCTGGGAGGACGCGATGCGTTTGAGCGCCTGATCGAGGCCGCGCGCGGGGCGGGCCTGGGCGTGATCGTCGACATCGTGCCGAACCACATGGCGGCGTCGGTGGAGAACCCGTGGTGGCGGGCGACGCTCGCGGGCGGTCGCGACGCGCCCGAGTCCCGCGTCTTCGATATCGACTGGGACGCCGGCGGGGGGAAGGTCGTCCTGCCGACGCTCGGCTCCTCCCTCGATGCGGCGATCGAGGGCGGCGAGCTCGCGATCGTCGAAGACGGCGGCGAGCTCGCGGCGGCCTACTACGACGACCGGTTCCCGATCCGCGGCGAGGCGCAGGCGACAGACGATCCGAGGCTCGTGCGCGAGATTCTCGGGCGCCAGCGGTACGAGCTGATCGATTGGCGTCAGGGCGCCGCGCGCCGGAACTACCGTCGCTTCTTCGACATCAATCATCTCGCGGGCGTCCGCGTCGAGGACGAGGAGGTCTTCGAGGCGACGCACCGGCTCGTGCGGGAGCTCTGGGAGAGCGGGCTGATCGACGGCGTGCGCGTCGATCACGTCGACGGGATGGCCAGACCTGGGGAGTACCTGCGCCGGCTGCGCGAGACGCTGGCGCCTCGGGCCGGGGCGCCAGCGCTGATCTACGTCGAGAAGATCCTCGGCGAGCGCGAGCGGCTCCCCGAGGCGTGGCCCGTCGACGGGACCACGGGCTACGAGGCGTTGAACGACATCAACCGCCTCTTCGTGAGCGGCGCGGAGGCGGCGCGCTTCGGCGCGATCGCCGCCGGGATCGGCGCGGAGGACCTCGACGGCCCAGCCCTCGTCGTCGAGGCGAAGCGGGAGGTCGCCCAGCGGCTGTTCCCGGGCGAGCTCGAGCGACTGGCGACGCTCGCGGCGCCCGCGCTCGGGGACACGGATCTCGATCAAGCGAGCCGCGCGATCGTGCGCCTCGTTGCGCATCTCGACGTCTATCGCACTTACCTCGGCGACGGCGACCGGCGCGATGAGGACGCGCAGCGGCTGCGCGCCGCGGCCAAGGCGAGCGGCGACGAAACGGCGGAGAGAATCGCGGAGCTGGCGATCGGCTCGCACGAGTTCCCGCAGCGCGAGCGATTCGTCGCTGCTTTCGAGCAGTTCAGCGGCCCGGTGATGGCCAAGGGCCTCGAGGACACCGCGCACTACCGGTGCGCGACGCTGACGGCCCTCAACGAGGTCGGCGCCGAGCCCGGAGGCGCGGCGAGCGATCCGCCGGCGGCCTTCATCTCAGCGATGATCGCCCGGGCGCGGGAAGCCCCCGCAGCGATGACCCCTCTCACGACGCACGACACGAAACGATCCGAAGACGCCCGCGCGCGGATTCTCGCCCTCGCGGAGGCCCCCGAGGAGTGGTCGGCGGCGCTGCGGGCCTGCAAGCCCGAGCTCGACGCCGCGGCCGAACGCGAGCTGGCGCCGGAAGACGCCATCTTCCTGCTCCAGTCCGCCGTCGGCATCTGGCCGGAAGGGGGCGAGCCCGACGAGGTGTGGGCCGATCGCCTCGCGGCGTACATGGAGAAGGCGCTGCGCGAGGGCAAGCGCCGATCCCACTGGCTCGAGCCCGACGAGGCGTACGAGTCCGCCGTGCGGCGGGCGTGCCAGGCGCTGCCCGGGCTCGCGGCCAGGGCGCGTCTCGAGCAGCTCGTCAAGCGCATCGAGCCGACCGCCGGCGCGATCACGCTCGTTCAGACGGCGCTGCGACTGCTCTCGCCGGGCGTTCCCGACACCTACCGGAGCACCGAGATCGTGCGGCGGTCGCTCGTCGATCCCGATAACCGCCGCGCCGCGAACTGGGAGGCGCTCTCGGCCCGACTCGCCAGACTCGAGGGCGGCGGCCCGGCCACCGATCTGAACGATCGAAAGATGGATCTCGTTCGCCGGCTTCACGCCCTGCGATCGCGCCGGCGTTCGCTCTTTGCCGACGGTTCCTTCGAGGCGATCGAGGCGCGCGCCGCTGGCGTGCTTGCGTTCGCGCGAGCGCGCGACCGGGATCGGGTGATCGTCGCGGCCGGCGTGCGCGATGCCGGGCGCAAGCTCGAGCGCCTCGAACTCGACGCCGGCGGCGCGTGGCGCGACGCCCTGAGCGGGCGCGAGGTCGCCGGCGATCGGCTCGTCATCGATCAGCCGTGGCGGGACTGGCCGGTGATCGTGCTCGAGCCGGCGTGATCAGCCCGACCCCTCCGCCTCGCCGTCGCCGCCGCCGGATCCCTCCCGGCTCCTCGGCTCGAGCTCGATGAAGACGTCGACGAGCTGGCCGGGATAGAGGCGCGGCGAGTGGCCGGACCCGGTACGGAAGATGAAGTCGACAACGCGAGTGTCGATGAGCTCGGCCGGTGCGCCGGTGAGCTGACGCTTCGGCACCGCGAGCGGTTCGACCTGGATGAACTCGAGCTCGATGCGCTGGGCGCCGCGGCCGCGCGGGCGGGCGATTGCGCTCGTGATGCGGCTGACCGCGGCGAGATCGGCCTCGTTCACCTGCGCGCGGACGCGAAGCGACGAGAGGTCGCCGAGCACGATCGCCGGCTCCGACTGTTCCGGGCGGGTGTACTCGCCGGGCTCGATGCGACGCTTGAGAACGGTTCCGGCGAAGGGGGCGCGGATGGTTCGACGCTCGATCAGGCGCTCGGTGGCCCGGAGCTCGGCGCGCGCGGCGTCGACGGCCCGCTCGGCCACCCGGATGTCCTGCTCCCACGCGCCCGCGACGAGCAGCTCGAGCTCGGCGGCGGCGCGGCGGGCGGCGGCGCGCGCCGCCTCGGCGTTGAGACGGGTGCGCGTCACCTCGCGCCGGGAGGCGGCGTCGGCCTCGAAGGCCTCGCGCACGGCGGCGAGTTCGTCCTCGATATTGGCGGCCTCCGCCTCGAGTCGCTCGACCTCCGCGCGGGCGGCCGGGACCTCCTCGGCGCGCGGACGGGCGCGAAGACGATCGAGCTCCGCCCGACGCTGCGCCAGCGCCGCGCGCCGGCTCAACCGCTCGGCCTCCAGGTCGCGGGCATCGAGCGTAAACAGAACCCCGCCCTCCTCGATCTCGGCGCCGACCTCGGCGGGCACGCTCATCACCAGCCCGCTCACCGGCGCCGCGATCTCAACGTTCTCGCTCGCGGCCTCGACGACCCCGGTCGCGGCGATCGAAACGTCGAAGGGATCGGTCGGCGGCGGGCTCTCGAGTTCCGGCCGGGGCGCCTCGGCGGAACTGGTCAGCGCGGCGTAGAGCGCGATCGCCAATCCGATGACCAGCACGGCGATGGAGATCTTCTTGATCATGAGTCTGCGTCGTCCTCTTTGGCGTGCTGCGGCGCGGCGCGTGTCTCGGACTTCGGGTCGTCCCCGTCTCGATCGGGGGGATCGTCCGCGGGCTCGCGCGAGCCGGTGATCTTCCCGTCGTCCATCTCATGGATGATGTCTGCGAAGCGGAAGATCCGGTGGTCGTGAGTCACCGCGATAACGGCGCGGGTGCGGCCCTCGTCGTCCTCGCTCGCGCAGAGCCCGGTGAGGATGTCCATGACCGCGGCGCCGGTCTCGGCGTCGAGATTGGCCGTGGGCTCATCGCAAACAAGCAGCGGGGCGTCCGCCACGAGGGCGCGAGCGATGGCGACGCGTTGCATCATGCCGCCCGAGAGCTTGCCGGGACGCGCGCCCGCTCGCTCGCCGAGCCCGACGGACTCGAGCGCCCCGCGCGCCCGATCGAACGCCTCGGACCGCGGGGCGCCCTGGATCAGCGCGGGGACCGCGGCGTTCTCGATCGCGGTGAGCGTCGGGATCAGGTTGTACGCCTGGAACACGAACCCGACGAACTCGCCGCGCGTCTTCGTCCTCTCGCGGCCCGAGAGCTCGTCCCACCTCGTCCCGTACACCTCGACCTCCCCCTCGTCCGGGTCCAGAACGCCGGCGATCAGCGACAGAAGGGTGGTCTTCCCGCAGCCGCTCGGCCCGACGATCATGGTCAGCTCGCCGCGTGACGCCTCGAAGTCCACGGCGTCGACGGCGACCACCTCGGTGTCCCCGGCGGAGAACGCTTTGCGGAGGCCGCTCGCCGTCAAGGCGAGCGAGGTCCCGTTGCTCGCATCACGCCGCGGCATCAGTCGAAGATCTCTGCGGGCTGAAGGCGGAGCACCCGCCACAGGCTGAGAACGGAGGCGACGGCGACGACGAACATCATCGCCACGAAGGCGATGGCCAGGAGGTACCACGGAAAAAACGTGTCGAGGTTGGCGCCCGGGCGTCGGCCCAGGAAGGACAGCGCGCCCGCGCCGCCCGCGCCGAGCCCGAAGCCGACAAGGCCGGCAAAGAGAGCCTGAGCGAGGATCATGCGGATGAGCATGGCGTTGGTGGCGCCCATCGCCTTGAGCGTGGCGAAGTGACGCTGGTTGTCGGACACGAACTGGTTGAGGATCGCCGAGGAGATCACCAGCGCGATGATGAAGCCGAGGGCGACCGTCATGCCGAAGTTCACGCCGATGCCCGTCTCGCGGACGATCCAGCTGATGGACTTCCAGCGAAACTCGTTCGGCGTGAAGGCGGCGACCGCGCCGATCTCGTTGATGCGCCCCTGCACGCTCCGGACGTCCGTCCCCTCCTCAACGCCCACGAGGATGTAGCTGATGACGTCCCGCCCGAGGGGCACGAATCCGACGGCGTTCCCGAGCGTGGCGTAGAGGACCGAGTCCGCCTGAAAACCCGTTTTCGCCCGGCAAAAACCGACAACGACGGCCCGCCGGTCGTTCAGCAGCAGCGTGTCCCCGATCCGCGGGTCGCCGAGCGCTTGTCGCGACGATTCCTGCACCATGACCGCGTCGGGGCGCAGCAGATCAGCCAGATCGCCCTCTGTGATCTCGGGCGGTCGCCCGATGAGGGTCGCGCGGTCGATGCCGTAGATCTCGACCTCATCGAAGGCCCCGTCGGGCTTGGTGACGCGCGCCCGCGCCAGAAACAGCGGCTCCGCCCACCGCACGCCCGGCACCGATCGAACGCGGTTGACGAGCGAGCTGTCGAGGCGTCGGGCGTTGCCGATGAAGAACGTGTCGCGATCGCCGACCCAGAGCTCCGGCTGACCGATGTTCTGAAGCGAGCCCGTGGAACGCAGCAGCAGCCCAAAGAAAATCGACGCCTGCTGGGTAAAGAGCAGCGTTCCGAACGCGAGGCCAACGACCAGCGCGGCGTACTTGGCGACGTCGCCGACCAGCATATTGAGCGCGATGCGGAG
The DNA here is from genome assembly GCA_964639935.1 of uncultured Phycisphaeraceae bacterium. Taxonomy (GTDB): domain Bacteria; phylum Planctomycetota; class Phycisphaerae; order Phycisphaerales; family UBA1924; genus CALNYS01. The sequence goes on from CAZXGT010000072.1 coordinate 11,354, forward strand.
AATGAGCGGAGCTTCCAAATCCAACAGGCATTACCGATGAAATCGTTGATCGACCATGGACAATGCGGTTCATCTCGTACAATCGTCGATGATATTGATTGGATAAGCCTAGGCGTGGCGATTGAGCCGCGTCGCAGCGGGTGCAACCGATGACAAGCGAGCCAGGCGATGTCGGCGCTCCGGTCGGGTCGGAGGCGGTTCGGCGGAAGATGGTCCGGGAGCAGATCGAGGCGCGCGGCGTCCGCGACGAGCGCGTGCTCGAGGCGATGCGGACCGTCCCGCGCGAGCTGTTCGTCCCGGAGCGCTATCGGGACCGGGCCTACGAGGACGGGCCGCTGCCCATCGGGGAGGGGCAGACGATCTCGCAGCCCTACATCGTGGCGCTGATGGCCTCGTCTCTCAAGCTCTCGCCGGGGGACAAGGCGCTCGAGGTGGGCGCGGGGTCCGGGTACGCGGCGGCCGTGATCGGGCGGATCGCCGGCGCCGTGATCGCCATCGAGCGGCATCGGTCCCTCGTGGACCGGGCGAAGGCGGCGCTTGCGCGGTGCGGGTACGACAACGTCGAGGTCCGCCACGCCAACGGGACGCTCGGGGCGCCCGAAGACGCGCCCTTCGACGCGATCAGCGTCGCGGCGGGGGGGCCGCGCGCGCCGCAGTCGCTGCAGGATCAGCTCGCGATCGGAGGCCGGCTCGTGATTCCGGTCGGCGAAGCCAGGCACGGGCAGGAATTGGTGCGGATCACCCGGACGGCCGAGAACCGGTGGGAAAAAGAGAGCCTCGGCGCCGT
>CAZXGT010000073.1:0-6108 GCA_964639935.1 uncultured Phycisphaeraceae bacterium
CCCCAGAGCTGCTGGCCCGCTCGGTCCCACGCCCCGCCGTCGTCGTCGATCCGCTTGGCAAGTCGCATCGGCCCTCCGATCGTCGTCCGGCGGCCTCCCACCGCCGCCGCATGAGCATACGGGAGGCCGATCGGATTCACGAACAAAAGCCGCGGGAAATCGCTTCGGCGGGGCGAACGAGTCGCGGTCGCACGCCGGTCTGTTAAGGGACCGCAAGCGCTCCGTGAGGCTTTCTGCAAGCCTCAGGAAGATCACCCAGATTCACGCGACGGCGACGTAGCTTCTTGATCCGGTCGCGGACCGTGCTCCGCGCCCGTTCGGAAGCATTCCAGAGAGAGGAAACACTCACCATGCGCAACGTCATCGCCACCGTCGCGGGGCTCGCCATCGCCGGCTCGGCCACCGCCGCCTTCAACCTCCAGATCACCGAGATGTGGATGGGCCAGCCCGGGACCGACGTCACCGAGGACTGGTTCGAGATCACCAACTTCGGGACCATGGCCTGGGATCAGAGCGTCGACGGCGACCTCTGGTACGACGACGAGTCCATGGACGCCACGGACGCGACGATCCTCTCCGGGATCACCTCCCTCGCCGCCGGCGAGACCGCGGTCGTCGTCCTCGGGAACGCCGGCGACGCCGCGGACTTCTTCAACGTCTGGAGCCTCGACCTCGATCTCTCGAGCGTCCAGATCGGCTGGACCGACGGCTCCGGCCTCGGCCAGGGCGGCGACGGCGTCACCCTTTGGAGCGGCGACCCCCTCGCCTCCTCCCCGATCGACTTCGCGAGCTACCCGGACACCGCCGGCTTCGACGCGCAGTCCTGGGACGTGCTCCTCGGCGAGTTCTCCACCGTCGGCAACGCCTCGGGCGCCATCGCCACCTCCACCCTCGGCGGCGACGGCCTCGACGTCCCCGCGATCGCCTCGCCGGGCTCGATCGTCCCCGCCCCGGGCGCCGCGGCCCTCTTCGGCTTCGCCGGCTTCGCCGCGCGTCGCCGTCGCTAAGGCTCTCGCCTTGCGAGATTGAGTAGTGTTGACCGCGCCGGGCGCCGATCGCGCCCGGCGCGTTTTTCGTTTCGGAGGCCGACCATGACGACATTGGGGATCGCGGCGGCGCTGGCGGCGAGCGCGGCCGGCGTTTCACTCCAGGAGCGCTGGGCGATCGAGGCCCCGGGCGCCGAGATCGTCGACTACGACGCCCGGCTTGCGCGCATGGTCGTCGCCGCGGGCGATTCGATCCTCGCCTTCGACGTGACCGCTCGCGCCGCGACCGAAGCGTGGCGGCTCGACGCCGGGGAAGCCTCCGGGCTCGGTGACGGCGCGGAGGTCACGCATGTGGCGGTCGACCCGACCGGCTCGGGCGCCGGGGCCGCGACGATCAAGCCCGCCGACCAGGCGACCCGGCCGGGCCGCCTGCTGATTCTCGATCTCGCGGCGGGCCGTGCGACGCGCTCGATCGAGACGGGCTTCGGCCCCGACGCCGTGGCCTTCACCAGCGACGGCGCCGGCCTCATCGTCGCCAACGAAGGCGAGCCCGCCCTCGACGGGTCCCGCCTTTCCGATCCGATCGGCGGGGTCACGATCGCGCGGCTCGACTGGGCTCGCGGCGTCGTCACCCGGGACATCGCCCTGTGGACGCACGAGCCAGGGCTGCGAGTCCACCCCGCGATCAGCAACTTCGTGGCGGACCTCGAACCAGAATCGATCGCCGTGCTCGGCGACCGCGCGTTTGTCGCGCTCCAGGAGAACAACGCGATCGCCGTGGTGGACCTTGCGCGAGAGAGCCACGCGCGAACGCTCGCGCTCGGCGCCGTGGACCGGGTCATCGATCCGTCCGATCGCGACGGCCGGCGCGGACCCTACGCGAGCGTCAAAGCCCTCCCGATGCCGGATCAGCTCAGGGCGTTCGAGCGCGATGGCCGCGTCTACCTCGTCACGGCCGATGAGGGCGACGACCGCGGCGACTGGGGCAAGACGCCGCTCGGGGACGTCGCCCGTCTCGACGCGCTGCGCGAGGCCGGACGCCTCGCGCCCGCGCTCGCCGAGCGCCTCGACCGCGAACCGGGCCTCGAGCGGCTCGAGGTCTGCGCCTTCACCGGCGACACGAATCGCGACGGCCTGATCGACGAGCCGCACATCCTCGGCGCCCGCAGCGTCAGCGTCTGGGACGCCGAGACCGGCCGGCTGGTCGGCGACACCGGTTCCCAGCTCGAGGAACTCATGGCGCTCGCGGGCGAGCAGTACAACGCCACCGGCGAGACGCCGCTCAGGCCCGACAGGCGCTCGGACAACCGAGGGCCGGAGCCCGAGGGTCTCGCCCTCGGCGAGATCGACGGCCGGCTGCTCGCCTTCGTGGGGCTCGAGCGCCCCGGCGTGATCGCCGTGATCGATCTCGCCGATCTCGCTGCGCCGCGGGTCATCGCCACGCACCACGGGGCCGCGAGCGGACGCTTCGCCGTCGAGGGGCTTCGCTTCGTGCCCGCCGAGGATTCGCCGCTCAGTCGCCCGATGCTTCTGGCCGCCTACGAGAAATCGGGCACGGTCGTCGCCTACGAGATCCTCCCATAGAAAAAGCGGCCGCCCCGCAGGACGGCCGCTCGTGGGAACCATTGGGGAGCCGGATCAGTCAACCGAATCAGTCGATGTCGCCCCAGCCGGCGATCAGCGCGGCCAGGTCGCTGGCGTTGACGACTCCATCGGCGTTGAGATCGAGGAAGGGGTTGTTCCCGCCCCAGCCGGAGATCAGCGAGGCGAGATCGGAGGCGTCGACGCGACCGTCGCCGTTCTGATCCGGCGCGACGCCCGCGCCGAGCGCGACGCGGAGCGCCGTCACATCAAACGACGTCACCGTCTCGGCGTTGCCGCCCATCCCGTTGTCCATCGTGTCGAGATTCGTCGCCGCGAGGTAGCCGTTGAAGGCCCGGTTCTCGAAGACGTAGGCCTCGTAGGTGAAGTCGTCGTCCTCGAAGTCCGGCGTGCCGTTGTCGTTGACGCGCGTCTCGGTGTCGTCGAGCGTCGCGCCCGAGAGGTGAAGATCGCGAGCGACCACGAAGTCGTCGACGTCGGAAATCCCGTCAAAGTTGAGATCGCCCCAGACGAAGCGGAACTGCGTGATCGTCGCGCCGCTCGCGCCCGCGGGCGAATCGTTGAACTCGCCCGGGGTCATCTCGAAGTCCGTGATCGCCAGGTCGTCAAAGAGGAACGAGCCCATCGGGTCGAGCTCGCCGTTGGCGTTGTAGGTCGGGCCGTTCGGGTCGGTCGGCCCCTTGAGGAACATCGCGTTGAAGGGAAGGAGCAGATCGATCGTGTCGCCTCCGTCGAGCACCGCGGTCTGGGAGACGTTCTCGCCGTAGACCCACGACTCATCCGCGATGCGCGTCGGGACGACCTCACCGTCGTTGTTGATCCGGTGACCGAGCATCGGGTTCTCCGCGTAATACGCGACGCGGACGACGCCGTCGGGGTTGAAGCCGGGCGTGTCGGAGATCTCGTGCTCGCTGCTGCGCACGTACTCCTTGCCGCCGGCGTTCGACCACGCGATCTCGTCGACGATCTGAAGCGGCTCGATCGCCGAGAAACCCTGCTCCTCAAAGTCAAGGTCGCTGTCGTAGTTCTGGTCCGGATCGACGTCTTTGCGGAAGGCGTAGCGCGTCTGCACGAAGAAGCCGGGGCTGCCGTCGTAGAAGCTCTGGCCGCCGATCACCTCGTGGTAGGGCCGCTTGCGCACGAGCAGGTAGGTCGAGGAGCCGTCGTTGGAGAGCTTCCCCGGGTCGTCGCTCGACGGGATGCCGAGATTCGAGTTGTCCCAGCCGGCGGAGTTCGCGCCGGGACCGAACGGCCCCTCGAGGAACGTTCCAACCTCGGAAAATCCGATGTCGCGGTTGTAGATCACCAGGAAGCCGTTGGGGCCGATCGAGAGCCCGTCGAGCGAGAACGCCTCGTCGATCTCCGCGGGCTCCTCCGGCATGTCGTCGCCGTCGTCCATGCCGCCCTTGAAGAGAGCGATCGCATAGCCCGTCAGATCCATCCCGGGCGCGCCGTAGAGCTCGATGTACTCGTAGAGATTGTCGGCGGAACCGCCGGCGGGGTTCTCAAACACCTCATTGATGACGACCTGAGCGGGCGCCGTGGCGGCAAGGCTCAGCGCCGCGGCGGCGGAAAACGTGCGGATCAGCATCTCTCGTGCTCCTCTTCGGGTGATGTGGTTTGTGGGCGGGTCATCGCCCGATCGCCAAAGCATCACCCGGGCGTCCCCGCAGCGAAAGTCAAGATGGACGATCCATCGCCCGCTTCACCAAAGCTTCACCGATCGCACACGCGTTGCTTAGAAATCAAGCCCCGAAGCGCCAAGCCACCCGCCGTAGACCTGACCCTCGAGCTCGTGATACCGCAGGGCGCGCCAGTCGCCGCGTTCCACCAGATCGTCGTGCCCCCAGACACCGTCGAAGACCGTGTCCTTGAACCGCCCGACGTGCCCGTCCGCGAAGCCGATGAACCCCGTGTCCCGCATGTGCGTCACGTCCGCGGTCTGATCCGCGCGCTCCCCAACGCGCCGCCCGTGCCCGGGACCGAAGTCCGTGTAGTCCTGCCGGCCGCGAACCGGACGCGACGCGCCCTCGTAAAACGCCACGCTCACGGGGCCGTCCGTCGTCGCCTTCACCGCCGCCTCCCGAACGCCGTTGATCTCCACCGTGTCCGTCGCCTGCCACGTCGCGTCGCCAAAGAGCGGCACCCGCGACGGGGAGCCGGCGCCATTCATCCGCGAGGACATCAGCGGGCCGAGCGTGTCCGCGGGGTTCTTCACGTCGCCCGACAGGCTCCGCGGATCCTTCGTCCGCGTGTAGCCCATGTACCAGGACTGCGCGTAGTTCGAGTTGAACCCCTGCACCTCCACAAGATTGATGAACTCTTCCTCGGTGTAGCTCGAGAAGGTGCCCGCCCGCCCGCCGCCGCGGCCGAAGCGGTCGGGCGCGAGCGTCTGCGAGTATTGCGCCGGATTCGTCGGGCACAAAAGCCGCCCCGGGATCGCGTACTCCCCGTTGATGAAGTCCGCGACCCAGCCCTTCTCCGTGATCGGCCCGCTCCCGCGGTTCGTCCGATTGTCGAAGATGCCCGTGCAGTAGAGCCCGTTGTTCTCGTTGGCGTGCGAGAGCCCCGCGAGCGAAAGCTGACGAAGGTGCGACTGACACAGCGTCTGCTGCGCCGTCTCCCGCGCCGAGCCCAGCGCCGGGAGCAGCAGCCCGATCAGCACCGCGATGATCGAGATCACCACGAGCAGTTCCACAAGCGTGAAACCCGAGCGAAGGCTCGCCCAGCGGCCTTCCACGCCCGTCCATCGATTCGCAGGAACATTCATCCGCGCATGCTGCTTCGGACCGGGAACACCCGCAACCGGCAACGGGATCTCAAAGCCACTTCTCACCACATCTTCGCGCGACCTTGACACGACGCCGCGACCGCGCCGGACTGCCGCGCTCAATCCGATGAAGAGCTCATCGGCGATCCCAGCCGCCGGCCGCCGATCGACACGCTCGGCGTGGACGCCCGGCCGAGCTGATCGGGCTCCGAGCGGTGATAGATCTCGCCGTGCCGGTCGATCCAGAGCGTCGTCCGGTTCGGGAGCCGGAGGCAGACGATGTTGTGGTAGTGACGGGCCGTGCTCACCCCGAAGTCAACGAGCGCCTTCCCGTTGCGCGCGTCCTCCGGGATGGGGCAGCGCTTCCACACCACCGCCGTGAGGCGAACCACAACCTCCGGCTCGACGGGCGTCCGGCGCAGCTCGAGCGCACGCGCCGCGTCCAGACGCTCCGCTTCGGCGACCGCCTCAGCGGAGATCCCCAGAAGCTCAACCAGCCGACCGTAAAGCGGTCGGTCCACGGTCTCCCCGCGCTCAAGCGCGAGAATCCGCCGCGCGCCCTTGTTGAGATTCCGCCAGCCAATCTCTCCGGCCAGCGACTGCGGCGTCACCCGCAGGCGTTTCCGGGTCGCAGCGAGCAGTCGTCCGGCGTGATGCATCGTCGTCCTCCGCCTCCGATCCTAGAGACTTCCTCCGCGGCGAATCCCTCCGGGATGACGGCCCCCTGTCAGCAGACGCGCCACGCTCTTG
>CAZXGT010000073.1:6208-11912 GCA_964639935.1 uncultured Phycisphaeraceae bacterium
GCGACGGCGAACGCGATCCGATCACAAGAGCGCTCTGAGCCACAGATGAAACGGGCTCGCCGAGCAAGCGAGCGACGGGGTCATATCATGCGTTCTGGTCATCCGCCCGCTGAAGGATTGCTTGTATGCGCACCGCCGTCTTCTCGGCCCGTCCCTACGACCGGCGATCGCTCGCGGGAGCGAACGAGCGCGCCGGCTCGCCGCACCAGATCGACTTCCTGGACGCCCCCGTCTTCGGCAGTACGACGGGACCGATGCTGACCCCGCGGACCGCAAGCCTCGCGGCCGGTCACGAGGCCGCGTGCGTCTTCACCAACGACGACCTCGGGCGCGAGACGCTCGAAGCGCTCGCAAAGATCGGCGTCAAAGCCCTCGCCCTGCGGTGCGCCGGGTTCAACAACCTGGACATCGACGCCGCGCGGGAGCTGGGATTCCGCATCGGCCGCGTGCCGGCCTACTCGCCCCACGCCGTCGCCGAGCACACCGTCGGCCTGCTCCTGGCCATCAACCGCAAGCTCCACCGCGCGCACGCTCGCGTGCGCGAGCAGAACTTCTCGCTCGACGGCCTGCTGGGGACCGACCTCCACGGGAAGACCGCCACCGTCGTCGGAGCCGGCGCGATCGGCTCGGTCCTGGCTCGCATCCTGCTCGGGTTCGGGTGCCGCGTGATCGCCGTCGACCCCGTCAAGACGCCGGAGCTCAAGGACGCCGGCGTCGAGTATCTGCCAATCGAACGCGCCCTGCCCCAATCGACGATCGTCTGCCTGACCTGCCCGCTCAACGAGCAGACGCACCACCTCATCAACGAGCGCACGATCGCGATGATTCCCCGGGGGTCCTTTCTCGTCAACACCGCGCGCGGCGCGGTCATCGACACCCGCGCGCTCATCGGAGCGCTCAAGCAGGAACACTTCGCGGGCGTGGCGCTTGACGTCTACGAAGAGGAGGAGTCGCTCTTCTTTGAAGACCGATCCCTCTCGACCCTGCAGGACGACGTCTTCGCCCGGCTGCTGACCTTCCCCAACGTGCTGATCACCTCGCACCAGGCGTTCTTCACGCGCGAGGCGCTCGACGCGATCGCCGCCACGACCATCGAGAACCTCACCGCGATCGAGCAAAACGGCGCTCCTCCGCCGGCGAACTCGATCCTCGGCCTTTCCTGAGAGCGCGACGCGCCGCGCGGGAGCCCCCCGTCATGCACCCGCTGCTCGCCTCCCTGCCCATCCTCGCGCTCATCGCCGTGATGACGGTTCGGGCGCCCAAGGCGCGCCTGCCCATGCCCGCGCACCTCGCCCTGCCGGGCGCCGCGGCCGCCGCCCTCGCGCTCCAGACCTTCGCCGGCGCGTCGCCCGGGGCGCGCACGCTCGCGGCGCGGATCATCGAGGGCGCGCTGACCGCGCTGATGCCGCTCTCGATCGTCTTCGGCGCCCTCCTCCTCTTCCGAACGCTCACCGCGTCGGGCGCCATGGACGCCATCACGGCGAGGCTCGAGCGATGGGCCCCCGACCCCGTCCTGCGGGTCCTGCTCATCGCGTGGGCCTTCGCGTACCTCGTCGAAGGGCTCAGCGGCTTCGGAACCCCCGCGGCCCTCGCGGCGCCCCTGCTCGTCGGCCTCGGCTTCCCGGCCGTCCGCGCCGCCGCGGCGTGCCTCGTCATGAACACCGTCCCCGTCGTCTTCGGCGCCGTCGGGATGCCCGTGTGGTTCGGCTTCGGCGAGCTGGAGCTGACGCCCGATGAGCTGCGCTCGATCGGGCTCTCGGCGGCGATCCTCCAGTGCGCCGCGGCTCCAGTGGTCGTCGCCGTCGCCCTGCGACTGCTCTTCCCCTGGAAAGAGCTCCGGGCTCGCGCATGGCCCATCGCGCTGGTCGTGCTGGCGACGGTCGCCGCGTCCGCCGCGACGACACTGGTGAGCGTGGAGTTCCCAACCGTCGTCGGCGGACTCGCCGCCCTCATCGCCGCCGGCCTCGTCGGACGATTCCTACGACGCGCGGAGAATCAGGGCGCGCCGGAACGCACAGGCGAGAAATCCCTCATGCCGGCGTGGAAGGCGGCCTTCCCGCTCGCCATGACCGTCGCGCTGCTCGCCGTCACGCGTATCGAGCCACTCGGGCTGCGGGCCCTGCTCAACGCCCAGACGCCGAGCGCGACCCTCGACCTCGGCGCGCTCGGATCGCTCTCGGTCTCCGCGGCGCTCGTCGTCAGCCTCGAGGGGATCCTCAGAACCGACATCCACTGGAGCATGGCGCTGCTCTACGTCCCATTCATCCTCCCCTTTGTGGCGGTCGTCCTGATCTCGGCGCCGGTGATCGGCCTGCGACCACGGAAGGTCGCCCGCGTCGCGGGAAACGCGGCCCGGAGCCTCGCTCTCGCCGCAGCCGCGCTCGTCGGGGCCCTCGTCTTCGTCAAACTGATGATGCACGGGGACCAGGCGGCGCCCGTCGTGACCATCGGCCGGGCGCTCGCTGACGCCGTCGCCGCCCTCTACGCGCCCCTCTGGCTCGCCGCCGCACCCGTCGTCGGCGCCCTCGGGTCGTTCTTCTCAGGCTCAGCGACCGTCTCCAACCTGACCTTCGGACCCGTCCAAGCCGAGATCGCAGAACGCCTCGACCTCCAGACGACCCGCGTCCTCGCCCTCCAGGCGATCGGCGCCGCGATGGGAAACATGGTCTGCATCCACAACATCATCGCCGTCGCGGCCGTCCTCGGACTGACCGGCGCGGCGAAGAAAACGGCGTCCTCCGCGCCCAAAGACGCCGAAACCAAAGACGCCGAGCCGCCGAGGCCGTCCGGCTCTTCCGCCAAAGACCCCGTCGCCGAGATCCTCAGGCTCAACGCCCGGCCGCTCGCCGCCTTCGCCCTCATCGCCGCGCTGACCGCCGCAGCGATGGCCGCGCTCGCGCCTCCGGCCTGACGGCGACAACGCCCGAGACCGCGCCTCACGCTGCGCTCCTTCAACCCGAAACCCGATCCGCTCAGCATCACCCCACGCCAACTCGACGCCCACCTTCAAAGGCCTAGCAGCTCCATCCGCACGCTCGCCGAAACAGGCTCATGCGACGAGGCCCACTTGAACATCCCGCGGCCTCGGGGAGGCCGTGTTCGCCGAGTCAGACGTCGCTCTGGCGCTCCACGACGGCGCGCTCGGGGTGACGATGGCCTGATCGCGGTCGTGGCCTCAGGACGCTCCCGCCGCGGGCTTCGCCTTCCGCGCCAGAACGAAAGCCCGCACGCATGCCAACAGCAACACGAGACAGACCAGCGCCATGATGTTCTGTGTCAGCGTCGCCATCGGGCGCTCCAGCGATTCCCGATCCGTCAGCAGCGCGCCCAGCTTCGGAACCCCCTGCATCCCCGCTCCGATGAGCCCCAGCAGCGCGAGCAGCGCAACGCCGTGCATCGAGTGCTTCTGCGCGCCCGGCTTTGCCTGCGCGAGCAACCCCAGCAGCACAATCGGCGCTCCGAAGAACGCCGGGATCAGCGCTGTGACGCTCCGATCACCCGACCCCGCCAGGAAGTAAGCCGCAGCGCCCAGCGCCACCAGAACCAGACCCAGTACGATCGAGAGTTTCGGCATGCTCACATGGTAGCCAGCCCCGAACCCCGCCGCGTGGCTCCCGCGGCGTTATGGGCTGCTCGAGCGGGCGCCGCGCGATTCGAGAAGGCGACGGATCGCCGGCGTCGACGCGAGATCAAGAGGCGTGACTGCTCCGCGATGGTGCTCGACGCCCGTCGTCGCGGTGACCGCGGCGCCATGATCGATGAGCAGCGCCGCGACCTCCTCGTGACCGCCTGCGGCCGCGAGGTGCAGCGGGGTCGCGCCCGCGAATGGGCCGCCGGGCGAGCTGGCGTTGACCTCCGCGCCGTGACGGATCAGGAGTTCGGCGATGCCGACGTGCCCGCTGCTCGCGGCGGCGTGGAGCGGCGTCTGGGCGAGGAAGGATCCGACGTTCGCCGGCGCGTCGACCGCGGCGCCGCGTTCGAGGAGGAGCTCGGCGATGCTTTGGCGAACGGCCGGCGTGAGGCGGTCCGGGGACGGCATGTCGGCGAAGGCGCCCGCCGCGAGAACGTGCAGCGCCGTCTCGCTTGTGAAGAATCCACGTTCATCAGGTCTCACACCGGTGTCGAGGAGCGCGTTCACGGAGTCCGCACGGCCGGCGAAGGCGGCCCAGACGAGGAGGCTTGAGCCGGCTGGCCCGAGCCGAGCGGCCCCGCGGTCGAGCAGGAGCCTGACCACGTCGGCGCGGCCATCGACGACGGCGGCGTAGAGCGGGGTGGTCAACTGCGGCGCGGCGTCGATCGGCGCGCCGGCGCTAAGGAGCGCCCGAGCCATGTCGGCGCTCGTCGCCGCGTGCAGCGGCGTGAAGCCGGCCTCATCGGAGAGATCGACCCGAGCTCCGGCCCGCAGGAGGATCTTCACGATTTCGACATGACCGTGTCTGCTCGCCAGATGCAACGCGGTGACGCGTCGCGGCCCGTACTCGTCGGTGTCGACGCCCTCGGCGATGAGCACGGCGACCTTCTCGATCTCTCCCCGCTCGGCGGCCCGCTGAAGCGGCGTCATACCGCGATCCCGCGCTCCCGCTTCGAGGAGCGTCTGGACGAAACGGGGCCCGGCCCCCTGAGCGAGCGACAGCGGCGTGTTCGCGTTGTCGTCGGCGAGGTCGACGGCGGCCCCGGCGTCCAGAAGAACGCGAACGATCTCCAGACGCCTCTGTTCGATAGCTTCATGCAGCGGTGTGCGACCGTTCAGCGATCGGGCGTCGAGCTCAGCGCCGGCATCGAGCATGACACGCACCGATTCGGCGTTCGGGACCCAGTGCCCCGTCGTCAGGTGGAGCGCCGTGCGTCCGTGACGATCTCGAAGGTTCACGTCGGCGCCCGCGTTGAGAAGCACCAAGGCGGCCTCCGGCTGGCCCGCCCAGTGCAGCGCGGGTCGCTCGGGGTCGTTGACCCGCGCTCCGCCTCGGATGAGCGTCTCGATAACCTCCACATGACCGTACTTCGTGGCGAGCTGGAGCGGCGTCATCGTCTTGCCGCCGTCGACATCGGCGCCCTTCAGCATGAGGTACGCGACGATGGGCGTGTTGCCGGATCGCGCGGCGGCGCCGAGAGGGGTGTGCTCGCGGATCGCGAGGGCGTTGACGTCGGCGCCGGCTTCGACGAGCGTCTGCACGGCTTCGAGCGGCCCGCGGATCGCGGCCCAGTGCAGGGGCGTGACACCGAGATAGCCGCGAGCGTTCACATCGGCGCCGGCGGCGACCAGCTCTTGAACAACCTTCAACCGCGCTCGCTCGGCGGCCGCGTGGAGCGCGGTCGAGCCGTACTCATCCGCGGCGTCCACAGGAACATCGCCGGCAAGGAAGGAACGGAGCGTCTCCAGATCGCCGTCTCGCCCGGCGTTGCGGAGTTCCTTGCCGCGGCGATCCTGCTCGGTTGCCGCGACGGATGAAGCCGAGACGAGCGTTGCTTGAGGGACGCAAGCGAGGATGACCAACGCGATGAGCACTTGGCGGCCGAGCATTGGGCGTGCCTCCGATCCGGCTAGAGTCCAGAAGAACAACAGTATGCGGAAGGAGTCGGGTGACGCGAGAACCGGCCCCCTCTCTCGCCGGAGAGGGGCTGCTTCGAGCGATCACGCGTGCGCACGAAAAAACCGCGAACCCCGACTCAGTGGCCGAGAAACGCGGTTTGCAAGCGAGGCGGA
>CAZXGT010000074.1:0-9844 GCA_964639935.1 uncultured Phycisphaeraceae bacterium
CCTGCATGGCCTCGAGCAGCGCCGACTGCACCTTCGCCGGGGCGCGGTTGATCTCATCGGCGAGGACAAGGTTCGCGAAGACCGGGCCCTTGCGCGGCGTGAACTCGCCGGTCTTCGGGTTGTAGATGAGCGTCCCGATCAGGTCCGCCGGGAGCAGGTCGGGCGTGAACTGGATGCGCTTGAACTCCGCGTGCATCGCGCGGGCGAGGCTCGTGACCGTGAGCGTCTTGGCGAGGCCCGGAACCCCCTCGAGCAGCACGTGACCGCTCGTGAGCAGCCCGATGAGCAGGCCCCGGATCATGGCCTCCTGCCCGACGATCACCCGCTCGACGCGATCGGTGAGCGTCTGGAGCGTGCGGGCGTGGAGCCCGATCTCCTCGCCGAGCCGCTCGATCTCGCGGGCGGTCATCTGGGGCGTTTGGTCGGCGTGTCGAACGGCTGAGGCTTCGGTGTTCACCGCGGGATTCCTCCTTGAACGGTCGCGATCGCTAAACGAGACGCCCGGCAAGCTCGCTGTTGTACCGGATGCGTCGGCTCCGGCCCGTCTTGATGCGCAAGCCCCGGCGTTCCGTCACTGACGCACGCGTCGCGCGACGGTTCGCGCGACCGGTTCGGGTCGTGTGAGCGCGTATCACGGCGCCGACAGCTCCCTCGCGGCCGCATCCCGCCCGATTCAGCGAGGATTTTCCGCCCGGACAGGCCGCGGAAGAGGTATCTTAAAGGTTCGGCTTGGCAAGGTGTTTCATCGCCGAGGCGGGAGAGGGATTGCGTTGAGCATGAGACGACGCGGCGGGTTCACGCTTGTGGAGCTTCTGGTGGTCCTCGCGATCACCGCGCTGCTGGTTTCCATGATCGCTCCCGCTCTCAGCCGCACCCTCGGATCCGCCCGCGGCTTCCGGTGCCAGATGTCGCTCCGGCAGATCGCCTTTGATTTCAGTCTCTTCGCCGATGAGCAGATCCCCTCCGACCGCGGCGACGACCTCCGAGAGCTGGGCCAGCGGCGGTTCCGTCTGATGACCTTCCAGGAGAGCCTCTACGGGCTCGATGAGTTCTGGGCCCACCGCGACGCGGAAACGGCCCGCCTGACCGAGGGAAGGGCCGAGCCGCCCATGCGCTGTTCCGAGGTCCACGGAGACATGGTGCTCCGCCGCGGGCGCACGGCGGAGGACTGGGGCGCGATCGGCCCGCCGGAGAACATCTCCTTCGGCTTTAACATCCGCCTCCATCGCCCGGAGACGCCGCTGCACGGTCTCGCGTCCCCGGAACCCGCGGCGCTGACGCCCGAGATCATGACGGCGGGGATGACGCCGCTGGTCTGGGACGTCGACGGGCGGGACGCCTTTCGCAACAAGGGCGTGCTCCCGCAGTTCTCCGGACCCTCGATCAACCCGATGGGCGCCTACGCCAACGACGTCGTCTGGTTCCCGGGCGCCCGGCACAACGGGCAGGTCAACGTGGCCTTCATCGGCGGGCAGGTCGCCGCGTCGAGCGACCCCGCGAGCGAGCCCGGATGGCGCTGGGACGTGAAGCCGAGGTAGCCGCCCGTCCGACCGGGCGCGGATCACGATCCGGGGCCGCGGGCGGTTTACACTCCTTCGGCCATGACGCTCCAGACGAAATTCACGGTCCTTGTCGGTCTGCTGAGCCTGACGGCGGCGGTCAGCCTTGGCGGCGCGGTGTGGTCCGTGGATCTCCTCGAGCGCGAGGTCGCGGCGCCCTTCACGGCCACAACCATGCTCACGCGCGACGTGCGCAACGCGATCCGTCGCGCCGAGGGGCTCCGGCGCACGATCCGCGACGCCGAGGGCGTCGACGTGCGAGCCGACCCGCGCCTGGGCGCGGTCGAGAGCGCCCTGCGCGACCTCGACGCCTCGACGCGGCTTCTGGGCGAGCTCGAGTACGGGTCGCTTCGCGTTGGAGAGCGCAGCGTCCGCTTGCTGCGCGAGAGCACGAGCGACATCCTCGCGCTGACGCGCGAGTGGATGGTCGATCCCGCCGACGCGCCGCTGCGCGAGGCGGCGCTGACGGCCATCGAGGGGCACCTGCGTCTTCTCGGGCGCGTCGAGTCGCAGGCCGTCGAGATCGCGGATCTGGCGCTCGCGCACGTGCGCAACGTCCGAAGCGGCATCCTCTTCTTTCAGGGGATCGCGCTGATCACCGCGGTCCTCGCGGCGTTCTGCGCGCTGGTGCTGCATCGGCGATGGATCGTCACGCCCGTCGAGCGACTGCGCCAGGGCGCCCAGCGACTCGCCTCGGGCGACCTCGAGCACCGCATGCCCGAGGAGGGCTCCGACGAGCTCTCCCAGCTTGGGCGCGAGGTGAACCAGATGTCCGAGACCGTCAAGCGGATGCAGGCCGAAGCGGTCGAGCGCGAGAAGTTCGCGGCGGTGGGGCAGGTCGTCCGGCGCCTGACGCACAACATCCGCAACCCCCTCGCCGGGATCCGCAGCCTCGCGGAGACCTCGCGCGACGAGGCGCCGGCGCACTCGGACGTGCGCGACGCGCAGGAGCGCATCATCACCACCGTCGACCGCTTCGACCGATGGCTGACCGACTTCCTCAAGGCGACAAACCCCAACCGCGTCGAGCCGAGGGAAACGAGCGTCAGCGACTGGCTCGACGCGTGCCTCAGCGCCCTGACCCCGATGGCCGAGTCCGCCGGCGTGCGTCTCGAGAGCGACGGCGCGAAGGCGCCCGGGTCCGCCGTCTTCGATCCCGTGCAGATGGAGCAGGCGCTGGTGGCGCTCGTCACCAACGCCGTCGAAGCGACCCCGCGCGGCGGACGCGTCGAGGTGACGGCCGCCCGCAACGGGACCCGATGGACCCTCGCGGTCGAGGACGACGGCCCGGGCGTGGCCCCGGAGCTCGCCGAGCGGCTCTTCGAAGCGGATTACACGACCAAGCCGGGCGGGCACGGGATCGGTCTGACGGCGGCTCGCTGGATTGTTCGGCGTCATGATGGGATGATCAGGTTAAGTCGCGCCGGTCGCGGCGCCGGAGCGCGGTTTGAGATCTCGCTCCCGCTCGCGACCGTTCCGGCGCCGGCGGGCGACTCGCCGGGGCCGTCAACCGGGGAGGACTGACCGTGCCGAGCATTCTGGTGCTTGAGGACGAGGAGAATCTGCGTCTGTCGATGGCCAAACGCCTCGGCTCGATCGCGGGAACGGTCGAGCAGGCGGGCAGCCTCGCCGAGGCGCGGGAGCTGCTCGATCAGCGCGCGTTCGATCTCATCGTCACCGACGTGAACCTCCCCGACGGCGACGGCGTCGCGCTCGTCAAGGAGCTCGCGGCGTCGGGAAGCGGGACAGACGCGATCGTCGTGACGGCCTACGGAACGGTCGAGCACGCGGTGGACGCGATGCGCCACGGCGCCGCGGATTACCTGCAAAAGCCGCTCCGCCTCGACGAGCTCGCGCTCGTGGTCGAGCGGGTGCTCGATCGCCGGCGCGACCGGGCCAGGCTCGCGGCCTACGAGCGCGCCGAGACGAGCGAGGCGGTTGAGCCGCGCATCGTTGGCGAGGATCCCGCGTGGGTGGAGGCGGTCGAGTCCGCCAAACGCTTCGCCGAGGCCCACGCCGAGCCCCGGGACAAGGGCGCGCTCCCCGCGATCCTGATCACGGGCGAGACGGGCGCCGGCAAGGGCGTCGTCGCCCGGCTCATCCACGAGCGCGCTGTGGGCAGCGCCGAACGCGACTCGGCCCCCTTCGTGCAGGTCAACTGCGCCGCGCTGCCCGCCGAGCGCGTCGAGACGGAGCTCTTCGGTCGCGAGGCGGGCGCGGGTGAGGGCGCCCGGTCCGGGTATTTCGAGCTCGCCGAGGGCGGAACGATCTTTCTCGACGAGATCGCGGAGATGTCCGCGGAGCTCCAGGCGAAGCTGCTGCTCGTGATGGAGAGCGGGCTCTACCGCCGGGTGGGGGGGGCGACGGAGCGCCGCGCCCGCGCCCGCGTCGTCACCGCCACCAACACCGATCTCCCGAAGCGCGTCTCGGAGGGGTCGTTCCGCGAGGACCTCTACTACCGCCTCAGCGCGTTCCGGATCGATCTCCCGCCGCTCCGCGAGCGCCCCGGCGACGCCAAGCGGCTGGCCGAGGCGACGCTCGAGCGGCTCCGCCGCGAGCAGAACCGCCCCGGCCTCGAGTTCTCGGAGGAGGCGATCGAGCGGATCGAATCCCACGCGTGGCGCGGCAACGCGCGCGAGCTCATCAACGCCGTGCAGCGCGCGGTCATCCTCTGCTCGGGAGAGCGCATCGCCCCCGCCGACCTGGCGATCGAGGAGCGCCCCCCCGCGGCGGCCTCGCCGACCGGCGAGCCCGGCTCGCTCGTCATCGATTTCGACAACGGCCCGCACACCATCGAGGAGGTCGAGCGAGCCCTGATCGAGCAGGCCCTTGCCCGCAGCAACGGCAACGTCACCAAGGCGGCCCGGCTCGTCGGGATGCCCCGCGGCAGCTTCCGTTATCGGATGGAAAAGGCCGGCTTCTCGGGGCTGAGTTGACCGGCGAGCAAGACGCCGGCAGGTCATCGGCGGCGACCTGACTCAATACCGTGCAGAGACATCCCCGCGCGGCCGATCCCTCCCGCGTGAAACGACCGGGTTCGGGCAACTGGATTCGATACGGCAGGCTCTCGTGGCTTCCGATCGCCGTGATGGTCGCGACCACGGCGGCGCTCGTCATCGGCGCGATCACCTCGGACGGTGGTCTCGAACCCGCGGACTGCGGGCCGGAGGGAGCGACCGCGCAGGCCGGTTGGGAGTCGCTCGCCTCCCTTGACGCGCTCACGAACTTCGGCGCCTACCGCCCGCGGACGCACTGCCTGGTCAACGAGGCGGGCCAGCCGGATTGGCCGTGGATCATCGGGCTCATCGGCGTGAACCTGGCGGTGATCGCGGGGTACCTGCGCATCTTCTGCTTCTGGAAGGCGACCTACCGGGAGGCTCGGCCCGAACATCGCGACGGCAAGCTGATGGACCTGGCGCACGTCTTCCTCTGGTGCGCGGTCTGCGGGTACGTGCTCGCGGTGATGACGTTCTTCTGGCCGGCCTACCGCCTCGCCGTCGTCTGCCTGGGCGTCCTCGCCTTCTTCACGTGGCGCTTCGCGTGGGATCTCGAGAGTTTCCGCGAATCGCTGTCGGCCAAGCGCTACAAGCAGGAGCTCGAGGCGTCGCTCCACGAGCGGAACGAGGAGCTCGAGCGGCAGGTCGCCGAGCGCACGACCGAGCTCGAGGAGGCGCGGCGGCATGCCGAGGAGGCGAACCACGCCAAGAGCTTCTTCCTCGCCAACATGAGCCACGAGATCCGCACGCCCATGACGGCGATCCTCGGGTACGCGGACCTGCTCCTCGAGAACGAGCGCGATCCCTCAACCGTCGACAACGCAACGCGCACCATCCAGCGCAACGCCAACCACCTGCTCCACATCATCAACGACATCCTCGACCTCTCCAAGGTGGAGGCGGGCAAGGTGGATATCCAGCGGGAGCTCGTCTCGCCGGTGACGGTCGCCGCCGAGGCGATCGCGTTCCTCGAGCCGAGCGCGCAGGACAAGGGCCTCGAGATCGAGCTCGAGCTGGCGACCCCGGTCCCGAGGCTCGTGGAGATCGATCCGACGCGCCTGAGGCAGATCCTGCTCAATCTGATGAGCAACGCCGTCAAGTTCACCGAGGAGGGAAGCGTGCGGCTGCGGCTCGGCTATCGGGGCGAACGGCTCTTCTTCGAGGTGCGCGACACCGGCGTCGGGATGACGCCCGAGCAGCAGCGGCGCGTCTTTGACGCCTTCGCGCAGGCCGAGAGCTCCACGTTCCGGTCCTACGGCGGGACGGGGCTCGGCCTGACGATCTCCAGGCAGTACGCCATGCTCATGGGCGGGGACATCCGGGTCGAAAGCGAGATCGGCAGGGGGAGCGTCTTCTCCGGCGAGATCGAGGCGCCGGCGGCGAGCGGCGAGAGCGCGCCCGCCGGGTGGGTCGCTCTTGAGGAGCAGTTCGCCGAGTGCGAGCGGAGGGCGCCCGTAGCCCTGAGCGGTCGGGTGCTTCTCGTCGAGGATGGGCGCGACAACCGGCGATTGGTCCGCCATATCCTTCGCCGCGTGGGCGCGGAGGTGGCGCTGGCGGAGAACGGCGCCGAGGCGATCGAGGCCGTCGAGCGCGAGGGTGGTTTCGATCTGATTTTGATGGACACCCAAATGCCCGTGATGGACGGTCGCGAGGCGACGCGGCGCCTCCGCGAGCGCGGGTACCGCGGCGCGATCGTCGCGCTGACCGCCCACGCGATGCGGGCCGAGCTCGACCGCTGCCTCGAGAGCGGCTGCGACGCGACCATCTCCAAGCCGATCGACCGCAAGACCTTCCTCGAGCTCTGCGGGCGGTGGATGGGCCAGACGAGCGAGCGCTGCGCCGCCTGAGCCGGATCGAGCGGTTTCACCTCGCGGCCCGGGCGCCCTACTCTTGGGTTCGCGCCGCCCGCCCGGCGCAGAAAGGCAGAACGCTGATGGTTCAGTTCCCCCGCGCTGTGGCTCTGGTCCCAACGCTCGCCGCGCTCGCCCTCGCCGCCGGTCCCGCTCCCGCCGCGGGCGACGCGAAGATCGCCGAGGAGTGGGACGTCGCGAACGCGCCCGGCCCGACCTTCACGACGAGAATCACCGTCGATGAGGGCACCTGGATGAACCTCGACGTCAGCCCCGATGGGCAGACCATCGCCTTCGACCTGCTCGGCGACATCTACGTCATGCCGATCGAGGGCGGCGAGGCCACGCCCATCGCCACCGGCCCCGTGTGGGACATGCAGCCGCGATTCAGCCCCGACGGGAGCAGGATCGCCTTCACAAGCGACCGCTCCGGCGGCGACAACCTCTGGGTGATGAACGCCGACGGCGGCGAGCCGGTCCAGCTCTCCGACGAGTCCTTCCGCCTGCTCAACGGCCCCGTCTGGACGCCCGACGGGCGCTTCGTCATCGGACGCAAGCACTTCACCTCCGCCCGATCGCTCGGCGCCGGGGAGATGTGGATGTACCACGCCTCGGGCTCGGCCAAGGGCGGGCAGCAGCTCACCGATCGCCCGACCGAGCAGAAGGACGTCAACGAGCCGGCCGTCAGCCCCGACGGTCGCTACGTCTACTACTCGCTCGACGCCACGCCCGGCCAGACCTTCCAGTACAACAAGGATTCCAACGGGCAGATCTACGCGATCAACCGTCTCGATCTCCAGACGGGCAAGACCGAGCGCATCACAGGCGGCCCGGGCGGCGCCTGCCGGCCGACGCCCTCGCCCGACGGAGAATCCCTCGCCTTCGTGCGCCGCGTCCGCGGCCAGAGCGTCCTCTACGTCCGCGACCTCGCGAGCGGGCGCGAGCGGCCGGTCCACGACCGCCTCGAGCGCGACATGCAGGAAGCGTGGGCCATCCACGGTGTCTACCCGACGATCGCCTGGACGCCGGACTCCCGGGAGATCGTCTTCTGGGCGGGGGGCAAGCTCCACCGCGTCGACGTCCAGAGCGGCGAGGCCCGCGAGATCCCCTTCACCGCGAGCGCCGAGCACACGATCCAGGAGACCCTGCGCGTGGCGGTCGACCCGGCGCCCGAGTCGCGCCGCACGAAGATGGTGCGGTGGGCCACGGTCTCGCCCCGCGGCGATCGCGTCGTCTACCAGGCCCTCGGCAAGCTCTATGTCAAGGATCTCCCGGACGGGACGCCCGAACGCCTGACGCGCCGGGACGGAGCGTTCGAGTACTACCCCGCGTGGTCGCCCGACGGCGCGCAGATCGTCTACACCACGTGGAACGAGAAGGATCTCGGCCGCGTGATGATCGCCGATGCGCGCACCGGCAACGCGCGGGCCCTCGTCCGCGAGCCGGGCCACTACGTCGAGCCCGCGTTCAGCCCGGACGGCGAGCGGATCGCCTATCGCAAGGCCTCCGGCGGCTACCTCCGCGACGGCGCGTACTCGCAGGACACGGGCATCTACGTCGTCGAGACCCAGGGCGGCGAGCCCGAGCGCGTGAGCGAAAGCGGGTCGATGCCCCAGTTCGTCGGAAACGATCGCGTCGCCTTCCTCGCGGTCGAGCCCGACGGCGTCGGCCAGAAGCGCCACCTGCGGAGCGTCGATCTCTCGGGCAACGACGAGCGCACGCACCTCACGAGCGGCGGCGCGACCGAGTACGACGTCTCGCCGAGCGGAGAGTGGGTCGCCTTCCGCGAGGGCTTCGCGGTCTACGCGGCGCCGATGTTCGACGCCGGACGCTCCGTGTCGATCAGCCCGAGCGCGACGGCCGCCCCGGTCCAGAGAGTCAGCAAACACTCCGGCGAGTTCCTCCACTGGTCCGGCGACGGCCGGCGCCTGCACTGGTCGCTCGGCGATCGCCTGTACTCGATCGACGTCGCCCGGGCCTTCGCGACCGGCGAGGAGGCCGAGACGCCCGACTTCGAGGACGGCGTCGAGATCGGCTTCGACTTCGCGACCGACGTCCCCAGCGGAACCTTCGCCCTCGTCGGCGGCCGGGTGATCACGATGGCCGGCGCCATGCGCGACGAGGAGGTCATCGAAGACGGCGTGATTCTCGTCGAGGGCAACCGCATCAGCGCCGTCGGCGCTCGCGGGGACGTGAAGATCCCGTCGGATGTCAAGACCTTCGACGTCTCCGGCAAGACCGTCATGCCGGGCTTCGTCGACGTTCACGCCCACGGCGCGATGGGGACCGAGGGCCTCACGCCCGAGCACAACTGGATCAGCCTCGCCAACCTCGCCTTCGGCGTGACGACGACCCACGATCCGTCCAACGACACCGGAACCTATTTCGCCGCGAGCGAGCTGCAGGCCAGGGGCGACATTCTCGCGCCGCGCCTTTTCGGCACCGGCCGCATCATCTACGGGGCCAAGGCCCCCGCCTTCTTCGCCGACGTGCAGAGCCCGGAGGACGCCTTCTTCCACGTCCAGCGCACAAAGGCCGCGGGGGCCACGGCGATCAAGAGCTACAACCAGCCCCGGCGGGATCAGCGCCAGATGCTCATGCAGGCCTGCCGCGAGCTCGATATGAACAACGTCCCCGAGGGCGGATCGACCTTCTTCCACAACATGACCATGCTCCTCGACGGGCACACGGGCATCGAGCACAACCTGCCCGTCGCCGAGGCCTACGACGACGTCATCGAGCTCTGGGCCGCGACCGAGGCGGGCGACACGCCCACGCTCGTCGTCTGCTACGGCGGGATCACCGCCGACCTCTACTGGCACGACAAGACCGACGTCTTCGAGAACGAGCGTCTCATGACCTTCGTCCCGCGATTCGTCGTCGATCCCCTCACCCGTCGCCGCCAGACCGCGCCCGAGGAGGAGTACAACCACAAGAAGGCCGCCGAGACGCTCAAGAAGCTCTACGACGCGGGCGTCCCGGTGCACACCGGCGGGCACGGCCAGATGGCCGGCATCGCGCTGCACTGGGAGCTCTGGAGCTTCACCCACGGCGGGCTGACCAACCACGAGGCGCTCAAGAGCGCCACGATCCTCGGGGCCCGGCACGTCGGGCTTGGCGAGGACCTCGGCTCGCTCGAGGCGGGCAAGCTCGCCGACATCGTCGTGCTCGATGAGAACCCCCTCGAGAACATCCGCCACTCCGAGACCGTGCGCTACACCATCCTCAACGGCCGCGTCTACGACGCTCGCACCATGGACCAGGTCTACCCCGACCCCGACCAGCGGACGAGCGAGCACCTCGCCCAGCGCGACCAGAGCGGCTGGGGCTGGAACTACGCCGGCCCGCCGCTGACGATCGACCACGGCGCCTGCCGCGGCTGCGGTCATCCCGGCATGGCGACGCACCTGGTCGACCCCGACGTTCGGTAGACGTTCTT
>CAZXGT010000074.1:9944-11457 GCA_964639935.1 uncultured Phycisphaeraceae bacterium
GGCGCTCGGGCCCCGGCTTCGTGTGCGTTCGCCTAGCCCTTGAGCGACTCGGCGAGCGTGCTCAGTTCGGCCTGCGCCTTGGCGGCCCCCGCGTCGGACTGGGCGCGTTCGAGCCCGGCCTCGGCGACCTCCCGCGCGTCGGACCGCTTGCCCATCGACTCGAGCGTCACCGCCTTGTGGTAGTAGGCGTAGTGAAACTCCGGGTCGAGCCGGAGGCACTGATCGAAGCCGGCGATCGCCTGCGTCGCGTCGCCCTCTTTGGCCCGCTCGAGCGCGATCATGTAGTGGATCTCCGGGTCGTCCGGGGTCGATTCACGGAGCGCGAGAAGTCGGTCGAGTCTGTTCATGACCTGATTATGCCGACGCCGGGCGGCGGGTCCAGCGCGCCCTCCGGCGCGCCTGGGCCAGGCGGACCTGATTGGCCGTAAAGAGCGCCAGCCCGCACCAGACGACGATGAACGCCGCGCCGCGGACGGGCGACATCGGCTCGTTGTACGCCAGCCACCCGAGCAGCATCTGCATCGTCGGCGCCAGGTACTGCATGAACCCCACCGCGGTGAGCGTCAGCCGCTTGCTCGACGCGACATACGAGAGCAGCGGCACGACCGTCACGAAGCCGGTGATCGGCAGCAGCAGCGACGTCGTCAGATCGCTCCCGAACCGGCCGAAGGGATCGGGCGCGACGGCGTGCGCCCACGCGAAGAACGCGCACGCCGCCGGGAGCATGATCCAGGTCTCCACGAGCAGCCCGCTCATCGGATCCACCGGCGCCGTCTTGCGCAGGAGCGCGTAGAACCCGAAGGAGATCGGGAGCAGCAGACTGATCCACGGGAGCGCGCCGAGGTCCCACGCCATCAGCGCGATGCTCGTCGCGGCGAGACCGACGGCGATCTTTGTGATCGGGCTCATCCGCTCCTTAAGAAAGATCCGCCCCATCACGATGTTCGCGAGCGGGCTCATGAAGTACCCCAGGCTCGCGTGCAGCACGCGGTCGGTGACGATCGCGTACATGTACAAAAACCAGTTCGTCGCGATGAGCACCGTCGTCAGCGCGAGCGTCCGGCGCAGCCTCGCGTCGGCGAGCGCCCGCCGGAGAAGCGACCCGCGACGCAGCGCCCACGTGAGGATCGCGAGCGACGCGGCCGACCACACAACGCGGTGCGCGAGCAGCTCCCACACCGGAACGTGCTGGACCGCCTTGAAGTAGATCGGGGTCAGGCCCCAGACGAGGTGAGCGATGAGCCCGAAGCCCACGCCCACGAGCGCCGAGCGCGTGGCGGATTCACCTGGCGTTTCGCTCACGCGCGGTCGCTCCTTCAAGGCGTGGCGGCGGAGGGAAGAGGCGACTATAGATCCCGCGAAGCGCCCGCGCGAGCCCGGCTCGCGACGGCCGACCGCTGCCCCGCCCGCCCGGGCGACTCGAAGCCGACGCCGCGATTCTCGGACGACGGCGCCGGAACCGAAACGCGGCGGGAGTGAGGATGTTCGGGATCCCTCCGCGATGCGGTGCGAA
>CAZXGT010000075.1:0-7861 GCA_964639935.1 uncultured Phycisphaeraceae bacterium
GCCCCTCGGCTTCTTCGAGAATGAGGTCGCGGACGCGGTGCTCGCGGCCGGGGACGCCGGGGGTTTCGCAGAGTCGTTTGAGCAGGTCGATGTTCATGGCGGCGGGTCCTCAAGCGGTGATTCGTCGGTCGCGGTCGGCGGGCGGGCTCTATGCTTCACGCACGAACCCGCAGACGTGAGGAATCAGAATGGCGAGGCAGAGTCCGAATCGCAAACCGCTCGACGAGCTCGGGGCGATCTTCATGCCCTACGCCGCCGAGGAGCATGAGCCCATCGACACGCCGCAGGTCGTGCAGGGGCTCGAGGAGGAGTACCGCGCTCTTCGCGAGGCCTGCGCGCTCATGGACATGCCCACGCGCGGGACGCTTGAGATCACCGGCGCCGACCGGCTCGACTTCCTCAACAACATGGTGACGCAGGAGCTCCGGCACATGGCCGCGAATCAGTCGCGCCGGAGCTTCTGGCTCAACCGCAAGGGCCGCATCGACGCGGATCTTCGCCTGATCGAGACTGGCGAGCGGATGTGGGCCGACGTCGATGCGCACCGAGCCGGCGTCGCGCTGCGGTCGCTTGGGGAGTTCGTCTTCGCCGAGGATATCGCGATCGAGGACCGAACCGACGCGATGCACCGGATGAGCCTGCACGGGCCGGAGGCCAAGACAGTCCTGGTCAACGCCGCGGAGGGCGAGATCCCGAACGAACCGGGTGAGACGCGGGTCGTCGCGATCGCCGGCGCCGAGGTCGTCGTGGACCGCCAGGATTCCACCGGCGAGGTGGGCCTCGAGCTGCTCGCGAGAACCGAGGACGCCGCCGTGGTCTTCGGGGCCCTCCGCGACGCCGGGGAGCCCCACGGCCTCCGCGTCTGCGGCTGGCACGCCTGGAACATCGCCCGCCTCGAAGCCGGATGGCCCGTCTACTACCTCGACTTCGGCCCCGACTCCATCCCGCAGGAGACGGGCGTCTTCGCTGATCGCGTCTCGACAACCAAGGGCTGCTACCTCGGGCAGGAGGTCGTCGCCCGGCTCGAATCCCTCGGCAAGCCCAAGCAGAAGCTGGTGGGCCTCGACCTCGAATCGGACGATCCCACGCTCCAGCCGATGACGGGCGACCTGCTCTACGCCGAGAACGCGGAAAAGCCCGTCGGCGCCGTCACCAGCGCGACCCGCAGCCCGGCGCTGGGCGACCGAGCCATCGCCTTCGCGCAAGTGCGCTTTGCGCAGACGGATGCGGGGACGGCGCTCACGCTCCGCACGGGCGACGGCGAGATGAGAGCGAGAGTGCGCGACCGGCTCGCGGCCGTCGCCCCCGCGAGCGGTTCGGCCTGAGCGCCCCGGCCTCGGCGCAGGATCAACCCTCGGGACGCATCAATCCTCGGAAAGAACGCGGCGCACCCGCGCCTCGCTGTCGATGCCGACCACCGATCGCAGGCGATCACGCTGGAGATCCAGCCGGCCCACCGCCCGGCGGAGGCTCTCGCGGCTCGCCAGATCCCGCGGCTTCCCGGCCCCGCCCCACGGCGAGGCGAAGAGGCCGTCGACCAGCCAGAGGCGAAGCGGAGGCGTCCCGGCGTACGACTGAAGATCGAGCGCCGAGCCGTCGCCCGCTTCTGTCGCCTCGCGAACCGCGCTCAGGTACCGCTGCGCGCCCGCGGCGGGGCCGTGAGGCGAGTCCGATCCGAGCAACGCCCGCGAGAGCAGCGGCGAGAGCGATTCGATCTGCCGCCACGCGTCCTCGGAGCCATCGACCGCGGCGATCGCTACAGCCAGGCCCGGAAGATCGAGACGCGAGAACCGGATCCGGCTCGCTGCGCGAGGCAGCGTCGCACCGAGCAGATGCTCAATCGCTCGCTCGGCCGTGACGCCGAGACGCGCGATGGGAGCATCGGCGCCGCCGAGCTGCGCGAACCATGCGGCGTAGAAGGCGTCGCGCCGCGGCGACGAGAGCGCGCGGCAAGCGGCTGGGGTTGTTTCTGCGGTGGGCATCCTGCGCTCCGCTTTGAACTGGTCGCCGAACTCCGCTCGGCGGGCGACGCGACAGACGTCGCCAAATCGAATCTACCACCGCCGATGCGCCGACGCCACGCCTCGCGTCAAGTTGGGAGGTCCCGGGTAGACTCCCGCTGTGAGCACGTCCGATACAACGCCCCTGCTCGACGTGAGAGACCTGTGCGTGCGATTCCCGCGTCGCGGCGGGGGCTGGCTGGACGCCGTCAAGGGCGTCGCGTTCTCGCTCGAGCGGGGAGAGACCCTCGGGCTCGTGGGCGAGTCGGGCTCCGGCAAGACCACCACCGGCCGCGCCGCCCTCCGCCTCATCGACGCCGCGGGCGGGCGGGTGCTTCTCGAGGGCGCAAGCGTCCTGTCGGCGACCGGGCGCGAGCTCCGGCGCCTCCGCCGACGCATGCAGATCATCTTCCAGGACCCCGGGGGCGCGATGAACCCGCGCCAGCGCGTCTGGCAGATCGTCTCAGAGCCCCTGCTCGTCCAGCGCGTCGCAACGAGCAAGGGCGATCGTCGCCGGCGCGCCGCCGAGCTCCTCGAGCGCTGCGGCCTCGGCGCCGAAGCGCTGGACCGCCGCCCGCACGAGTTCTCGGGGGGTCAGCGCCAGCGCATCGTCATCGCCCGCGCCCTCGCGCTCGAGCCCGATCTCGTCGTCTGCGACGAACCGACGAGCGCCCTTGACGTCTCCGTCCAGGCGCAGGTGCTCAATCTGCTCCGCGATCTCCAGCGCGAGCGCGGTCTCGCCTACCTCTTCATCAGCCACGACATGGGCGTCGTCCGGCACATGTGCGACCGCATCGCCGTCATGAAAGACGGTGAGATCGTCGAACAGGGCGCGGCCGCGCGCGTCGTCGAATCGCCCGAGCACGCCTACACGCAGCGCCTGCTCTCGAGCGTGCCCCGCCTCGAGGCGACAATCGCCTGACGACGCCGCTCCGACTCCGCCTCCCTCTCCCCTTTCCGGAGGGGAGAGGGCCGGGGTGAGGGGTCTCCCTTGCCTTCCATCCTCATCCCCTACAACGCCCGCCGCCGAAGACGACGGAGGAGGACCCCATCATGCTCCGATTCGCCCTCGCCCTGCTGCTCATCGCCCCCGCGGCCAACGCCACCGAGTGGCGCACCATCGGCGCTCCCGGCAACCGCGACACCAACGCCGCCGAGACGCCGTGGATCCCGCCCAGCTCCCCGCGCTTCGGCTACGGCGCCGTCGACTACGAGTACCGCCTCGCGCGCACCGAGGTCTCCTCCGCCAGCCTCCTCGAGTTCTTCCAGGCCTACGCCCCCTACATGCCGGAGAACGACACCGCCGTCGCCCACGGCTCGATCGAGTTTGTCGGCTTCGGCGAGGGCCGTGTCCCGATCTTCCAGCTCGCCAACCCCGACTGGGGAAACCGCCCGGGCCAGACCACTTGGAACTACTGGGCCCGCTACGTCAACTGGCTCCACAACGACCAGGCGCTCACCCAGGACGCCTTCGAGTCGGGCGTCTACGACACGAGCTTCTTCGGCGTCGACGACCACGCCGTCACCCGCGCCGAGGGCGCCCGCTTCTGGATCCCAAGCCAGGACGAGTGGGTCAAGGGCATGTACTACGACCCGAACCGCTACGGCGAGGGCGAGGGGGGCTACTGGCTCTACCCCGACGGCGGGAACGAGCCGCTCGAGCCCGGCTTCCCCGGCGAGGGGGGCGAAACGAACGCGGGGCCGATCGGCCTGGAGCCGCCAGTTCCGCCCAACGAGATCGGCGCGTACCCCGACACGCAGAGCCCGTGGGGCCTGCTGGACGGCTCGGGCGGGGTGAAGGAGTGGCTCGAGGATCCGATCCCCGGCGTCGTCGACGCGCGCTACGCGATGGGCTCGAGCATCGGCGACGAGCTCTGGCAGGAGCGCGACCGGATTGATCTTCCGATCTCTGGGCTCGCCGGATCGACCCCGTTCTACGGCCTTCGCCTGGCGGCGGTGGTGCCATCGCCGGGCGGCGTTGCGCTCCTGACGCTCATCCCCCTCGCATTCGGCCGGCGTCGCTGAGCCGATCCCGGCGGATCCAACATCCGCCTCCCTCTCCCCTTTCCGAAGGCGAGAGGGCCAGGGTGAGGGGTCTCCTCCGCCTCCATCCCTCCCAATCCTCATCCGCGCCGGCCCCCGCGGATGCGAGCATTCGCCCTACGCCCTCACCACCACCGGTCGCCCCACAGCGCCAGATTCATCATCGGCCACGCGATCTTCCAGTGCTTCGCCGGGTTCGCCGCGACCTGCTCGATCGCGCCGGCGTCGAAGAGCTCCCGCGCAAAGCCCGACGACCGGAAGCGATCCGCCATCAGCGGCAGCCAGCTCGCAAAGGGCAGCGGGAAACTCGCCTTCGCCCGGTTCAGCGGCTCGGCCGGGATGACGCCCTCAAACGCCCGCCGCAGCACCATCTTCGTCTGCGTCGCGACCGCCGTCGCCGCGCCGCCACTCCCCGCCTCCGGCGCCGGCGCGAACTTCAAATCGATCGGAATCGAATGCGCCAGCCGCGCGACCTCCGCGTCCGCGTACGGCGTGCGCCCCTCCACCGACGCGAGCATCGTCGCCGAATCAAGCCGCTGGAGCAGCCCCGTCAGGTTGATCTTCTCGATGAGCCGAAGGTGCGCATCGAGCGCCCCGCCCCGCTCGCCACACTCCGCCCGCGCCTCAGCAAAAAGCTCGTCGTAGCGCTCGGCGATCGGCTCGTCGCTCGCCAGCGCCCGCGCCACCTCCGGCGCCAGCATCGCGCTCTTGAGCGCCGGCGCCATCCAGGCCCCCGCCGCGAGCTGCGCCCGCCCGCCCGTGATCGACCCCATCGCCCCGCTCGCGTGCCGATGCGCCGAGAGCATCGGCGACTCGTACCCCGCGAAGAGCTCGTCGGCGCCCTCGCCCGAGATCGCCACCGTGCACCCCGCGTCCCGCAGCCGCTTCGCCACCGCGTAGATCGCCACCTCGTTCGGCGTCGAGAGCGGCACGCCCGTTTGCTTCACCATCCACGCCCACGTCTCGCCGAAGAACCCGCCGTCCACAGGCGCCTCGTGATGCGCCGAGCCGACATGCTGCGCCGCCCGGCGGGCGCAGGCGAGATCGTCATCGTCCGATTCACTCGGCGCGCCCGCGCAGAACGTGTGCAGATCCGCGTGCTCGCGCGCGGCGAGCGTCGCCGTGATCGTCGAATCCAGCCCGCCCGAGAGCAGCGCGCAAAGCGGGACGTCCGAGCGCAGGTGCGCGCCGACCGATCGCTCCACCGCCTCTCGCACCGCCGCAACCGCCTCGCCCTCGTCCCACTCCCCCACCGGCGTCGGCGCGGCGTAGCGCCGCTGGGTCGCCGACGGCTCCGACCGCCCCACCTCGAGCGAGATCGACTCCCCGGGCGGCAGGCTCAGCACGTTCTCAAAGAGCGTCCGACCGGCGAACGTCGTGCGGATCGTCGTCAGGTAGGAGCTGATCGTCAGAAGGTCCGGCGCCGGGGAGACCCGCGGGTGGGCGAGGATCGCCCCCGGCTCCGAGGCGAAGACCAGCTCGCCCGGGAGCACCGAATAGAAAAGCGGCTTGACCCCCAGGCGATCCCGCGCGAGCAGCAGCGTCCTCGCGTGCGCGTCGGCAAAGCCGAACGCGAACATCCCCCGCAGCCTCGGCAGCGCCGCCTCGCCCCAGGTGATCAGCGACCAGAGCAGCGTCTCCGCATCGCACTCGGAGCGGAACCGGACGCCCTCGCGAGCGAGCTCCCGCCGAAGCTCCGCGTCGTTGTAGAGCTCGCCGTTGTAGGTCAGGGCGTAGCGGCCGCTCGGATCGACCATCGGCTGCGCGCCGGCGGGCGTCGGGTCGATCACCGCCAGGCGCCGGTGCCCGAAGAGAAAGGGCCCAGAGCGCCACAGCCCGGCGCCGTCGGGCCCGCGCCGCGCCATCACGTCGCGCATCCGCTCGGCCCAGCGGTCGTCGACCGAGGGCTCGGCGCCGAAGCTCGCGATGCCGAGAATCCCGCACACCGGGCCCTTATCGGCCCGATGGCCCCTTCGCCGTGACGCCGAACCGCCAGAGATCCCCACGAACCGCGGCCCCCTCGAGAACCCGCGGGCCGGCGCCCCAGTCGAGCCGCACGCGCAGGCGTCCCGGCGTCTCCTCGAGCCCGATCGCCTCGGCCTGCGCGAGCCGGCGCACCGCGCCGCGATCGCGCCCCGCGACCGGCTCGAGCGCCCCCTCGAACTCGAGATAGATCGAGCGGTGATCCAACAGCCGCTTGGCGTCAAACGCCGCGGTGTGCGGATCATCGATGCGGACGCCGACGCGGAAGGCGATCAGCGGCGAGGCCGCGTCGCCGCTCCGCGCCGTCAGCCAGTCGAAATGGCTCGTCCCGTCGGGAAGGGTGTGAAGCAGGAGCACGGCGGTCGGCATGGAAAGAGCGTAGTCTGAAGGCTGAGGCGTCGGCGCCCGCGTCTGCAGAGCGTGCGGCGACATGGACGATGACTCCAAAGCCACGCAGAAAGGACCTCTCCATGCGACAGATGATGCGCGGGGGCGCGAAACAGGCGATCGTCCTCGGGCTCTCGCTCGTGATGCTGGGCCAGCTCGCGACGCTCGGCGGCTGCTCCGACCGCCGGGCGCTGCGGGTCGTTCGCGAGGAGGGCGACAAGGCGTACCGCTTCCAGCGCTACGACCAGGCCCGCGAGGAATTCGCCGAGGTCGTCGAGCGCGATCCGACGGACTGGGAGTACCGCTCCAAGCTCGGCAAGACGCTTCTTCTGCTCGGGCGACCCGTCCAGGCCCGCGAGCAGCTCGCCGTCGCCTACGAGCTCCGCCCCCAGAGCGACGAGATCCTCGAGGACTACGCCCGCGCCATGCTCGCGAGCGAGGACTTCAACAGCCTTCACGAGGTGCTCCTGCGGCGCGCTCGGGAGACGCAGGCCGTCGAGGACTACATCCGCCTTGGCATGTACGACCTCCGCGCCGGCGACGCCGACTCCGCCGAGCGGGCGCTCATCACCGCCGCCAATCTCGACGAGGGCCGAACGCCCGAGCCCCAGCTCGCGCTGGCCAACTTCTACGAGACCGTCGGCGACGAGACGCAGGCCGTTCGCCGCCTGCGCATGGCGCTCTACACCGACATCGAGAATCGTGAAGCCAACGAGCGACTCCGGGCGAAGGGACATATCCCGGGCCCGACGTTCGCGCTGCCGCCGGTCGAACGGCGATAACGGCGATTCCGGGCTTCTTCACGGGCTCCCGCGGCTGCGTTCCCGCCTAGAGTCTTCATTCATTGAACCTTTCGCTGATCACTTCCGACGCTGACAGAGGAGACGTCATGACGACCGCCCCGACTTCCGAGGCCTCCACCCTCCCGCATAAAATCAAGGATATCGGCCTCGCCGAGTACGGCGATCACGAGATCGACATCGCCGAAACCGAGATGCCCGGCCTGATGGCCGTCCGCGAGCAGTACGCAAAGAAGCAGCCCCTCAAGGGCGCCCGCGTCGCCGGCTCGCTCCACATGACCATCCAGACCGCGGTGCTCATCCAGACGCTCGAGGCGCTGGGCGCCGACGTCCGCTGGGCCTCCTGCAACATCTACTCCACGCAGGACCACGCCGCCGCGGCCGTCGCCAAGAACGGCACGCCCGTCTTCGCCTGGAAGGGCGAGACGCTCGACGAGTACTGGTGGTGCACCCTCCAGATGCTCAGCTTCCCCGATGACGGCGACGGCCCCGGGCCCGATGTCATCGTCGACGACGGCGGCGACGCCACCATGCTCATCCACATGGGCGTCAAGGCCGAGGAGGAGTTCGAGAAGAGCGGCGCCCTCCCCGACCCCGACACCACCGACAACCTCGAGATGAAGTCCGTCCTCAAGACGCTCCGGATGA
>CAZXGT010000075.1:7961-11397 GCA_964639935.1 uncultured Phycisphaeraceae bacterium
CCCGACACCACCGACAACCTCGAGATGAAGTCCGTCCTCAAGACGCTCCGGATGAAGCTCGAGGAGGACTCCAACTTCTGGCGCCGGATGGCCCCGCGCATCAAGGGCGTCTCCGAGGAGACCACCACCGGCGTCATGCGCCTCAAGCAGATGGAGGCCCGGGGCGAGCTCCTCTTCCCCGCCATCGACGTCAACGGCGCCGTCACCAAGAGCAAGTTCGACAACGTCTACGGCTGCCGCCACTCCCTCGTCGACGGCATCGTCCGAGCCACCGACGTTCTCCTCTCGGGCAAGCGCTGCGTCGTCTGCGGCTACGGGGATGTCGGCAAGGGCTCGGCGCAGTCTCTCGCCGGGCAGAAGGCCCGCGTCTACGTCACCGAGATCGACCCCATCTGCGCTCTTCAGGCCTGCATGGACGGGCACTCGGTCGTCACGCTCGAAGACATGCTCGCCGACGGCGACGTCTTCATCACGACCACCGGCAACAAGGACATCATCACCGTCGATCACATGGCGAAGATGAAGAACAACGCCATCGTCGGCAACATCGGCCACTTCGACAACGAGATCGACATGGCCGGGCTCCACAAGTGGGTCGAGGAAGGCCGCGTCGAGAAGGTCGAGGTCAAGGATCAGGTCGCCCGCTACCTCTTCAAGGCCGACCCGAAGAACGGCGTCGAGGAGCACGGCGTCATCGTCCTCGCCGAGGGCCGGCTCCTGAACCTCGGCTGCGCCACCGGCCACCCGAGCTTCGTCATGAGCAACAGCTTCACCAATCAGGCCCTCGCGCAGATCGAGCTCTGGGCCAACAAGGACGCCTACGAGAAGAAGACCTACCTCCTGCCCAAGAAGATCGACGAGCACGTCGCCCGCCTCCACCTCGGGCAGCTCGGCGCCAAGCTCACCGTCCTCAACGACGAGCAGGCCGACTACATCGGCGTGCCCGTCGAGGGACCCTACAAGCCCGACAACTACCGCTACTGATCCCTCTTCCGAGCGCGAAGGGAAACGTCGCGAGCCGACGCCTCAGAATCGCTCACGCCCCGGGCGCTCAGCCCGGGGCTTTTTTCTTGCGCTGATAGACTCAGGGCGGTCCGAACGCCCGGCCGAGGAGACGCCGTGAGTCTTTACGTCGAGATTCACATTGACGCGCCGATCGAGGAGATCTGGCGTCTCACGCAGACGCCGGATGCCCACGAGCGCTGGGACCTTCGGTTCACGACGATCGAATACCTTCCGCGGGACAGCGAGAGCGAGCCGCAACGCTTCCTCTACGCCACCAAGATCGGCTTCGGGAAGCGGATCGAGGGAGGCGGCGAATCGACCGGCGCGCACGAGGCGGGCGGCGTGCGCACCTCAGCCCTTCGGTTCTGGTCCGAAGACCCGCTCTCGCTCATCCGCGAGGGCTCCGGCTACTGGAAATACGAGCCGACCGACGACGGCGTGCGGTTTCTGACCCGCTACGACTACACGGTTCGCTTCGGGCTGCCGGGACGCCTGCTCGACCGCGCCGTCTTCCGCCCGCTGATGTGGTGGGCGACCGCATGGAGCTTCGACCGGCTGCGCCTCTGGCTCGAGGAGGGCGCGTCGCCCGAGCGCTCGCGTCGTGCCGCGGCCGGATACGCCCTCAGCCGCCTCGGGCTCGTCTTCGTCTTTGTGTGGCACGGCCTGGTTCCCAAGCTCATCGTCCGCCACGAGGACGAGTTTCTCATGCTGACCGAGGGCGGCGTGAGCGTCGCGTCGGCGGAAACCGGCGTTCTCGTCGCCGGGATCCTCGAGATCGCCTTCGGCCTCGCCCTGCTCGTTTTGTGGCGCTCACGAGCGTTGCTCTGGACGTCGATCGGACTGATGGTCGTCGCTCTCGCCGGCGTCGGGATCTCGGCGCCCCGGTTTCTGGGACACGCCTTCAACCCCGTCACGCTCAATCTGTGCGTGATCGCGCTGGCCGCGATCGGGCTCGTCCTCCGCGACGATCAGCCCTCCGCCAGACGATGCCGCAGCCGCCCACCCGCCGGAGCCGCCTCATGACCTCCATCTACCAGCGCGTCCTCGGATCGGACTTCGAACGGCTGCACCCGCAGATCCAGCGCCGTTTCTCGCTGACCCCGGGGAAGGCATCGAAGGGAACCGGGATCATGGAGCGACTCTGGCACGGCCGCCTCTACACGCTGCCGTTCCTCTACGTCGGCACGTGGCGGCGCATCATGTTCCCTGAGCAGGGCGAGAACGTCCCGTTCACGATCGAGAACTACGCCTACCTCGATCGCTTCGGCCGCGACACCGTCACGTGGGTCCGCACGTTCGGGACCAGGCGTCCCCGGCGCTTCGACGCGTACATGATCTACTCGGAGAAGCGGCGCAAGATCGTCGACTACCTCGGCAGCCACCAGCATCTCGCCGTCGATCTCGAGCTCTCCGTCGACGAACGCGGAGGGCTTCGCCTCCGCTCCGGGGCCCAGCGCTTCTACGAAGGCGTGATCGGGTTCACCTTCCCGATGCTCTTCTCGGGCGTGGCGAACGTCTGCGAATGGTACGACGACCAGGAGGGACGATTCAGGATCGACGTGAACGTCAGCAACCGCGCCTGGGGGCCGCTCTTTGGCTACTCCGGCTGGTTCGAGGCCGAGTGGTTCGACGCTCCGCCCGATGAGGCCCCGGAGCACGTGCGGCCGATCCGCGAGGAGCGCCGCGAATAGCCGCGCGTCCCATGCTCGAACTTCTCACCGTCGGTCTCGTCGCCTTCGTCGCCGGAGCGCTCACGCTCTTCTCCGGCTTCGGCCTCGGCACGCTCCTCATGCCGGCGCTCGCGCTCTTCTACGACGTCGAGACCGCCATCGCCGCCACCGCGGTCGTCCACCTCGCCAACAACCTGCTCAAGCTCGCCCTCGTCGGCAAATGGGCTTCGTGGAAGACCACGCTCATCTTCGGCGTCCCCGCCGCCATCTTCGCCTTCCTCGGCGCCAAGGTCCTCGCCAGCCTCGGCGATCTCGGCGTCATCGCCCGCTACGAAGCCCTCGGCGTCAACGCCACGATCACGCCGGAGAAGCTCGTCATCGGTCTCCTCATCGGCGCCTTCGCGATCCTCGAGGGCAAGCCCGGCAAGGCCCTCTCCGTCTCGATGAAGTGGCTCCCCGTCGGCGGCGCGCTCTCCGGCTTCTTCGGCGGCCTCTCGGGGCACCAGGGGGCACTGCGAACCGTCTTCCTTCGCAAGGCGAAGCTTGACAAGAAGCAGCTCGTCGGCACGTTCGCCGCGTGCGCCGTGCTCGTGGACGTCAGCCGCCTCATCGGCTACGGCGCCGGCTTCTTCGCTGGCAAACTGAAGACGCTCGACGCCGAGAACCGCCTCGGCCCCATCTACCTCGCCCTCGCCGGCGCCTTCCTCGGCTCCTTCGTGGGCTCGCGCCTCGTCAAGAAAGTGACGCTCGAGGCGGTGCAG
>CAZXGT010000076.1:0-11320 GCA_964639935.1 uncultured Phycisphaeraceae bacterium
CAGGCGGTTCACGCGGCGCAGACGAGCGCGTGGGTGTGGGCGGTCGGCGTCGCGGGGATCCTGACGGCGGCGCTGAACGTGGCGATCTTCGTGCGGATCCTGACGACATTCGCGGGGCGGGGCGAGCGGATCGAGAACGCGCACGCGCCGGAGCGCGGGTTCTGGGGCGTGTGGCTGTGGCTTCCGGCGGCGCTGCTCGCGGGGCTGCAGGTCGTCGGGGGCGTGGCCCCTGGGTGGTTCGGGGACGCGCTGTCGCCGGTCGAGACGCACGCGCTCTACTGGGAGCATCTGCCGAGCGTGATTTACGCGGTGACGCATCCGAGCCTGCCTCTGGCGATGAGCGGGCTCGCGATCGCGCTGGGCGCGGCGATCGGTCTTTCGCCGCTTTGGCGGCGGGCGTGGGAGGATCCGCACAATCGGCTGTTCCCATCGGTCGATCGGGCGCTGGAGGGCGCGGGCTGGGCGGCGCTGTCGCGGCTTCAGAACGGGAACTTCAGGGTGTACGCGGTGCTGTGTTTCGCGGCGCTTCTGGTGGGAATCGTGGCCGCCGGGTTCTATCAGCCGGCGCTGCTCTCGCTCCCGCGCGTGGCGCCGCTTGGGGCGGCCGGCTTTGCGGCGGGCACGGCGGCGGTGATCACGACGGTGATGATCTGCGTCTCGGCGCTTCTGATGCCGTTCGTCCGGAGCCGCGTGAACCGTGTGCTGATGCTCGGCGCCGCGGGCATGGCGGTGACGATGATGTATCTGCTGTATCAGGCGCCGGACCTGGTGCTGACGCAGCTGATGTTCGAGCTGATCTCGATCATGCTGTTCCTGCTGGTGCTTCGGATGCTGCCCGAGGAGCCGAGGGTTCAGCCGAAGGGCGGGCGTGTTGGTCGTGCGGCGATCGGCGGTTCGGTGGGGCTCGTGATCGGTTTCCTCGTGCTGCACGCGGCGGAGACGCCGGACTTCAACCCTGGCGTTCGCCTCGGGGACTGGTTCGTGGCGCACAGCTACGACGGTCTGGCAGACACGGCGGGTCGCGGCGGGGGCGGGCTGAACGTGGTGAACGTGATCCTGGTGGATCATCGCGGGTACGACACGCTGGGCGAGATCACGGTGCTGGCGATCGTGGCGCTGGCGGTGCTGAGTCTGGTCGGCTCGGCGCCGGCGAAGAAGCTTCGGGCGATGATGACGCGCGGGCTGGATCCCGCGCCCGACCAGTTCCACCCGGAGGATCCGAAGGCGGTGAACATCGGTCCGCAGCCGACGCTGCAGTCTTCGCTCTTTGCGGTGTCGATGCGGCTGATCCTTCCGCTGGCGTTGATCTTCGCGGGGTACGTGTTCTTCAAGGGTCACAACGCGCCGGGCGGTGGGTTCATCGCGGG
The DNA here is from genome assembly GCA_964639935.1 of uncultured Phycisphaeraceae bacterium. GTDB lineage: Bacteria > Planctomycetota > Phycisphaerae > Phycisphaerales > UBA1924 > CALNYS01. Next base: position 1,368 of record CAZXGT010000076.1, read on the forward strand.
CCTGACGGCCTCGGTGGCTCTGGCGGTGTTCCGGATGGCGATGGGGCCCGACTCGATCAAGAAGCTGATCCCGATCAAGCCGGCCCCGATGGCGGCGCTCGGGCTCGGGATCGCGCTGTTCTCGGCGGCGTGGCCGATGGCGATCGGGGATCCGTTCCTCCGGAGCTACCACGACGTGGCGGCGCTCCCGGGGGGTGGTTCGTACCACTGGGCGAGCGTGATGCTCTTTGACCTTGGCGTGCTGACGGTGGTGGTTGCGGCGAGCGTGGGGATCATCAACCGGCTGACCGAGGAGGTGGAGACGTGACGCTTCTTTTGGCGATCTGTGTGGCGTGCGTGCTCGGCGTGAGCGTGTATCTGATGCTCGGGCGCGAGCTCAAGGAGGTGGCGATGGGGGTGTTTCTCTTCAGCCACGCGGCGCACCTCGGGATCATGGCGATGAGCGGTCAGCCGGTGGCGGAGATCGCGGGTGCGGCGGCGGGTCTCAACACGCCGCCGGTGCTCGGGAGCGGGGAGGCGGCGCCGGTGGATCCGCTCCCGCAGGCGCTGGTTCTGACGAGCATCGTGATCAGCTTCGCGGTGACGGCGTTCCTGCTCTCGCTGCTCGTGGTGACGTACCGGCGGGCGGCGTCGCTGTGGATCGATGATCTGGCGCGGGAGGACCGCCCGTCCAAGCCGCACCACGCGAGGGGCGGCGCGAGCGAGAGGGAGGCGGCCTAGTCATGCCCGAGGCGCGCTGGATCGTTCTTCTGGTGGTCATCCCGATGGCGGCGGGGATCGTGACGACGTTTACGCGTCGGCGGTTCGCGCTGTCGCGGGCGATCGGGATCGGCTCGCTTCTGGCGACGCTCGCGTTGAGCGCCGGCTGGCTTGCGCAGACGGCGAGCGGTTCGATCGTGCCGACGCAGATGGGCGGTTGGCCGGCGCCCTTTGGGATCACGATCGTCTTCGACGGGATCTCGGGTCTGCTGATCGTGACGACGCAGCTTGTGGCGCTGGCGGCGCTGATCTACGCGTCGGGATCGCTGTCGCCGCTGACCGAGCGGCGGTGGTTCCACCCGCTGACGCACCTGCTGGTCATGGGGGTGAACTACAGCTTTCTGACGGGCGACTTGTTCAACCTGTTCGTGGCGTTCGAGGTGATGCTGATGTCGAGCTACGCGCTGCTGTGCGCGGGGGGCTCTCGTCGGCAGATGACGCAGGCGTTCAAGTACGTGATGCTGAACCTGATCGCGTCGGGCTTCTTCGTGCTCGGGGCGGGGCTGATTTACGGGATGATGGGGACGCTGAACTACGCGGACCTGGCGCGCGAGGTGGCATCGAGCGCGGCGCCCGGGGGCGAGCCGCTCCCGGCGGCGTTCCCGGCGGTGGCGACGATGCTGCTGTTCGTGTTCGCGCTGAAGGCGGCGGCGTTCCCGCTGTGGTTCTGGCTGCCGGACACGTATCACACGACGCCGATCCCGGTCGCGGCGCTCTTTGGCGGGCTGCTGACGAAGGTTGGGGTGTACGCGATGCTGCGGCTGATGCCGATGGTGTTCGCGGCGCCGGCGGCGCGCGAGGAGTCGCCGATCACGCTGATCCTGACGGTGGCGGCGGGGGCGACGATGTTCCTGGGCGCGCTGTGCGCCCTGGCGATGCGGAGCGTGCGGCGCGTGATCGCGATGATCCTCGTGAGCGGCGTCGGCGTTCCGCTCATGGGGATCGCGCTGCTGACGCCCGAGGCCCTGGGCGGCGCGCTCTTTTACAGCGCGCAGTCGATGCTCACGGTGGCGGCGCTGTTCCTGTGCTGCGGGATCATGGAGCGGTTGTCGGGGACGGATGATCTGGACAAGCTCGGCGGGCTGCACCGCCGGGCGCCGTGGCTCAGCGCGCTGTTCCTGATCGCGGCGATGAGCACGGTTGGTCTTCCGCCGCTGTCTGGGTTCTACGGGAAGCTGGCGATCCTTCGCGACGCCCTTGGGCCCGGCGCGGCGATGAGCGCGGCGTGGACGGTGATGGCGGTGATCCTGCTCGCGACGAGCGCGCTGACGCTCGTGGTGATGGCGAAGCTCTACGCGCGGATCTTCTGGGTGTCGCCCGAGGGCGAGCCGGCGACGCAGAGCCGGCTGGCGTTCCCGGGTCGGACGAGCGGGCTCCGGGCGGCGTATCTCTCGGCGGGGCTGCTGGTGGCGGGGGCCGTGGGCATCGGGCTGGCGCCCGAGCCGCTGCTCTCAACGGCGATGAGCGCGACGGCGGAGCTCAACGAGCCGCGCGGGTACGTGACGGCGGTGCTCGGGGATGAGGCGTGGACGGACGACGGACCGGCGGCGACGCTGCCGATCTATGAGGCGCTGGCCGAGTCGCTCGCCGAGGCGGGCGGGTCGAAGGAGAAGGGCGCGCACTGATGAAGAACTTCCTTTTCAACATCGGCCTGGCGGTGGTGTGGTGCAGCCTGACGGCGAACTTCTCGGAGTGGAACTTCGTCGCGGGGATGGTCGTCGGTGCGGTGGTGATCGAGGCGTACACGCTGACCTCGCCCGGGACCGACTATCTGGGCAACGGCGTGCGTCTGGCGCGGTTCGCGCTGCACTTCCTCGGGCTTCTGGTGAAATCAAACCTGCAGGTGACGCGGGCGATCTTCAAGCCGTCGCTTCTGGCGCCGCGGATCGTCCGGTACCCGGTGACGGGCCTGAGCGCGGTGGAGCGGACGGTGCTCGCCGGCGCGGTCACGCTCACGCCGGGCACGCTCGCGATCGATGAGAGCCCGGACGGCGAGTGGCTCTACGTGCACGCGATGTTCGGACGCGACCCGGCGGAGGTGCGCCGGGACATCGATGATCTCCGGGCGAGGCTGCGAGCTGGGGGGGTGTTCTCGTGACGACGGAGTGGACGACGATGTTGGCGGCTGCGGCGCTCGACGCCGGCGGCGGGGGCGCTGCGGATCCCGGGGCGGCGTCGTGGTCGCGCCTGGTGGTGCTTGGCGTGGTGGATATCGGGGTGATCGTGCTCGGCGTGGCGTTCGTGCTGTGCCTGTGGCGGCTGGTGAAGGGGCCGACGCTGGCGGATCGCGGGATCGCGAGCGACCTGCTCGCGATGCAGGTGGTGGGCCTGGCGATCCTGCTGACGATCCGCTTCGAGACGCTGGTGTACTTCGACACGGCGCTCGTGGTGGCGATCCTCGGGTTTGCGAGCACAGCGGCGTTCGCGCAGTACATCGGTCGGCGGAGGGCGGTCTGATGGACGCGACAACGGCACAGGTGGTGGTCGATCTTTCGGTGGCGGCGGTGCTGCTCGTCGGGCTGTTCTTCATGCTGGTGGGGGCGATCGGCCTGCATCGGCTGCCGGACGCGTACATCCGGCTTCACGGGGCGTCGATCTGCGTGACCCTCGGTCTGACGGGGATGCTGATCGCGGCGGTGGAGCAGCTTGGATCGTGGGCGGTGTTGAGCAAGGCGCTGATGACGCTCGTGTTCACGTTCGTGGCGACGCCGATCGGTTCTCACCTTCTCGCGAAGGCGGCGCACCACGGTCGGCTCGAGCAGTGGGACGAGACGCTTGGCGACGAGCTGGCGGAGGACAAGGCGGACCCGAACATGGCCACAAGCGACGAGGTGGGGCTTGCGTCCGAGTCGGGAGCGGCGGCGTCGCGCGTCGCCTGAGCGGGTTCTTCGGCGGGGCCGGTCTTCGAGCGGGCGGAACATCGGGTTGCGCCGCGGTCCTCGGATGGGGCTTCGCTCAATCGTGATTGTCGCGAGGCCTCGTGGGCGGGGGCTCGTGGTCGATCGCGCCGGCGAGGTCGTCGCGGGTGGTGCGCGACCAGACGGGCGTGCGGGCGTGGTAGGCGGCGCGAGCGATCAGGTGCGAGGCGATGGGCGCGGTGAGAAAGAGGAAGGCGACGATGAGCACGGCCTCGACGACGACGTTGGTCTCGGCGAAGTGCGCGCCGACGCCGAGGGCGATGAGGGCGACGCCCAGGGTTCCGGCCTTGGTGGCCGACTGCATGCGGGTGTAGAGATCGGGCATGCGGACGAGCCCGATCCCGGCGAGCAGCATGAAGGCGGACCCGAGGATGACGAGGGCGCCGGCGAGGAGGTTGGGCTCGTTCATGCGTCGCTCCTTCGCTGCAGGTAGATGGCGAAGGCGGCGGTGCCGAGGAAGAGGATGAGAGCCGCGACGAGCGCGACGGCGATGAGCGAGGGGAGGGACGCGGCCATGGCGAAGACGCCGATGGCGCCGACGGCGATGAAGCCGATGAGATCGAGCGCGATGACGCGGTCGGCGAGCGTGGGCCCGCGGAGGAGCCGCCCGAGGGCGAGCAGGAGCGAGAGCGCGAGCGTCGCGCCGGCGACGAGGTAGATCCAGTGGAGGTCGGCGAGTTCCGAGGACTGGGCGAGCGCGTGGATCATCGCGTGGCCTCCAGCACGCGACGCTCGAAGCCGGACTTGACGTCGGCGATGGCGGTCTCGGGGTCGTCGATGTGCATGAAGTGGATGAACATGATGCGTCGATCGGCGGAGACGTCCATCGTGAGGGTGCCGGGGGTGAGCGTGATGAGCGCTCCGAGGAGGGTGATCTCGGCGTTGGTCAGGTTTTCCTCGAGGGGGACGGCGAGGATGGCGGGGTGGAGGTCGCTCAGCCGGCTGACGGTGTACCAGGCGACGCGGAGGTTGGCCTTGACGAGCTCGTAGAGGGTGTAGAGGACGAGGGCGAGGGCGCTTCGGCTTCGGCGGAAGTAGCGATTGCGCCGGCCGGCGGCGAGGAGGAGCGCGAGGTAGCCGACGACGAAGCCGGCGGCGAGGTTGGCCGGCGTGAAGGGGCCGATGACGGCGGCCCAGGCGACGGCGAAGAGGATGTTGGCGGCGAACATCAGTCGGCGCTCCCTTCGCTGCTGGTCCCGGTGGTCAGGACGGCGCGGGCGTAGTCGGCGGGCTCGAGCAGCTGCACGGCCGTGCGCTCGGCGAAGCGGTACGCGACGGGCCCGCCGAGCGCGAAGAAGAGACTGATCGCGGCGAGGAAGAGGATCGGCGCGTAGACGGCGAGCCCGAGGCGCGGCTCGTCGGCCGGTCGCTCGTTTTCCTCGGGGGCGGGGCCCCAGAACGCGTTGGTCCAGATCTTCATCATCGAGAAGAGGGTGAGGAGGCTCACGACGAGGGAGACCGCGACGACGGGCCACTGCCCGGCGATGAGCCCGCCCTTGACGAGCGCGACCTTGGTCCAGAAGCCGGAGAGGATCGGGATCCCGGCGAGGGAGAGGGCGGAGAAGAGGAAGAGCCCGGCGAGCGCGGGGTGGGTCGAGAGGAGGCCGCTGAGGTCGTCGAGGCGGGAGTGACCGCGGAGCCGGATGACGGCGCCGCTCAGGAGGAAGAGGTTCGTCTTCACGATGATGTGGTGGAAGACGTAGAAGACGGCGCCGGCGAGAGCGAGTGCGGCGATCTCCGGCGGGGCGTCGCCGGTGGCGACGACGATCATCGCGATGCCGAGGCCCATGAGCATGTAGCCGATCTGGCTGACGATGTGGAATGAGAGGATGCGGCGCATGTCGCTCTGGGCGACGGCGCCGAGGACGCCCGAGAGCATGGTGAGGCCGGCGATCCAGATGACGGCGCGGGCGAGGAGCTCGACCTCGTGACCCGCAAAGAGGAGGCAGGCGCGGATGATGGAGTAGACGCCGACCTTGGTGAGCAGCCCGGCGAAGAGGGCGGAGACGACCGGCGGCGGGGTGTGGTAGCTGGCCGGGAGCCAGAAGAAGACGGGGAAGACGGCGGCCTTGATCCCGAAGGCGACCAGGAGCGGGGCGCAGACGGCGGTGGCGAAGGCGGGCTCGAGGTCCCCGAGGCGCTGGGCCAGGTCGGCCATGTTGAGCGTGCCCGCGGCCCCGTAGATGAGGCCGATGCTGGCGAGGAAGAGGACCGACCCGACGAGGTTGAGAGTGACGTACTTGATGGCGCCCTCGAGCTGTGGTCGTTCGCCCCCGAGGGTGAGCAGGACGAATGAGGAGAGCAGGAGGAGCTCGAACCAGACGTAGAGATTGAAGAGGTCGCCGGTGAGGAAGGCGCCGGCGACGGCGCCGACGAGGGTGAGCAGGAGGGGGTAGTGCCCGCCGCGCGCGCGGGGTTCGTCGAGTGTTCCGATGGAAAAGACGGCGGCGGCGAGCCCGGTGACGGCGGCGAGGGTGGTCATGAGCGCGCCGAGGCGGTCGGCGACGAAGCTGATGCCGACGGGCGCGTCCCAGGCGCCGAAGTGGATGACGTCGATGTTCCCGGCGTCGGCGCGGGCGAGCAGCGCGAGGCTCGCCGCGAGCATGCCGAGGGTGGCGAGGACGGCGATGGCGGCCTGGGCGCGGGCGCGGCCCCAGACGAGCAGGCAGAGGGCGCCGGCGAAGAGGGGGATCAGAACCGGGAGGGCGACGAGGGTCATCGGTCTGTGCTGGTCATCTGGGAGAGGTCGTCGGCGCCGACGGTCTGGTAGACGCGCTTGATCAGCACGATGGAGTAGGAGACGATCCCGAAGCTGATGACGATGGCGGTGAGGACGAGCGCGAGGGGGAGCGGATCGGTGAAGGGGGCGGCGGGGGCGTCCTGGCCGGAGCGCACCAGCGGCGGTCGGCCCCGCTCGGGCCGGGACATGGTGAAGATGAGCAGGTTCGCGCCGTGGGAGATGAGGATGAGGCCCATGACGAGCTTGACGAGGCTGCGGCGCATGAGCATGTAGGCGCCGGCGCCGAAGAGGGCGGCGACGCTAAGAGCCAGAAACGCGATCATGGAGCGCCTCCTCGAGCGAGAAGATCATGTGAAGGGCGATGCCGAGAACGGTGAAATAGACGCCGATGTCGAAGAGCAGGGGGGTGCCGAGCTTGAGGGGGTCGGGGAACCCGGGGAGGGAAACGCTCGTCCACACCGAGGCCATGTAGCTGTCGTAAGCAAAGGCGCCGGGAATCCCGCTCGCGAGCGCGATGAGCAGCCCGGCCCCGATGAGCGTGCGGGAGCTGACAGGGAGCTGGCGTGCGACGGTGGCGGCGCTGAAGGCGAGTGTCTGGAGCGCGAGTCCCGCGGCGGCGAGCAGCCCGCCGACGAATCCGCCGCCGGGCTCGTTGTGCCCGCGGAGGAGCACGATGACGGAGAAGACGAGCATCACCGGGAGGATCCATCGCGCGCCGGTTTCGAGGATGACCGAGCGTTGCCCCTCGTGGTCGTCGCCGCGGCGCTTGAGGGCGATAAGCGACGCCACGCCGATCGCGGCGATCCCGAGGACGAAGATCTCCCCGAGAGTGTCGATCGCGCGGAAGTCGACGAGGATGACGTTCACAACGTTGCGGCCGAAGCCCTCGGGAACGCTGCGGGCGGCGTGCTCGATGGAGATGATCTCTGGGAGGTTGGGGCGACCGGCGACGCCCAGGGTGAGGGCGCCCATGAGCAGCCCGAAGACCGCGCCGAGCGCGGCGTCGACAAGGCGGCTCCCGCGGGAGGTCAGGAGGCTGTAGCGGGGGAGGCGGAGCACGACGAGAACGAACATGATGACGATGAGGGTCTCGACGGCGAACTGGGTCATGGCGACGTCGGGTGCGCCGAAGACGACGAAGAGGATGGCGAGTGTGAACCCGACGCCGCCGAGAACCGCGATGGAGGCGAGCGCGGTGGTCTGGAGCGTGGCGCCGACGGCGCCGGCGATGAAGCAACCGGCGAGCAGGGCGTCGAGCCAGGCGAAATCGGCGAAGACGCTGGGCGGGACTCGGAGGAGGTCGGCCCTCCAGGCGCCGGCGAGGATCACGAGCATCGCGACGAGCATCGTGAGGCGGATGTAGCCGCGGAGGTCCCCGTGCTGGAGGAGCCGCGTCTGCCCGGCGGCGAGCGCGGCGAGCCCGCGGAGGGAGAGGTCGTAGCCGCGGGCGGGCCCGATGGCGCCGAGCGTGTCGACGTGGCTTGTGATTCGGCGGTAGAGCGCGCGCCTGGCGTAGAGAAGGGCGCCCGCGGCGAGGGCGATGATGGAGAGCCACGTCGCGGCGGTGGGGGGCCAGAGCATCTCGGCGACGCTGATGTCGGCCGACGAGGTCGGCTTGGCGCTCATGGCCTGTTTCATGCCGGCGACGAGCTCGACGGTGAAGAGCTGGGGGGCGACGCTCGCGAGGAGTCCGACAAGCGCGAGCAGAACGGGTCCGGCGAGCTGGCGCCACGAGGGTTCGGCGGCGCGTCGGACGCCTTCGGCGGGGTCTCCGGTCAGCGGGCGAAGCCCGACGATCAGCGAGGCGTAGACGGTGAGCGCGGCGGCGAGCGTCGTGGTGATGATGACGAGCTCGGTGAACTCCGGGTGCGCGAGGCTCGCCTTGAGCGTCAGCTCCTTCCCGACGAACCCGAGGAACGGGAACATGCCCATCATCGAGAGGGCGGCGAGGACGCCGGCGCCCGCGAGGATCGGCGCGCCGCGGAGGGCGCCCGAGATGCGCTCGGGGTTCTTCTCGCCGGTGAGCTTGATGGCGCTCCCGGCGGCGAGAAACAGGGCGCCCTTGAAGAGCGCGTGGGCGAGCAGGTAGTAGCCGGCGGCCTTGTGGGCGCCCATGCCGATGAGCATGATGAGCGTGCCGAGGGAGCTGACGGTGGAGTAGGCGAGGATCTTCTTGAGCTGGTCCTGCCGGGTGGCGAGCACGGCGCCGATGAGCATCGTCGCGCCGCCGAAGGCGATCAGGAAGTTGTCCCAGATGAGGGTTCCCCCGAGGGCGGGGTGGAGACGGGCGACGAGATAGACGCCCGCCTTGACCATGGTGGCCGAGTGCAGCAGCGCGCTGACGGGCGAGGGCGCCTCCATCGCGTTGGGAAGCCAGTAGTGGAAGGGAAAGATGGCGCTCTTGGCGAAGGCGCCGATGAGGATCAGCGCGACGATCGCGGGGTAGAAGGCGTGATCGATGACGCTCGCGTCGATGTCGCTGATGGTGAAGGTTTCGGCGGCGATGCCGAGCAGGACGGCGCCCGCGAGCAGGGAGAGCCCGCCGAGCCCGGTCGTCAGCAGGGACTGGATCGCGGCCTTCCGGGCGGACTCCCGCTGGTGGTCGAAGCCGATGAGCAGGAAGCTCGTGATGCTCGTGAGCTCCCAGAAGACAAAGAGCAGGAGCAGGTTGTCGGCGAGGACGAGCCCGAGCATCGCGGCCATGAAGCCGGTGAGGATCCCGAGGAAGCTCCCGGCGCGGGGGTACGGCTTCATGTAGCTCGTTGCGTAGAGCAAAACGAGGCCGCCGATGAAGCAGATGAGCAGCGCGAAGACGCCCGAGAGTCCGTCGAGGCTGAAGGCGAGATCGAGCGAGAGCCCCGGCGACCAGGGCGTGAACTCCAAGAGGGCCTCGCCTCCGAGCCCGGTCATCCGCTGCGCGAACCAGACGCCGAGCGCGAGCGGCACAAGCGGGACGACCACGCCGGCCAGCGTCCGCGAGAGGCGGTAGAGCCCCGGCGCGGCGACGGCGAGCACGCCCAGAATGATGACGCTCAGTCCCAGTGTCATGCCGGTCGAGGAGCTTTCGTCGCGGAGGAAGCGGCGCCCGGCGCTCCGGCGCCCTCGGAGTGGATTGGAGGGAGGATACCCATCCATCGGCGCCTCGGCGACACGCGAACTCTTTGAATCGTTCGGCCGTACAACGATCGCAACCGACCGCTGCGCAAGGAGAATATGGTCATGCAGGTCCAGATGAACTACGCGAACGTCGACTCTTCCGACGCGCTTGAGACGTACGTGCGGGAGACGCTCGGGCGTTCCCTTGAGCGGTTTGCTGACCGCCTGACGCGGATCGAGGTGCACCTGAGCGACATCAACGGCCCGGGCAAGGGCGGGCCGGATGACAAGCGATGCCGGCTCGAGGCTCGCCCGCGCGGGATGGACCCGGTGATGGTCGAGAGCGAGAAGGACTCGTTCTACACCGCGGCCGACGACGCGGCGGGCAAGCTCAAGCGGCTCCTGACGAGCCGCTTCGAGCGGTAAGCGAGGCCCGCCCC
>CAZXGT010000077.1:0-10518 GCA_964639935.1 uncultured Phycisphaeraceae bacterium
TCATCTGGGCCAGCTACGATCCCGACGACGCCGGCGCCGAAGCGCCCTTCGATAACGACGACGCCGTCAATGATTTTGAAGCCGCGATTCTCGACGGCGACACAACCATCGTCACCGAGCGAGGCGACGCCGCCACCTTCGACGACTTCGACCGCCCCTTCGAGACCTGGGATCTCGCCTCCACCGGGATCCTCCTCTACCGCGACAACTACCCGAACCCCGGCGCCCGCGTCCTGCTCGACCGTCTCACCCGCACCGGCGACACCGACCCCTTCCCCCAGACCGCGTCCGAGTCCGGCGTCGCGGAAGCCACGGTCCTCGCCCCGATTGTCGCTGGCGACGGCGATACCGCCGACGAAATCGGCGCCCGCTTCGTCACGGTCTCCGCCATGAAGCGCGAGGGCGGCTTCTCCGGCGCCAGCCAGCCCACGCAAGGGTTCCCCGTCGAGACGATCGAGCGGCCCAACGCGAATGTCGTCGTCGCCGCACTCACCGACGTTGCGACCAACGCCGAAGGCTGGCACGGTTTCACCCAGCAGGACGGTCTCCCCAACCACATCCTCGCGTTCTCCTCCGGGTGGGGCGACTTAACGCTGGGCAGCGAGAACGACGTCGCCGGCGGCACGCTCGCGAACGATATCCCCGGCTTCCAGCTCCTCCTGCCAGACGGCCCGCTTCTCTCGGTCGCTGAGCTCGGGATGATCTCCGCCTTCGCTCACACCTACCTGCACAACTCCACGAACGCGCCAACCGTCGACGAATCCGACGTTCTCGATAGCTCGCCGTGGACCACCGTCTCCGAGGAACTCGGCAAGGACTACCACCTCAACTACGCCTCATCGACTCTCGAGAGCCCGGGCGGTGGAGGCGTGCTGCCGGGCGGACCGGGGGGCGGGGAAGGAGGCGGAGGCGCCGGAAGCGTGGCGCCCAACCCCTACCTCGGCGTGCTCGATCCGACTCGCTTCATCCTCGGCGCCAACGGCGATCTCGAATCGGTTCCCGGCCTCCCCGACGCGCTCGCCGTGCCCCTCGCCGTCCGCGTCTTCGACGCCTTCGAGGCTCTCGGCGATCGCCTGAACGCGCGCGAGCCGCTCATCCAGGGCCGCGTCAATATCAACACCGCCCCCAAGCGCGTCCTCGCCGCGCTCCCGATGGTGCTCCCGGTGGACTATCAGACGAGCGATGTCCCGATGGAACTCGGGCTGGACGAGCAGAACGCCTACGCCCGCCTGAATGCCATTCTCCGCTACCGCGAGCGCCTCGGCGGTATCAACGCATGGAGCGATCTCGACGCCGACCTCTCCTGGAACAGCTACAACTACACGACCACCGCGGACCTCACCACGCTCTATAACCAGACCCAGCCCGAGCTCCGCATGGCGTACCGGGACAACGGAAGCTCGGCGATCGCCGCGCCGAACGCCGACCAGCACCGCAAGGGCCGCGGGTTCGCCTCGCTCGGCGAGCTCTCCGTGCTCGCCGGCTGGACGCCCGGCGACCCCGCTTCGCCCCCGACCATCACGCCCGGTCTCAACTCGGGCTTCACCGAGCTGGCCTTCGACAGCCAGAACAACTCGCTCGACGCGACGAAGCGCAACGCCCTGGACATCCGACCGCCCGTCCGTCTCGAGGCCGGGTCGTACACCCCCTTCGACTTTGACGGCACAACGATGGAGCCGACCGACGACCCCGAGGAGCGGCTCTCGCTCTTCCGCGCCGCCGCCAACTCCGCCTCCACGCGCTCGGACGTCTTCCACGCCTGGTACATCGTCCGCGCCTATTCGCCCGCCGCGATCGAGGCGATCGAGGTGCCCGCCGGCGCCACCGATCAGGAGAGGGCCGAGCTCCTCAACGAGCTCGAGCCCGCCTTCGAGCGACGTGGATTCGTCGTGCTCGATCGTTCCAACGTCGCGGCGCCCAACGACCGACCCCGCATCGTTCAGCGCGTCGATCTCGGATCGACCGGCGCCAACAACTGACCGCGGCCCCGCCACCGCACGATCCAGCGCAGACACGCACAGGATCTGCCCGCCCGGCGCCCGACTCGTGAGGGGAGGGGGCGCCGGGCTTTTTCATGCGCTCCGCTCGCGGCGCAAAGAAAAGCCCGACGCTCCGTGGTCGAAGCGCCGGGCGAAGGAAGACGAAATCAGCCGCGGCTTACTTGAAGGGCTCGGGCCGCCGCTCGGGCTGCTCCTCGCGCTCGGAGGAGCGCTGATCATCCTGCGGGGCCGAGACGGTCCCCGGAACCTCGGTCGATGAGGGGACCATGTAGATCTCCACGCGCCGGTTCTGCGGCGTCCCCTGAGCGGCGTTGTTCGGGACCGCCGGGCGGTACTCGCCCCAACCGGCGACCTCCATCCGAACCCGGGGGACGCCGGCGCTCGCCAGAACGTCCCGCACCGCGATGGCGCGATGGACGGACAGATGCGTGTTCGTCGGGTGATTGCGGAGCGTCGCCGGACGGGAGGGCTTCACGCTGTCGGTGTGCCCGACGATGCGAAGGTCGTAGGCGCTCGCGGCCTGCGAGAGAACACCCGCGACCTGCTGCAGCGCCGACGAGGCCTGGTCCGACACGTCGTCCGAGCCCGGCGCGAAGGTGACGTCCGAGTTGAAGCGGAGCATCCCGCGGCGGGCGTCATAGGTCAGCAGATTCGGGTTCTCGCGGGCCAGCCGCTCGAGCGCCTGCTCGGTCGCGGGATCGACGATCCCGACCGACACCTGATCGAGCCGCCCCGAGAGCGCGCGGTAGCGCTCCTCAAGACGACGAAGATCGCTCTGGAGCGCGGCGTTGCGATCGCGAACCTGCGCGACCGTGTCGTCGGCCTCGCCCACTCGCGAACGAAGCAGACCGATCGTGTTGTCCTTCGCCTGCAGCTCCTGCTGGAGCATCAGGTTCCGCTCCTCGAGCGCCCGGGTGGTCGCGTAGAGGTCGTCGGCCTCGCCGCTCGACGCGCAGCCGCCGAGCGTCAGCGCAAGGCCTGCGGCCGTCACGCCGAGCGCCAGGGCCCGGGGCGTCTTGCTCAGAGGCGTCATCGTTCGACTCGCCATCGTCGTGTCTCCTTCCGCTTTCGAGCGCGGTTCGCTTTTTGAGCCGTGCTCGCGCAGGATACGCGGCCTGCCCACGCTTCGCCTATCGGCCGACCCGCTGACTTTTCATGAACCACCGCCGAACTACCAGACGCTACCGCTTTGACGCCGCCTTCGACGCCGCCGGGATCGCCCTCGCGCCCGCAGAGGCCGTCGTCGATTTCGATGAAACGCGCTGGCCCGCGGTCGAGCTCGTCTCCCTTGAAGGAGCGCGCGGCGCGACATCGGGCGCCATCGACCGACCCGGGGAGATCCTCCTCCCGTCCTTCGTCAACGCGCACACGCATCTCGATCTCACGCACATCGGCCCGCGGCCCTACGACCCCGCCGACGGCTTCGACTCCTGGCTCCGCATGATCCTCGCGGAACGCCGGACCGACGACGCCGGCGTCGCCGAATCGGTCGAGCTCGGCGTCCATCGCTGCCTCGCCGCCGGAGTCACGGCCGTCGGGGATGTCGCCGGCATCGGCAGCGTCGCCCCGACCCGCTCCCTTCGAGAGTCGCCGCTCATCGGCAGGAGCGACGTCGAGTTCTTCGGCCTCGGCCTCCGCCAGAGCGGCACGATCGATCAGATGGAAACCCTCGCCCGCACCGAGCCGATCGATCACCGGGGCGTGCGCCTCGGCCTCTCGCCCCACGCCTCCTACACCGCCGGACCGCGAATCTATGAAGCCGCCGCCCGGATTGCCCGGGATCTTGGCCTCGGCGTCTGCACGCACCTGGCCGAGAGCGTCGCCGAGCGCCGCTTCGTCGAAGCCGCTGACGGACCGATGCGAGCGCTCCTCGACGCCATGGGCGTGCTCGACGAAGCCGCGATGCACGACTTCGGCAGGGGGGTTCGCCCCATCGCTCATCTCGCCGATGCGCTCCGGTCGGCCCCGTGGCTCCTCGCGCACGTCTGCGACGTCGACGACGAAGAGATCGCCTTCCTCGCCCGGACCCGCTGCTCCGTCGCCTACTGCCCGCGATCGAGCGAGTACTTCGCGCATGATGAGTTCCTCGGCCCGCACCGCTACCGCGACCTCCTCAACGCCGGCGTCAACGTCTGCCTCGGCACCGACTCCATCGTCAATCTCCCGACCCTCGAGGGCGACGCGCCCTCGACCCTCGGGGTGATCGGGGAGATGCGGTTTCTCCATCATCGCGACGCCGCCGATCCCGCAACGCTCCTGTACATGGCGACGCTCGCCGGCGCTCGCGCCCTCGGACTCGACCGATCGCTCTTCACGCTTGCGCCCGGACCCAAGGCCGGTCTCTGTGCGCTGCGCGTCCCCGAACCGACCCTCGAAGCCGCTCTCGAGACGCTCGCCCAGCCGGAGCTCCTGACGCCATGAGCGCACGATGGACGCGCGAAGACTTCGCGGCGCCCGCCGACGCCCTCGCCCCCCGGCTTCTCGGCCAGCGACTCGTCAGCGTCGTCCGCGGGAAGCGCCGGGCTGGCGTCATCGTCGAGACGGAGGCCTATCTCGGCCCCGAGGACCTCGCCTCTCACGCCGCGGGCGGACGCCGCACCGCCCGCACCGAGCCCATGTGGGGCGCCCCCGGCCTCGCCTACGTCTACATCTCCTACGGGCTCCATCGCTGCATGAACGTGGTGGCGGGGACGACCGAAGACGCCCACGCCGTCCTCATCCGCGCCTTGGCTCCCACCGAAGGGCTGCCTCAGATGCGCCGCGTAAGAAACGCGAATCGACGCAAGACAGCGCTGTCCGATCGGGATCTCGCCTCCGGCCCCGGCAAGCTCTGCCAGGCCCTCGGCATCACCGAGTCCCGCTCCGGCGACGACCTGACCACGAGCGAAACTCTCTGGATCGAGCGAGCGACGCCGCCCGAGGACGCCGAGATTGTTCAGACCCCCCGCATCGGTCTCGGTCCCTGCGACGAATGGTCGCTTCGACCGCTTCGTTATGTCATCGCCCGCCATCCATTCGCCAGCCGCCCAACGGAATGATCGAGCTGGTGGGGGGGTTCAACCCCGGGACACGAAAGCGCCGATACCCGCTTCGCTTCCCGCCCCTATGGGCGTACCATGCGGCAGAGATCAAACCGGGAGTCTTCCAGTGAGCATCGACTGGATCACAATCAGATGTGATGCCGAGCCCTACCCGCCCGCTGCCTTTGAGTTCGTGCAGGAAGGCCTCCGGCACACCGTCGAGACGCTGCGTCAGGCGGAGCCCGAGCTCCCCGACGGGGGGCGTCACGTCTCTGGGCAGGAGCTCTGCGTCGGTCTCCGCGACTACGCCATCAAGCAGTTCGGCGGTCTCGCCCGCACGGTCCTCCGCTCGTGGAATGTGAATCGCACCGAGGACTTCGGCCGCATCGTCTTCGCCCTTATCGAGGCCGGAGCGTTGCGGAAGACCGATGAAGACTCGCTCGAGGATTTTCAGGGCGTCTACGACTTCGACGAGGTCTTCACCCCCATGAATATGGCGTAAACGTGTCCCTGCGGATACCTTCCGCACCATGAGCGACGCTCCCGCATCCGCTCCGGATCCCAAAGAGCACGACGAGTGGCGGTTTCTCCATCTCTGGGAGATCCAGCCTGTCCGCGACATCCTCATCGTGCTCGGTGTGCTCGCGCTCCTGTGGCTGGGCGACGTGCTCAGCATCGTCACCGTCCCCATCCTTCTTGCCCTCGCGCTGGCGTATCTGTTCGAGCCCGTCGTCCGCCGGGTGACCCGAGTCCGCTGGATCTCGCGCGAGGGCGCCGCTGTCGGGATCATCGCGGCGATCGTTCTCGCGGTGATGATTCCGCTCACGATCGGGCTGGGCGTCGCGATCGTTCAGGGCGTGGACTTCGCCACACGCTTCGCGACCAATCTTTCCGAGCTTCAGGCCTCCATCCAGGAGCCGGAGAACGAGCAGCTCTACCTCGATCTTCCCAATGACGGCTGGCGGAACACGCGTGACTTTTTCGTCGAGGAGCTCGACGACATCGAGGGAGCGGACGCCTTCAGCAACACGCTCGACCGGGTGAGCGAGTGGATCAGCGCGAACGCTCAGGTGATCGGCGAACGAGCCCTCAATACCGGGGTCGGCGCCGTCTCCGCCGTCCTCGCGTTCTTCACGAGCCTCTCGCTCTTTGGCTTCGGCGCCTTCCTGACGCTGTTCTTTTTCTTCTTCTTCTCCACCGGCTACGCCCGCGTGCTGAGCTTCGGCGAGCGGCTCCTGCCGGAGAGGAACAAGCCGACGATCGTTCGGCTTCTCAAGGAGATGGACCGCGTCATCGCCGCCTTCATCCGCGGGCGGGTCGTCATCGCGGTGATCCAGTCCGTGCTCTTCACCGCGGGCTACCTCGCCGCCGGCGTCCCCGCGGCGTTCATCCTCGGGCCGTTTACCGGTTTCGTCTCGATCATCCCCTACGCCGCGCTCGTGAGCCTGCCGATCGCTGTGATCCTGCTCGCCGTCGAGCCCAACACCGGGTGGCAGGACACCTGGTGGTGGACGCTTCTGGGCCCCGCCGTGGTCTACTTCCCGCTCCAGGCGCTTGACGATTACGTCTGGACCCCGCTCATCCAGGGGAAGGAGACGAACATGGAGACGCCGACGATCCTCTTTGCCTCGATCGCGGGCGGCGTGCTGGCCGGTCCCTACGGCCTGCTCCTGGGCATCCCTGCCGCCGCGTGCGTCAAGATCCTGCTCAACGAGCTCGTCTGGCCGCGCGTCGAGAAGTGGACGCGCGGCGAGGCGGAGGACCCGCTGCCGATCTCGCGCGACTAAGCAGGAGGGGGGGCTATTTCTTCTTCCGCCTCTTGAAGTTCTTTTTCGGGCTCTTGGTCTTGGTCGATCCCTTCATGCGGGGCAGGCCCCCGGGCATGGCGCCGCCGGGCAACCCCGGCATCCCGCCGCCGCCAAGGGCGGCTTCCTGCTGGCCGAGCATCTCCTTGGCCGCCTTCGCCTTGCCCATCATGCCCATCCCGGCCATCTGCTTCGTCATCTTGCTGACGGCGGTGAACTGCTTCGTGAGCCGGCTGACGTCCTCGGGCTTGTGGGCCGAGCCCTTCGCGATGCGCTTGCGCCGGGAGATATTGATCTTCGAGACGTCGCGGCGCTCCTCGAAGGTCATCGAGTTGATGATGCCCTCGACGCGGTCGAGCTGCTTCTCGTCGATGTCGGCGTCCTTGAGCATGCCTCCGACCCCGGGCAGCAGCCCGAGCAGCTGCTTCATCGGCCCCATGCGCCGCATCGTCTTCATCTGCTTGAGGAAATCCTCGAGCGTCAGCTCGCCCTTGGCCATCTTCTCGTTCAGACGCTCGGCCTCCTCCTCGGACACCTCCTCCTGCGCCTTCTCGACGAGCGAGACGACGTCGCCCATGCCGAGGATGCGCGACGCGATGCGGTCGGCGTGGAACTCTTCGATGGCGTCGATCTTCTCGCCGACGCCGATGAAGCGGATGGGCGCCCCGGTGACGCGACGCACAGAGAGCGCCGCGCCGCCCCGGGTGTCGGAGTCGAACTTCGTCAGGATCGCCCCGGTGACGCTCAGCTTCTCGTGAAACGCCCGGGAAGCCGCGACGGCGTCCTGCCCGACCATCGCGTCGACGACGAGGAAGATCTCATCCGGGCTCACCGCGTCCTTCACGCGCGAGAGCTCGCCCATGAGATCGTCATTGACGTGCAGGCGACCGGCGGTGTCGAGAATGACGGTGTCGTAACCCTCGCGCTTCGCGTGTTCGACGCCGCGCCTGCAGACGTCGACCGCGACGCCCACGGCCTCGCCGTAGGCCGCGACCTTGTCCGGCTCGCCGTAGAAGTCGACGCGGGCGCCGCCGGAAGCCTCCTCGGCCACCTGCCGAGCGACGGTCTCGAGCTGCTCAACGGCCGCGGGTCGCTGAAGGTCGGCGGCGACCAGGAGAGTCGAGCGACCGCGCTTCTTCAGGTACGCCGCGAGCTTGCCGCAGGTGGTCGTCTTCCCGGACCCCTGGAGCCCGCACATCATGATGACGGTGGGCGCTGGGGCGGCCTGGGGAACGCCGGCCGGAACGCCCTCGGGCGGCTCCATCAGCTCCGTGAGCCGCTGGTTGACGATCCAGATGAACTCCTGACCCGGCTTGACGGCCTTGGAAACCTCGTGCCCGATCGCGTCCTTGGTGACTCGCCCGCAGAACTCGTTGACGAGGTCGTACTGGACGTCGGCTTCGAGGAGCGCCGTGCGAACCTCTTCCACGGCCTCCTTGACGTTGGACTCGGAGATGTTGGCCTGCCCCGAGAGCTTGCGCATCGCACTCGAGAACCCGTCGCTCAGTCGATCAAACATGGAGGGATTGTAGGATCCGAGACGGAGCGGGCGCGAGGTCACGGCCGCGATCCGCGTCTGCGCGCTGGAGACCGCGATCGGCGCGTCCGAGCGGTGCGGAGCGGTCAGGGGCCGTCATCGTGCGACGGAGCGGCCGCGCGCACGCGGCGGGGGCGCTCGGCACGCCGGGAAGAGAGCTCGTGACGAGACCAATTCCACATAACATACATTCTCGGACTATCAGTCGGCGCTCAATGAGCCGCGAATTTGAGCCCGCGAAAGGCGATAGCTTCGGCTTTTGCCTGTCGATCGTTCGAAGATGGGAACTTTGTGGACCCTCAAGGTTCTGTATACTGTATACAGGAATGTCGCGGCGGCTGGCTTACTCGGAGCGCGCTTCGGCCGGCGGCGGGATTCGGAGGTTCGACATGAACAGACTGACGGCATCGGCGATCGCCCTTCTCGCTTCGCTCGCAACGGCGGCGTCTCCCGCGATCGCCAACGACGATCTGGTGTCGCCCTTTGGCGCGAAGGCGAAGTCGGCCGCGGCCTCGGGGAGCCGCGCTTCAGAGGACCGGACCCGCGGCGACCTGGTGTCGCCCTTTGGGTCGGCTGCGAAGGAGAGCCGGGAGGCGCGGATCTCCGGGCGCGACCATCTCACGAAAAAGATCCTGCTGCGAGATCGGAAGATCGACCGCACGGTTCATCGGGATCATCTGCTGCACAAGCGGGCGAAGGATCGGGTCCATCACCGCTCCGCCCGTTATGACCGCGGCAAAGATCGGCTCTCCGTGCACTCTCGTTTCAAGCGGTACGGTCACGTCGGGCATCGCCACGCGTCCGGTTGCGGGTGCTCGCACTGCGTGCGAACGCGGACGAAGATCGTGATCGCGCCGCGGCTCGAGCGGTCTCGCACGACGACGCGCACAGTGATCGTTCGCCCGACCTATGACGAGCTTTACGCGGGGAGCCCGTGGGATCTGCTCGCGGACTGGCGGTTCGAGCGCGCCCTCGATCGGTTCGGCGACCTGGCTTCGAATCACCAGCGGCGCGGCGAGCACAAGGTCGGCTTCGCGCTCGCGGCGCTCGGTCTCGGGGAACGGGAGCTTGCGGCGACCGCCTTCCGGCGAGCGCTTGAGATCGATCCGAGCGCGATGACGAGATTCCGCGCCAAGGGCGGTCTCGATCGCGTGGTGCGCGATCTTGCGCGAGAGATCGAGCGGCTCGCGCGACGCGACGCCTACGACACCAACGCCGTCTTCCTTCTTGCGAGCGTTCGGATGCTGCAGACCAGAATCATCGATGCCCGGGACTTGGAAGATGACGATTACGCGATGCTGCGGGACTCGGACCGGGCATTGCTCAAGGGCGCCCTGCCCGGCGCCGCGGACCCATATCGGGAATGAGGAGGGGCGGGGCGGCCGCCGGCGACGATCGGGCTGAGTGCAACGTAACCTTGCCTGATTGTCCAGATAACCGAGCGTTCCGGTGTCGGGGACGGGATCGGTCCCAGCAGGTCCGGGCTACCACGTTCGGCCGAAGGCGGCGAGGAGCACGGCCAGATCGAAGGAATCTACGACGCCGTCGCCGTTGAGATCTTCGGGGAAGAGATCTCCGGCGCCGCCCCACGCGCCGATGAGCTGGGCGAGATCGGCTGAATCGGTGGTACGGTCCCGGTTGATATCGCCGGTGAGCTGGATGAGCGGATTCTCGTACCAGACCACGCCTAGGCCGGGCACGGTCTGCGAGTTGTTTCGCTCCTCGGCGGCGACGATGTCGAGATCGCCGTCTCCATCGACGTCGACAAGCTGGACGATGTCGAATTTCTCGCCGTCGAACCCGGCGATTTCATAGGCCTGCCAATCGCCCTCCGGGAGTTCCGGCGCGCGGAGCCAAGCCATGCCGGAGAGCGCCTCGATCTCGCCGGCCTCAACGGCCGTGAGGACCACATCCTTGCGGCCGTCCAGATTGATGTCCCCTACCGCTGCGGCCTTGGCCTCCCCGACGTCTTCGGGCCAGGGAAGCTCCTGCGATGACCATGAGAGGCCGGTCGCGTCGTCTGCGGCGTGGAGAAAGAGGCTTCTGGGCCGGCTGGGCGCGATCACGTCGATGAGGCCGTTGTCTTCGAGATCATCGACACCGACGAACACGGCTTGGCGGCCCTGGGAGCCGATTGCCACAGTCTCCCAAGGGGA
>CAZXGT010000078.1:0-10517 GCA_964639935.1 uncultured Phycisphaeraceae bacterium
CCGGTCATCACGATCGTCGGCTCGGCGAGCTGATGATCCTTGCGGCTTTCGAGCTCGCGCAGGGCGTCGGCTGACTGCTCGGGGCGGTCGATGTCGACGCCGAGGGAACGGAGGGCCGCCATGATCGACTCGGACGACGCGGACACGCGATCGCCGCGGAAGCCGGTGTACTCGGTCATCACGCCCGCGCGGTGCGCGAGCGCGACGAGGTGTTCGGGGGGCGTGGTCACTCGGCGTCCTCGGCGGGCGTGAGGATGAGCGCGCCGAGGGGCGGGACGCGCAGCGTGAGAGACCAGTCGCGACCGTGACTCGGCATCGGGTTGGCCTCGACCCGGCCCATGTTGCCGACGCCCGAGCCGCCGAAGTCGCCGGCGTCGGAATTCAGCGCCTCGCGCCAGACGCCGCCGCGGGGAACGCCGAGGATGACGTTCTCGTGAACGACCGGCGTGTAGTTCATGACGACAAGGGCGATGTCCTCGGGGCGGCGGCCCAGACGGAGGTAGGAGAGAAGCGAGCGGTCGGCGTCGCCCGGATCGACCCACTGGAACCCGCCCGGATCGAAGTCGCGCTGGTGGAGCGCCGGGACGTCCCGGTGAAGTCGGTTGAGCTCGGCGGTGAGCCTCGTCACGCCGGCGTGCATCGGGTCGTCAAGCAGATGCCAGTCGAGCGCGTTGTCCTGATTCCACTCGATGCGCGAGGCGAGCTCGCAACCCATGAACAGGAGCTTCTTGCCGGGCTGGGTCCACTGATTCGTCAAGAGCAGGCGGAGGTTCGCGAAACGCTGCCACTCGTCGCCCGCCATCTTGTTCAGGAGCGAGCCCTTGCCGTGGACGACCTCGTCGTGCGAGAGCGGGAGAACGTAGTCCTCCGAGAACTGATAGATCGCGCGGAAGGTGATCTCGTTGTGGTGGTGCTTGCGGTGAACGGGGTCGCGCTGGAGGTAGGCGAGGGTGTCGTGCATCCAGCCCATGTCCCACTTGGCGGAGAAGCCGAGGCCGCCATCGGCGGTCGGGCGGGAGACGCCGGGCCACGCGGTGGATTCCTCGGCGATGGTCTGCACGCCGGGGAAGGCCCGGTGGATCTCGTCGTTGAACTGGCGGAGGAAGTCGATCGCCTCGACGTTCTCGCGGCCCCCGTATCGGTTGGGGATCCACTCGCCCTCGCGGCGCGAGTAGTCGAGATAGAGCATGGAGGCGACGGCGTCGACGCGGAGTCCGTCGGCGTGATACTTGTCGCACCAGTAGGCGGCCGATGAAACGAGGAACGACCGCACCTCGTTGCGCCCGTAGTTGAAGATGAGACTCTTCCAGTCGGGGTGGAACCCCTGGCGCGGGTCCGCGTGCTCGTAGAGGTGCGTGCCGTCGAAGTAGCCGAGGGAGTGCTCATCGGAGGGAAAATGCGAGGGCACCCAATCGAGGATGACGCCGAAGCCGGCCTGATGGAGCTCGTCGATGAGTCGCATCAGGTCCTGCGGGGAGCCGAATCGCGAGGTGGGCGCGAAGTAGCCGGTGGTCTGGTAGCCCCAGGAGCGGTAGAGCGGGTGCTCCATGACGGGC
This sequence comes from uncultured Phycisphaeraceae bacterium, assembly GCA_964639935.1. Lineage (GTDB taxonomy): Bacteria > Planctomycetota > Phycisphaerae > Phycisphaerales > UBA1924 > CALNYS01. The sequence goes on from CAZXGT010000078.1 coordinate 1,557, forward strand.
ATGAGCTCGACATGGGTGAAGTTGGTTCGCCTCAGGTGCTCGATGAGCTTGGGGGCGATCTCTCGGTAGGAGAGCGAGCGCGGGCCTTCGGTGGAATCGGTCGCGTGCATCCAGGAGCCGAGATGCATCTCGTAGACGCTCATGGGCTCTTCGCGATGGTTGCGCTCGGCGCGGCGGCGCATCCATTCGTCGTCGTTCCAGTCGTAGTCGAGGTCGGTGACCACGGAGGCGGTCTTGGGCGCGATCTCGCTCGTAAAGGCGAAGGGATCGGCCTTGTTGACGGCGTACCCCGCGTGGGCGCGCGAGCGGATATGGAACTTGTAGACCGCGTGCTTTTCGATGCCCTCGATGAAGCCGTGCCAGATGCCGCTCTCCTGATACGGCTCGAGCGAGGAGGCCTCGGGGTTCCAGTCGTTGAAGACGCCGACGACCGAGACGCGCTCGGCGTTGGGCGCCCAGACGGCGAAGCGGACGCCTCGCCTGCCGTTCTCGGTGACCAGGTGCGCGCCGAGCTTCTCGTGGAGGCGGTAGTGCGTGCCCTCGTTGAAGAGGAAGACGTCGTCGGGGGTGAGGCGTCGGTCGGTGATGGGCGCGGCGTGCGTGGCGGTCATTCGGATGCCTCGCGGACGTTTGGGTTGGGGTTGGTCGCCGGGGGCTGATCGGTGGTGACGAGCTCGAGAACGCCCCGGAGCGGGATGCGGACCCAGTCGGGGCGGGAGTCGAGCTCGTAGCGGATCTCGTACATCGCCTTCTCGATAAGCCACGCGTCAAGAAGCAGGGTGGCGTGATCGTCGCGACGCGGGATGATCGGGTGCTCGTCCTTGGCGATCTCCTCGAGGTAGCCGCGCAGGAACGCGGCCGAAGACCACAGGGCGAAGCGGCGGCCCCAGAGGCGGGCGTTGCGGAGCTGCTCGGCGTCGGAGTTGTAGAGCCCGCGTTCGCGGGCGGTGCTGATGGCGGTGGCGGCGCAGTACTGGAAGGAACGGAGCATCCCCGCCACGTCCGAGAGACCCGATCGTTTCAGCCGGCGATCGCCGAGCGAGCGGGCGGGCTCGCCCTCGAAGTCGATGATGAAGAAGTCCTTGCCTGTCCAGAGCGTCTGCCCCAGGTGGTAGTCGCCGTGACAACGGATGCGTACGGACTCGATGGGGGTCGTCGAGACGCGTTCGAGGCGCTCGAGGATGGTGCGCTCGTGCTCGAGAGCGAGCTCGGCGTCGGCCCGCGCCTCGGTATCGAAATCAGAGAGGCGGCGGCGGACGGTGTCGAGCGTCCTCCGGGCCGCAGAGCGCATCGTCTGATAGAGCGAACGCCGGTAGAGCTTGGAGAAGGGCTCGGGCTTGAAGGCTTCGGAGGTTCCCGACGCCAGCGCGCGGTGGAGCTCGGCCGTGCGGAGGCCGAGCGTCTCGGCGTGGACAGCGAAGTGGCCGAGAGACTCCTGCGCGTCGGGCGAGAGGCCCTCGCGAGCCAGCGCGATGAGGGGCTCGGCGCCGGCGCGCGACGCATCAGACGGCGGGGCCGGCTCATCGGCGTGGCGGTCGAAAAACTGGTTCGCGTGATTGAGCGCGAACGTCCAGGCGTCGCCCTCGTTGGCCACGAACTCCTGCACGGTGGCGATGGTCATGGGCTCGGCCCGATCGGGCTGGAAGGTGATCGCTCCCAGGAGCCGCGGCGTGTGCTCGAAATCGGTCTCCTCCGTCAGGAAGCGCGAGATCTCGAGCTCCGGGTTGAGCCCCGGCTCGAGGCGCCGGAAGAGTTTCATAATGGCGTGCTCGCCGAAGATGAGCGAGGTGTTGGACTGCTCGGCTCGCACGGGGCGGAGGTCGGCGGCGCGAGCGGTCATGAGCGCCGCGTGCGCGCCCTCGATGGCGATCGCCCTGAGCGGGTCGCTCGCCTCGGGCTCGACCAGAAGGCCGAGGAGGCCGCGGGCGAGGTCCGGGTCGTGCTGCCCGCCGATGACGAGCCAGTGGCCCCGGCCCTCATCGCGCGGGTGATTGAGCTCGCACACGACCTTGGGTGAGTTGGCCCCGAGGAACGAGACGGCGCGCTCGCCCTCGGAGATGGCCAGCGGCAGCGCGTAGTCGTCCGATTCCCCGTCGGCGTAGTCGAGGCGGAGGATCGCGAGCGCGGCGTAGAGCTCGTCCTCAGCGACGCTCGTCGGGATGGTCTTGAGTCGGCGGATCTCGGCGTGGGCGATCCGGCGCGACTTGGCCGCGAACCACCGTCGACGCGGGAGATCGGCGGCCAGCGTCTCCGCGAGACGCTGGCGGCCGTCGGACGTCTCGAGCCACCCGCGAGGGGCCGTCGGGATCTCGAGCGCCGGCGGCGGCGCGGCCTCCGCGGGCTCCTCGCCCTCGGGCGTCTTGTGATCCTCGAGACTGAACCAGTAGAAGGAGTGCGGGCCGAGCGTGAGCAGATAGGGCAGCTCGCCGATGGGCGGGAAGGGCGTCCGCCCGAACATCTCGACGGGGGTCAGCCCCGAGTGGTCCTTCATGTCGAGCTCGACCGCCTGCACGAAGCGAGAGAGGTTCGCCACGACAAGGATCTTCTGGTCCCGGTCGACGCGAAGAAAGGCGAGCACCCTGGAGTTGCTCGGATGGAGGAACTCGATCGAGCCGCGCCCGAAGACGGTCCATCGCTTGCGCAGCGAGATGATGCGCCGCATCCAGGAGAGCAGCGAGGAGGGGTTCTCCTGCTGGCTCTCGACATTGACGGTCTCGTAGTGGTATTCGGGATCGATGATGACCGGGAGGAACACGCGCTGCGGGTTCGCGCGGGAGAAGCCGGCGTTGCGGTCGGCGGACCACTGCATGGGCGTGCGCACCGCGTCGCGGTCGCCGAGGTAGAAGTTGTCGCCCATCCCGATCTCGTCGCCGTAGTAGAGAACCGGCGTGCCGGGCAGCGAGAAGAGGAGGCCGTTGAGCAGCTCGATCTTCTTGCGGTCGTTGTCGAGCAGCGGCGCGAGCCGGCGGCGGATGCCGAAGTTGATGCGCGCCTGCCGGTCCGCGGCGTAGACGCGGTACATGTAGTCCCGCTCCTCCTCGGTCACCATCTCGAGGGTGAGCTCGTCGTGGTTGCGCAGGAAGATCGCCCACTGACAGGCGTCCGGGATGTCGGGCGTCTGCTCGAGGATGTCGATGAGCGGGAAGCGGTCCTCCATGCGCAGCGCCATGAAGAGGCGCGGCATGAGAGGGAAGTGGAAGTTCATGTGGCACTCGTCGCCGTCGCCGAAGTACGCGATGGCGTCCTCGGGCCACTGGTTGGCCTCGGCGAGAAGCATCTTGTCGTCGAAGGCGGCGTCGAGGTGCGCGCGGAGCGAGCGCAGGTACTCGTGCGTCTCGTCGAGGTTCTCGCAGTTGGTGCCCTCGCGCTCGTAAAGATACGGCACCGCGTCGAGCCGCATGCCGTCGACGCCCATCTCGAACCAGTCGTCCATCACCTCCCTGATCACGCGCCGGACCTCGGGGTTGTCGAAGTTCAGGTCGGGCTGGTGCGAAAAGAAGCGGTGCCAGTAGTACTGACCGGCCGTCTCGTCCCATGTCCAGTTCGACCGCTCGGTGTCGGAGAAGATGATCCGGACGCCGGGATATTTATCCGGCGTGTCGGACCAGACGTAGAAATCCCGCTCGGGCGAGCCCTTGGGCGCCCGGCGGGCGCGCTGGAACCACTCGTGCTGATCGGACGTGTGGTTGATCACAAGCTCGGTGATGACGCGGAGGTCGCGCTTGTGCGCCTCGTCGATGAAACGGCGGACGTCCGCGAGGTCGCCGTAGGACGGGTTGACGCCGTTGTAGTCCGCGATGTCGTAGCCGTCGTCGCGCAGCGGCGAAGGATAAAAGGGCAGCAGCCAGATCGCGGTGACGCCGAGGCTTTTGAGATAATCGAGCTTCTCCGTGAGACCGCGGAAGTCGCCCACGCCGTCGGCGTTGGAGTCGGCGAAGGCGCGCACGTGCAGCTCGTAGATGATCGCGTCCTTGTACCAGCTCGGGTCCGGCGCGATCAGGCCGGCGGATTCGCGCTCGGTCATCGCGCGGGGGGAGGCGGAGGAATGGGCGGTGGTTCGAGTCATGCGCGTCCTGCTCGGAAAACCTAGAGCGAATCGAATTCGGAGTGGTCGGCCTCGGTGCGGTGCGGGCGCTCGATGTGAAAGACGTGAGCCGGGCGCCCCTCGGGCGAGAGACCGACGACCTGACGAGCGCCTCGCCACTGGTAGCGGGCGCCGGTGAGCAGATCGCAAACGGTGAAGGGCTCGTCCCAGCCGACGCCGAGCGCCTCGAGATCGAGATGCAGATCCCCCCACTCTTCACGCCGCGTCTCGGCGCTCACGACGACGAGGACGGCGTCCCGCTTGTCCGGCGTCGTCTTCGAGTACGCCAGCATGCGGTCGCTGGAGACGTCGTGGAACCGCAGCGTCCGGTTCTGACGCAGGGCCGGGTGCTCCCGGCGGATCCGGTTGACGCGCGCCATGAAGGCGGACATCGGATTCTGCATCGAATGGTTCCATCGGCGGAGCTGGTACTTCTCGGAATCCAGATATTCCTCGGAGCCCGGCTCGCGGTTGCGAACGTCCTGCGCCTCATACGGCGGGCCGTACACGCCGTAGTTGGACGAGAGCGTCGCCGCGAGCACGAGGCGGCTCATCAGCGCGGCGCGGCCGCCCTCGACGAGCTGATCGGTGAGGATGTCCGGCGTGTTGGGCCAGAAGTTCGGGCGGAAGAAGTCGACCATCTCGGTCTTCGTGAGCTCCTCGCAGTACTCGCGCAGCTCCCACGGCTCGCGGCGCCAGGCGAAGTAGGTGTAGCTCTGCGTGAACCCGAGCTTGGCCAGACGCCGCATGAGCTTCGGACGCGTGAACGCCTCGGCGAGGAAGATCAGATCGGGGTACGACCGCTGAAGGTCCGCGATCGCCCACTCCCAGAAGCCGAAGGCCTTGGTGTGCGGGTTGTCGACGCGGAAGATCCGCACGCCCCGCTCGGCCCAGAACGACATGACGTCGCGGAGCGCGATCCAGAGATGCTCCCAGTCGTCCGACTCGAAGTTGATCGGATAAATGTCCTGGTACTTCTTCGGCGGATTCTCGGCGTATTGGATGGAACCGTCGGGCCGGCGATTGAACCATTCCGGATGCTCGCGAACCCACGGGTGATCGGGCGAGCACTGAAACGCGATGTCGAGCGCGATCTCGATCTCGCGCTGGCCCGCCGCCTCAACAAGCGACTCGAAATCGCTCAGCGTCCCGAGGTCGGGGTGGACGTCCGTGTGCCCGCCCGGGGCCCCGTCGGCCTTTGGTCCGCCGATGGCCCACGGGCTGCCGACGTCGCCCGGCTCGGCCTCAAGCGCGTTGTTCCGGCCCTTGCGGTGCGTCATCCCGATCGGATGGATGGGCGGCAGGTAGAGCACGTCGAACCCGAGGGCGGCGACATGCGGGAGATGGCGCTCGACATCCTTGAACGTGCCGTGCTCGCCCTCGGTCTCGGCGAGCGATCTCGGGAACGCCTCGTACCACGCCGAGAAGTTCGCGCGCTCGCGATCGACGCGGATCGGGACAGTGAAACCAAGCTCGGCGACAAACCGGCGCGGATCGGCGCGCGCCGCGAGCGAGGCGAGCTCATCGGACGCGGCGAGATCGACCCGTCGGGCGGGCCGCTCCTTCTCGTTCTCGAGCGCGTGTGCGTGCTTCTCGAGCGCGGACGCGTCAGCGGAATCGGCGTCCGCGGCGTAGTCGCGGAGCAGCTCGGCCCCGGCGCGAAGCTCGAGGGCGATGTCCTGGTGCGCATCCGCCTTCTTGACGAGCGCGTCGCGCCAGGTGGCGAAGCGATCGACCCACGCGCAGATGGTGTACTCGGCGAATCCAACCTCGTGGACAGAGAAGCTCCCGCGCCACCGGTCGTTGACCGTCGGGCGCATCTCCGTCTCCCGCCAGTCGCCGCCGGCGTGCCGATGGCGAAGGACGACCCGCAGCAGGTCGTGACCATCGGTGAAGGCGTCGCACTCCACGTCGACCCGCTCGCCCTCCACGCGTTTGACAGGGAAACGGGCCGCGTCGACGCATGGCGTCGGACGCTCGATGATCGCTCGGACGCGGCCGCTGGGCGGGAGCTTCTCGGAACTCGTGCGCTCGCGAGCGGCGGCTGGCTTGGACTCGTCGGCGGTGGCGGTGCGGTTGGGCACGTCGGACTCTTCGATGCGGGACTCAAATGCAAATCAACACGACTGATGATGGCACTATACCGCGCGGAGCGCAGCGCGCTCAAAGAGCGCGTCAGCGCGTGGCCGACGACCGAGCGCGTCAGACGCCGGCGAGCTGTGTCTGTCCAAGCAGCATCACGGCGAGCGCCAGCGTCGCCGCCGCCGCGACCGAGGGGGGCGAGGCGTCCTCGTTGGCCTCGGGAACCAGCTCCGCGAAGACCATCCAGATCATCGCGCCGCCAGCGAAGCCGAGACCGACCGGCAGCCAGGGCTCGAACGCCTCGACGAAGAGGAAGGCAGGCACCGCCAGCAGCGGCTGGGGGAGGCTGCTGAAAATGGACCAGAGAGCGGCCTTCCAGACCGGCGTCCCCTTCGGAATCATCACGACGCTGATGGCGAGTCCCTCCGGGATGTTGTGGATCGCGATGGCGATGGCGATATACAGCCCGAAGGACTGCCCCTGCCCGAAGGAGACGCCCACCCCGACGCCCTCGGCCGCCGAGTGAAGCGTCATGACCAGAACAATGAGGACGGCCCTCGCGGCCGAGGCGCCCGACAGGTTGGTAAAGGCCTTCTCCCCGCCGAAGCGGTGGGCGTAGCGTCCGGTCACGGAGATGAAGATCAGCCCGGCGACAAGACCGGCGATGGTCCGCCACACGCGCGTCCCATCGTCGCCGTGAATCCCCTCGTAGAGAAGTCCGTAAGACGCACCGAGCATGAGGCCCGCGGCCGAGGCGGTGGCCAGGCCCTTCACCCGCGCGCCGGGGCGCTTCTTCAGGAGGAAGGGCAGCGCGCCGAGACCCGTCGCCAGCGCCGTGACGCTCGCAAGCAGGAGAACGATCAGCCAGTCGGGGAGCGGAGGCATGCGGCAAGAATAGCACCGGCGGAAGCCGGCCCGAGGCGGCGGAACCTTCGGCCGGCAAACTGATGAGCCGAACCGATATTCGATTCATATTGCCGCACTTGATCCGATCGGATCACTTTGATGAAACTCGCGACGACCGCCGGACGTAAGCTCGTCGCAAGAGCGCAACACGCCCGACGAAAAGCCGAGTGGAGTTCTTTGCTTTTCCGCAGGCGATCAGAAGAAGCCCCAGTGGCTTCAGGGAGGTTTTTCAGATGAACATCGCAGCACGAACGATGGCCTTTGGTCTTGCAGTCGCGACGGCCGCATCGCCTGGTCTCGGCGAGGTGGTCGACAGCGGCGAGGTGGAGATCACGGTCGTTCGCGACTTCACGGGGATCACGCTGAACCTCGTGACCGGCGAGGTGACGCGGCAGACAAACAACCAGGCCGCGGACCTCTTCATCTTCGAGCTGAGCGGCGAGTGGCGGTTCGCGAATCTCGACACCGTCGCCGGCGGCGGGATCGTCGCGGACACAGAGCTCGGCCCGGCGTCGCTGCTCGAGCGGGGCGACTTCGTGGGCCCCGGCCAACCGCTCCAAAGCGGCGGCGGGGTCCGTTCGGAGTTTCGGTTCGATGATGTGCAGAACGCGTACCTCGGCCTGCTCTTTGAGAACGAAGCGACGGGGGCGCTGCATTACGGCTGGGTGGAGATGACGCTGCCGAGCGCCGGGAACGGCGTGATCACGCGCTACGCGTACAACTCCGCGCCGGGCGAGGGGCTCGTGATTCTCCCTTCGGCCGACCTCGATGGAGACGGCGTTGTGAACGCGAGTGATCTGGCCGCGCTGATCGCCGCATGGGGCACGGCGGACGCGGACCTGACGGGCGACGGCGTGACCGATGCGTCTGATCTCGCGGCGTTGATCGCCGCGTGGGGGTGAGGCACTCCGTTCGAGAGTCCGACGCGGGGCCGCGCCGCTTGAGCCGGCGCGGCCCCGATGCGGTCGCGACCTCCGGCTCAGGCGAGATCGATCCAGGCTCGTCCGTCGCTTTCGGCTCGGCTCGACGCTTCGCGCCGAGCACCCATCGAGGCGGGCACGCTCACGCCCGGGTCTCGCCGGCGCGCTGGAGTCCGAATTTGAAGAGCACCGGTCCGATGAGCTCGTGGAGAGCGATCGAGGAGAGAAGAATCGCGTAGATCTTCTCGGAGAACGCGAAGAACTGGAACGAGTCAGCGACCACGACGGCCAGCGCGAGCGAGATGCCCGCCTGCGGCACGAAGGCGGTCCAGATCCAGCTCCCCGCGGGCGGCTCCAGGCCCGAGAGCTTGCACCCGACGCCGGTGCCGACCCAGATCGAGAGCGTGCGAAGCGCGACGAGCGCGACCACGAACACCCACACCTCGCCCAGGAGCGACGGATCGATCTTCGTCCCCGCGACCGCGAAAAAGAGGACATACACGGGCGCCGAAAGATCATCGACGGCGCCAAAGAGATTCTTCTTCTGGTCCTGATATCGATTGGCGATGGTAAGGCCGGCGGCGAGCCCGACGATGAGCGTCTTGAGCCCGAGTTCACCGGCGATCAATGCGATCGCGAACGACCCGAGAGTCAGGATGATGGGCAGGTGAGCGCCCGTGCGACGGATGTACCACGCGAGCGCGGCGCCGATGCCGATCCCGGCGACCATGGATCCGCCGATCTGCTTGGTGAGCTTGACCCAGATGGAGTCGCGGTCCTTCGTCGGCTCCTCTTCGCCGGGCGAGGCGTTCTCGATCTGTCCCTCGGCAAGAACGCTCGGAGTCTCTTGGTTGGTCGCCTCATCGAGCGCCGTCTGCTTCGCGCTCTCTGCGGCGCTCGTGGCCAGAGCGAGGACCACCGCGAAGACGATGATGAGCAGGAGATCCTTGCAGACCGTGACCGCGAGCG
>CAZXGT010000079.1:0-10495 GCA_964639935.1 uncultured Phycisphaeraceae bacterium
CGTCGGCCATGCGCAGCACGCGCTCGACCTCGCCGCCGAAGTCGGCGTGGCCCGGCGTGTCGACGATGTTGATGCGGAAGCTCTCGCCGCTCTCTCGCGTGTAGGTGAGCGAGCAGGTCTTGGAGAGGATCGTGATCCCCCGCTCGCGCTCGATGTCGCCCGAGTCCATGATCAGCCCGTGCTGACCGCCGGCGAGCTTGTCCAGCTCGCCCGCGCGAAACATGCCCGACTGCTTGAGCAGCTCGTCGACGAGCGTCGTCTTGCCATGATCCACGTGCGCGATGATCGCGACGTTGCGAAGTTCCATGCCGATTCCTTGAAGTGGCGAGCAGCGGGCCGAAGGCCATCCGATGGCGTCCGCGGCAGCCGCGGCGGGGCGGAATCATACCCGCCGGAGGCCCCCTGTCGCGTCCCGCGCGACCGGGCCCCGCCAATCAGCGAGAATCTTCACCGCGGGCCGCCCGATGCACGCGGATTGTCCCGTCCAGCCGCCCCCCGGGAAGATCGCGCACCGCCCACCGAATCTCTCTGACGTTCGCGAGCCCGCGCAGGGGCGCCGGGAGACCGTTGCCCCTCTCCCCGATCCACTCGATGAGCCGGCCGGGCATCGCGTGACCCACCGATCGCCACGACGCGGCAAGGCCGCGCGGCTTCGTCGCCGCTCCGGCTTGCGCGGCGGCGTCACGCAGCGCTCGAACCACGCTCTCGTCGGTCCCGCCGACGAACCAGTCCAGTTCCGCCGCGCGTTCGGCGCGGTCGCCCTTCACGTAGAACCACAGCGCCTCGAGCCCGTCCCGGAGCTTCGCCCGCCTGAGCGCGTGCGGGTAGAGCCCGAGAAAATCCTGCTCCGCACCCGGCGTTCCGAGATCGCGCGTCATCGACGCGATCATCCGGGACGCCGCCGCGTCCAGCGCCTCGGCCCGTCCCTCAACGGGCGACATCGTCGTCGCCGCCCCGATCGCGACGCGCCGCTCCTCGCCGAGGCGCAGCGTCATCGCCGCGATCTCCCCCGCGCCGTCGCCCATCGCCTCAAACATCGGCCCCATGAACGCGAGCGGGCCCAGCTCGCCCTCGTCTCCCGAACGAAAGAGCGAGCCCGCGCGCTCGACCACGCCGAACGCCGCCCCCTCCATCGCCGCCGACCAGGCCTCGGGATCGAACGCCGCATGCGTCTCGCACGGATCGGTGATCCGTCCGAGCAGCTCGATCTCGATCGTTTCCCCGAGCGAGCCCGTCCCGCCGACGAGCCACCCCTTCTCTTGAGGCAGCCTCACGACCGCCGCGAGGCGTCTCGCCTCGCCGAGCGCCTCGATCGCCCGGAACCGCTCGGTCCCCGCGAGCGTCTCCCCCATCCCCTTGCACACCGTCTCAAAGAGCGAGCCCGACTCGCCCGCCACCGGACCGAGGGCGAGCACCACGCCTCGCTCTCGCGGCAGCACAGCCGCCTGCAACCGCCCCCCTTCGAGCGCCAGCACCGGGCGCCCTCCGACGATCCGCCGCGGGGTGGCCTTGAACGCCCTCTGAAATCGCTTGGCCGCGCCGCCGTCGGTCGAGAGCAGCGCCACCCACTCCACCTCGTTCCGCCACACGCCCCGAGCGACGATCGAGGCCCGACGTCCGACAAGCCGCCGAAACGCCTCACCCTCTTCCATCCGCAGCGCCTCGCCCAACTCCTGCCAGGCGCGGTCGCCAGCCTCGCCCGCGCCGGCCACATCGGTCAGGAAGGCCCAATCCGACAGGGTCGCCCCCTCAAGGCTGACAAAGAGATCGACCTCCGCGGGAGCGGAGCGCGCGTGCCACGCGGGCTCGTCCGCCAGAGCGATCGAGGGCAGACACATCCACAGAGCCAGAATGAACCGGGAGACGACGCGCATCAGGTCCTTGTACCGGCGAGACGCCCGCGCCGCTGCAGCGCTTACTTCTCAGCGACCGGCGCCGACCAGACGCTTGGCGTGGTCATCGGACGGAGCCACCGCGGCGTCCGATCCACCCCCGCAACCGCGTCGACGGTGCGGCGCGTCGATGGGCAAAGAGGCGATTCCACCACCACGCTCCCGCTCCACGAGGCCTCTCGCGGACCCGAGCGGACGTACCGGAGCATCACCAGCGAATCGTCCGACCCGCTCGGCGTGAGCCGAATCAGCTTCGCGCCGTCATCGCTCAGGGTCGTGGTGAGGCGCACCATCACGGGCGTGCCATCCTCGATAGTCTCGACGACCGAGGCGATCGGCGCCGTCGCGTCGCTCGCGGCGCGCTCGCCGGCCTTGACGACCGACGCCAGGGCCTGCTGGCTGCGCGACGGCTCCACGATCTCCGGCGCCGCCCGACGCACCGAGAGACCCGCGCCGATGACCATGAGCACTGCCGCGGCCGCCAGCGCTCGCCCGCCCCACACCAGACGCCGCGACGGGCGGTCGAGCCACCCGCGGCGCTCATCGACCTCGTTCAGAATCGCTTCGGTGAAGTCCGGACCGCGACCGGCCGTGCTCAGGCCGTTCTTCTCGAGACGGAGCACGCGCTCGAGGCGCCGGATCGCGCGAACGTGCCCCGCGGCTCGCCGGGAACGGCTTGCGCCGAGTCGGCCGAGCGTCTCATCGAGAGACCGCTCCCCATCGAGGGCCAGATCGGCCAGCTCGATCGGATCGATCGGCTTCTTTCTCGGATCGCTCGCGCGTCGCGTCACAGTCCCGCCTCCTGCAGAACGCGCCGGTGCTGTTCGCTCTCGCGCAGATGCGCCCGCATCTTGAGCCTCGCCCGATGCAGGTGGCTCTTGACCGTGCCCTCCGGCATGCCGCACTGGGTCGCGATCAGCGCGATCGACCACTCCTGCTGATGGAACAGAAGGAAGACCTCGCGCTGCGTCTCGTTGAGCGTTTCGAGCGCCGTCTGCACGGCGTCGCGCGAACGCGTGCGCCGCTCGTCGGCCGTCGCCGGATCGCCCGGAAGAAGGCCGTCGCCGCGGGAAGCTCCGACGATCTCGCTGTCGTAATGCGGCTTCATCTTCTGATTGGCGTTGACGTAGAGACGCTTCGCGATCGTGAAGACCCACGTCGAGAAACGGAACCGCGTGTCGAACCGATCGATGTGCGAAAGCACCCGGACGAAGGCGTCCTGAGTGATGTCCTCCGCCATGTCAGGACGGCCCGAAAGCCGAAGCAGGTAGCCGTAAAGCGACCCCTGATGAGCGCGGATGAGCGTGGCCGCGGCCTCGCGGTCGCCACGCCCGGCCCTCTCGATCAGCTTGCGCTCGGTTTCTCGCGTCATCGCATCTCCTACCACCCGCCGGCTCCGGGGTTCCACGCAGTCTATCAGGGACGCCGGTCGTCCCAGCGGGTGTTTCTTCGGTTTGCGGCCGCATCCAGATCCTGCAATCGCCGCGACAGGACCGAAAACGCCGCCGCCGGCTCCGATAGCATGCGGTCATGCCGGCCGACGACGACGATCGCAACCTCACCTGGGCCGCCTTGCTTGCGAGCTGGACCGACTTCGCCAAGGCCGCGGTCGCGCTCCCGAAGAACCCCGAGGGTGACCGGTGGCGCCGAACGGTTCCCGCCGTCATCGAGCTCCAGGCCGCGACCTGCGCCCTGGGTGATCTCCGCCGGCTGCCCGCCCGCGACCGCTACGCCGCGCTGGACACCGCCGAAGCCCTCATCACACGCCGGGCCGAGCAGCTCAACGAGCTCTGGGATGAAGGGCCGCCGGAGCCCGTCGTCGAGCTGATCCTCGACGCTCACTCCGCCGCGAGCGTCGCCCGCGCCTCGCTGGACGCCGAGCCCGATTCCATCTGACCCGAGCACACGCCGCACCAGCTCGCCGCCGCGAGCGTCGTCCCCTCCGCGGGCCGAAGCCGCGCGATGAGCCGCCCCAGCTCGCTGCGGAACCGCGAGCGGTTCACTGCGCCCTCGACGTCGCGGTAGGTCGACGAGAGCTCCGACCGCGCTCGCTCCAGACGCCTCTCCGGCGCCGGATGCGTGCTGAAGATCTCCAGCTGCGCCGAGCCACGGGAGGCTTCCGCCAGGACCTCGAGCACCCCGAGCAGGCCCTCGGGGGCGTATCCCGCGCGCGTCGAGTAGCGCATCCCGAGCGAGTCCGCCTCGAGCTCCTGATCGCGTCCGAACTTGAGCAGGTAGCCCGCACCCCCGACGCCGACGGCCACGGGCACCGCCCGCCGCACCCATTCTTCGTCCGACTGACTCGCCGCGACGCCCGCCGCCGTCGCGAGCCCCGCCACCAGCAACTGCTGACTCATCCGGGAATTCACGTGCTCGGCCGTCACGTGCCCGATCTCGTGCCCGAGCACGGCCGCAAGCTCCGCCTCGTTGTCGAGCATGCTCACAAGGCCCGCGGAGAGAAACACCTTCCCGCCGGGCAACGCGAACGCGTTGACCACCTCGGAATCCAGCAGCGTGAACTCCCACGGGAGCTGCGGATAGTCCGCCTCCGTCATCGCGGCGAGCCGTGAGCCGATCTCCGTCACGTACGCCTGCGTCCCGGGCGCCCCGTAGGCGCCGCCGTACTGGTCCACAAGCGCCGGCATCGCCTCCCGACCGAGGGCGATCTGCTGCTCCATGCTCAGCAGGTTGAGTTGCGTCCTGCCCGTCGCCGGGTTGGTCGTGCAGCCGCTGAGACCCGCAATCGCGAGAACAAGACACAGGGCGGCGGACACCATCAGCAAGCGACGCATCGTTGACTCCTTCGCCGACTATTCGATCCGGCCCGATCGAACCGGCCCGAGCGGACCGAGCATCCGTCCGGCCGAACGGCCGAACCATACTATGACGATCATGCCCGCTCCAACGCCCCCCACCGCCGATCGCCCCACCGCCGCCGCCCAGCGCTGGTCGCGATCCGACCTCGAGCGGTCGCCCCACGAGAACGAGAAGAAGGCCGAGAAGGTCCGAGCGATGTTCGCGGCCATCTCCCGCCGCTATGACCTGAACAACCGCCTCCACTCCTTCGGCCGCGATCAGGCCTGGCGACGGGCCGCCGCCCGGGCCGCATCCGTCACCGATGGCGATCGCGTTCTCGACATGGCCTGCGGCACCGGCGATCTCACCCTGCTCATCGCGAAAACCACCCCCGCGGCCGAGGTCATCGGGGGCGACTTCACTCCAGAAATGCTCGAGATCGCCCGGCGTCGCAACCGGCACGAGAAGATCCGCTACGTCCACGCCGACGCGATGGAGCTGCCCTTCGAGGACGAGTCCTTCGACGCGCTCACCATCGCCTTCGGCATCCGGAACGTGACGGACCCGGGAGCAGCGCTCGATGAGTTCCGCCGCGTCCTGCGGCCCGGCGGTCGCCTCGTGATTCTCGAGTTCGCCACGCCGAAATCCCGGATCGTGCGCACCCTCAACGCGTGGTATACGAAATGGATCATGCCGGTCACCGCCGGGCTCATCGCGCGTGATCGGACCGGCGCGTACCGATACCTCCCCCGCTCGATCGAGACCTTCCTCCAGCCGGAGGCGATGCGCAACGCTCTCCAGGAAGCGGGATTGCGCGACGTCGTCGCCCAACCGATGACGCTCGGCGTCTGCGTCTGTTATCGGGCCGTGCGCACCGCCTGAGGCGCCCGCTCCCTCGGCCGAGGCCAACGTCCAGTATGCCGAAACGGCGTTTCCCGGATGAAGCGAAGTTCAATCGCCCGCCGATGCTCCCCCCGTGCCGCGAGTGACGCGGCGACGGTTCAGGACACCCAAGATCAAACGGGGGACATGCACGTGAGCAGCCAGGACATTCTCATCGAACGACTCTTTGAATCGCTGATCGCCGGCGACCGCTCCGCGGCCCGCGAGATTCTCGCCGACACGCTCCGAAGCGGCACGCCCGTCGACCTCATCTTCACGGACCTGTTCTGGCCGGTCTACAACAAGATCGAGACCCTCTACCGCCAGGATCAGCTCTCCACGCTCGCTCACCACTACGCCACCCGGCTGCTCCGCATGATGGTCGATCAGACCGCGATCCGCCTCGATCGCCGCCCCGACCGGGGCCGATGCGTCCTCGCCTTCTGCGGCCCGACCGATCCCGACGAGCTCGCCGCACAGATGACCGTCGACCTGCTCGAGGCCGACGGCTACGAGGTCCGCTTCGCGGCGGGAGGCATCGCTGAGGACGAGATCCTCGGCCACGTCCAGCAGGAACAGCCCGACGTTCTCCTGCTCTTCGCCTCGGCGCCGCAGGACCTCCCCGGCACGCGCTGGCTCATCGACAAGCTCATCGAGATCGGCGCCTGTGAGAAGACGCAGGTCGTCGTCGGCGGGGGCGTCTACAACCGCGCCGAGGGCCTCGCCGAGGAAATCGGGGCCGACCTCTGGGCCGAGACGCCGCAGGAGGTCCTCCAGGTCATGGAGGAAGAGCCCGAGCGCCGCATGAGCCAGGACCAGCGCACCGTCGGCCGCCAGAAGGCCGCGGCTCGCGCGAGCCGCAAGGCCGCCTGAGCCGGCCCATCCCGATCACCTCTTGAACCGGCCGCCCCGGGGACCGAGCGGATCTCCGGGGCGGTTTTCTTGCGCCTCGAAGTCCCGCCCGTGCACGCCGTCGGCGCTGATCACCGGTTCCACGCCGTTGAAGCCTTCTTTCGGGAGAACGATTTCATACCCATCGTGTTGAACGACTGGACAAATCCGTTAGGATTCCGTTCATGCCACTCCGGTCCCTCTTCCTCGACATGAACGCCTTCTTCGCCTCCGCGGAGCAGCATCTCCGCCCCGAGCTCCGCGGGCGGCCCGTCGCCGTCGTGCAGGCGCTGACCGCCTCGACCTGCTGCATCGCGGCGAGCTACGAGGCCCGCCCCTTCGGCGTGCGGACCGGGACGAACGTGGGCGAGGCGATCCTCAAGTGCCCGCGTCTCGAGCTCGTGAAGGCCCGGCACGTCGAGTACGTCGAGCTTCATCACCGGATCCGCGAGGCGGTCGAAACCGTCCTCCCGATCGAGAGCGTCAACTCGATCGACGAGATGTCGTTCCGGCTGATGGGCACGGAGCGCGAGCCGGCGCGGGCCGTCGAGCTCGGGCTCGCGATGAAGCGCGCGATCCACGAACGCATCGGCCCGACGCTCCGCTGCTCGGTCGGCGTCGGCCCCAACGCGTTTCTCGCCAAGACCGCTTCCAACATGCAAAAGCCCGACGGGCTCACCGTGCTGCGCGAGGAGGATCTGCCGGACGCCCTTCACCGTCTCGATCTCGAGGATCTCACCGGGATCAGCGACAAAATGAGCGCGCGCCTGCGGGCCGGGGGCGTCAGGGACGTTCGCGATCTCTGCGCGGCGAGCGACGCGCGACTCGAGCGCGCCTGGGGCGGCGTCGTCGGCAGGCGCTGGGCGATGATGCTCCGGGGCGAGGACGTCGGCCCGCCCGAGACGGCGCGCCGGCAGGTGGGGCACTCGCGCATCTTGCCGCCTGAGCATCGCACCGAGGACGGCGCGCGAGCGGTGACGGCGCACCTGGTGCAAAAGGCGGCGGTGCGGCTCCGGGCGATGGAGCGGTGGACGCACCGGATGTATCTCTCGGTCGCGTTTACCGACCGGGAGAAGTGGAAGCGCGAGGCGCGGCTGCCCGGCGTGCAGGACACGCCGACGCTCATGGAAGCGTTCGCGGCGATGTGGCGAGAGAAGCCGGCGGGGGCGCCGAGGGCGGTGAGCGTGGCGCTGCGGGATCTGGCGACGGCCGAATCGGCGACCGCGGCGCTCTTTGAGCCCTCGCGGAAGCGCGAGCGCGTATCCAGAGCGCTTGACGCGATCAACGCGAAGTACGGCACGAACGCGGCGTACTTCGCGAGTTTGCAGGAGGCGAAGGAGGGCGCCGGGGTGCGGATCGCGTTCTCGCAGATCCCCGACGTTTCTGGCGAGCGGCGGCGGGAGGGACGTTAGAAGTCGCGGCCGTGGACGCCGTTTGGGGTGTCGTTGTAAACGTGCGGCGAATGCCAATACGGATTGACCGCGGGCGGCGTCGCTTCCGTATCAAGCCGCAGATGAGCCGAGCCATCCACGAAGAGCACCGGACGCGGATCATCCCGCTGCGGGTGCGGCCGCAGATACGCCCGCTCGGCGTCCCAGAAGACGACCTTGGCGGCGGGCGAGGCGACGTCCGAGGCGCGGATGACGCGGTGAGAGTTGTTGAACTCCGGCGGGTCGGCGGTCCACAGACGAGGGTCGTTGTAGAAGGCGTTGGAGAAGTGGTACGACGGCTTGCGCCAGATGATCGCATCTCCGTCGTGGGCCTGCCAAACTTCGAGATCGGGGGTGTGGCCAGCGCCGGGGGAGAGCCACGTTTCGTAGTGCTCGGCCCAGGGGAAGAGCGCATGGACGCGGGGGTGGGCGGGCCAGTGATCTCGGAACTGGTAGTTGTTCCCGCCATAGGCGATGCTGTACTCGGTGTCGACGAGTTCGGGGAAGTTGTAGAGGCGGGCGCCGGGCTCGTAGTAGAGGTAGGCGTCGTTGTGGTCGCTTCGGTAGGACGCCATCGTCTGGCCGATGGAGCGGAGATTGGAGAGCGAGGCGACTTCTGAGGTGGACTCCTTCGCGCCGACGAGCGCGGGGAGGAGGATGGCGACGAGGATCGCGATCACGCCGAGGGCGATCATGAGTTCAATGATGGTGACAGCGCGTCGCATGGATGGATATTAGAAGAAGAAGGAGACGCTCGACGCGGCGCCGTCCTTATAGAATTTCAGCGAAAACGGGACCCACCGCGACCGCTCACGCGACCACCAGTACGCGAACCCGAGGTTCACCTTCTGCCCGTCGGCGCTCGCCCGCCGGCTGCTCGCCTGCGCCGGCACAATCACCTCATACACGTCCACCCGCGCCGCGGCCGGGTCCGGCGGGGAATACGGCCCGCGCACCATCGGCGACACCTGACCCCCGTAGAACGGTGGATGCTCGATTTCCTCCCCGCCGAGATGCAGCGCACGAACCGTCACGTCCCCGACCGACAGCGGCGCCAGACGAAACGCCTCCGCCGCGGACGCGAAACGCTCCCGCGTCGGCGGCCCGCCCTCCTCGCCCGCCGCCGACGGCCACTCCGACCCCGTGGATTCGATGAACGCCATCCACGCGTCGTAGTCGCCCGCCAGAATCACCGCGAGGTGACGCTCGAACACGTCGGCCAGCCCGTAGAGTCGCGCCGTCTCCAGCCCCGACTCGCCGCCCAGCTTCTGCGGCGCGACGTCGAGCAGCCGCTCCGCCGCGTCCTCAGCCACCTCCGCCACGGACTGCGCCGTCGGACGCGTGTCGAACGTCATCTCCTCCGACGCGATGAGGTGCGGGTGTTCCGCCAGCGGCGCATCGGCTTCGCTCCCCGCTTCCGCCGCGGCGGCCCACGGCTCCTCCGGCGGCGGCGCGGCCTTGAGCGACTGCCCCAAGCCCCGCCAGAGAACGACGGCGCCGAGCGCGAGAACGACGACGGCGGCGAGGAGCTTCCATCGTGCGGCGGTCATGGGCTGTTCCGATCTTGCCTTGGGTGCTGCGCGCATCTTCGCACGATGCGCCGCGGGTGCAAGCGACTTTCTTGCGCGAACCGGCGCCGACGAAGATGAGTGAGATCCCTCATCCAAACATCCACCTTCGCCGACACTGCCCGATTATGCTGCCCGCCATGAGCGATTCGTCAGGCATGGAGGCCGCGGGGACGGAGATCGGCTGCGGCGCCCGGATGTGCGTCCTCGCCTCGGGGTCCAGCGGCAACTGCACCGTTCTTGCGTTCGGCGAGGGAGCGCGGGCGAGGCTCGTGCTGATCGACGCCGGGCTCTCGCCGCGCCAGACGGCGCTCCGGCTTGGGAAGCTCGGGTTCCACCTCCGCCAGGTCACCGACGTTCTCTTCACCCACCTCGACCGCGACCACTGCGCCCCCGCGTGGAGCCAGGCCCTGCTCTCGCGCGCGACGCTCCGCATGCACAAGCGCCACATGAGCCGCGCCCGCCGACAGAACCTGCTCTACCGCACCCGGACCGAGCTCTTCGGCGACGAGCCCTTCCGCCTGCCCAACGTCGGCACGGTCCACGCGACGCTCATGGATCACGACCAGCTCGGCGTGGCGGCCTTCCGCGTCGGGATCGAAAGCGAGGACGGCGAGCACAATCTGGGCTTCGCCACCGACCTCGGCCGAGCGCGCGACGATCTCATCGAGCACCTCGAGGGCGTCGACACGCTTGCGATCGAGTCCAACTACGACCCGGAGATGCAGCGGCGCTCCGGTCGCCCGGCGTTCCTGCAGCGACGCATCACGGGCGGCGCGGGGCACCTCTCGAACGCGGAGTGCGCGGGCGCCGTGCGGCGCATCGCGCCGCGTGAGCACGTCGTGCTGCTGCACCTCTCGCGCCAGTGCAACACCCGCGATCTCGCGCAGGCCGCCCACGCCGGCGCACCCTACCGCGTCACCGTCAGCACCCAGCACGAGCCGACGGGCTGGATCAGCCTCCACGCTCGCCGCCGCAACCGCTGGACGTCGAAGACGGTCGCCCAACCCGCGGCGATGATGCAGATGGGGTTGTT
>CAZXGT010000080.1:0-10455 GCA_964639935.1 uncultured Phycisphaeraceae bacterium
GAAGCTGGGAACGGCCGAGCCGGTCAGCGAGAAGCGGCTTGAGAAGCAGTGGGAGAAGGTTCGTTAGTTGGTCCGCGATCCTGTTTGCGGAATGCCGTACCCTTCGACAACTGACGGGGGAAGAAAGCCAAAGAAACCGCGTCCAGTAAAGCTGAAGGTCTCGTACTCGCGCAAAGCCTCAACTCTTCGCGGCCATGCCGCGAAACTATACTCCGCCTGAGACCACCCAACGTTCTGGCCGAGCGGCATATCTATGAATCGGGCGGACCCATCCAGAAACCCCATCGCGGCGCGGTGCTCGCCATGGCGGAAGTTGTGTGGGATGAACGGAACGCTCACAAAGCCCGAATCGATGTTCACCGTGGCGAGTCTTATGACGTTTGCGATGCCCCGCTCGCTGATGAGAACGAAACGTGAAGGATCTTCGTAATCCTCCGGCCCATTGTTATAGCTAAGCCAAAGATCACGGTGCTCCGGAATTTTGACGTCAAATCCCCACGGCGCCGATGGGCTGACCCAAGCCCACTCATTCGCAAAGTAAGAATTCCCGAAGCATCCGTGGAATGTCCGCGCCCCGTCAGGCGACTTGGACTCTGCGAAGTCCGACTGACTGTGAGGCTGTACGGTCGGAGTGGCATCCGGATCAAGTGTGAACCCACCGCCGGTGTCGACAAATTGCATGAATCGATCGCCGGGACAGTGAACTACCTCACCGCCGGAGGTCGCATGCGACGGCATTCCGAGATAGTCGTTGAGGGGGCGTTCGATGCCGGGGAGACCAGCGCCGTCTTCACGGATCTCGTCCGTATACCAATCCACTCCCGCCCACAGAGTCGTTTGAAACTGTTCCTGCGGGTTGCCGTTCTCGTCGAGCGGGATGTTGGCGTGTGGGAAACGCTTGTAGTCGACGGTGTACGACAGCCAGGCCGTAACGGATTGCTTCACGTTCGACGCGCACCCCGCATCCCACACGCGCTGACGGGCGAGACCGAGCGCGGGCAACAGGATCGCGATCAAAACCGCGATGATGGCGATGACGACGAGCAGTTCGACCAGCGTGAACGCTCGGCGGGTTCGACTCGTGTTTCCGGCGGCGTGGAGCGGCGTACGGCGACTCATGCCCGGCCTCCTGTCTCGCATTCGCTTCGATTCTACGCCGAACCCGGGGGGTGTCGAGGCTTTTCCGGGCAAGCGCGTCAGGCTGGGAGATGTCCGGTCGGGCCGAGGATGTCATCCCTGAAGGCGCTTCGCCGAGGATTGCGCCGGAGATGCATAGCGCGTCGGGTCGGGGACGCCGGCTTCGGTGAAGCCCTTTCGGCGGAGCTGGCAGGCGTCGCAGCGTCCGCAGTGGGTCCCGCTCTCGTCGGGCGGGTCGTAGCAGGAGTGCGTGAGGGCGAGGTCGAGGCCGCGAGCGACGCCGGCGCGGACGATGTCGGCCTTGGTCATCTCCGAGAGCGGCGTGACGACCTTGAGCGGGCGGTGGTCCTCGGCGCCGGCTCTGGTGGCGAGGGCGGCGGCGCGCTCGAAGCTCTCGATGAAGGCCGGGCGGCAGTCGGGGTAGCCGGAGTAGTCGATCGCGTTGACGCCGATCCAGATCTCGGCGCAGCCGGCGACCTCGGCGAGGGCGGTGGCGATCGACAGGAACGTCAGGTTGCGCGCCGGGACGTAGGTGACCGGCACGCCCGGGGCGGCGGGGTCGTGGTCCTTGGGGACCTCCTGGTCGCCCGTGAGGGCCGAGCCGCCGATGGCGCGGAGGTCGAGCGGGAGCGCCACGCGACGCTGGATGCGCAGGTGGTCGGCGACGCGGGCGGCGGCGGCGAGCTCGGCGCGGTGGCGCTGGCCGTAGTCAAAGGAGAGGGCGATGAGGGTTCGGCCCCGGCTCGCGGCGATGGCGGCGGCGACGGCGGAATCGAGACCGCCCGAGAGGAGAATGACGGCGGGGGTTGGTTCGGGCATGGGTTCGGGATCGGGGGTGGCGTTCGGCGAGCAGACGGGACACGGAAATGGGCGCGAGATGGGTGGTTTGTTTTATCCGGCCCCTCCGAACGTCCGAATGTACGTGACAACGGGGTTTCCGGGTCAAGCGAGGCCCGGGAGTCGTCCGATAAAGGGGGTCGATGCGGAGCGTCGATCCGGGCCTTCGGTGGCCATGTCAAGAGCAGAACGGCCGGCGCCGGCGATGCGGGCGGAGCTCGCGGGGCGCAGGCGCCAGAGGAGGACTGCGCGACGGTCGCGGTCCGGGAGAGCTACCGGCATGACGCTTTACTCCGCACGCTCGGGCTTTGACTTCCTCCGCGGGCTCCCCGGCCTGACCGCAGCGGCGCTGATCGCGGCGGCGGGGCTGGGCGGTTGCTCCGGCGGGCCCTCGGCCGCCGCGACCGCGACCGACGAGTCCCCCACGCTCCCCCCGCCCGATGAGACGGTCGTCGAGGCGCCCGAAGCGCCCCGCCAGACGATCGATCCCGCGGCGCTGGCGACCTTCGACGCGCTGCTCCTCGAAACGCCGATCAACCCGGCGGCGAGGAACATCGCCTACGAGACCAACCCGTCCGACGCCGACGATCAGACCGCCGAGCCGACGACGGGCGCGGTGAGCGTCTACGGAGACGTCCCCGGCGCGGGAAACGACGGGCTCGTCTCGGCGAGCAACCCGGGCGGGTTCGAGAGCCTCTCGCAGGTGACCTTCGCGACCGAGGGCTCGGACTTCGACCCCGAGATCTCGGCCGACGGCTCGAGGCTCGTCTTCGCGAGCACGCAGCACTCCCCCACCGCGGACATCTATCTGACCGACGTCGGCGCCTCCACGGTGACGCAGATCACAAGCGATACCTCCAACGACGTGATGCCCTCGCTGAGCCCCGATGGCCGGCGGATCGCGTTCTCCTCGGATCGCAACGGCTCGTGGGACATCTTCATCACGACGGTCGAGGGCGGACAGCCCGTGCAGATCACGAGCGACGCGACGCACGAGCTGCACCCGAGCTGGTCGCCCGATGGGCGGGAGGTCGTCTTCAGCCGTCTCGGACAGATGAGCGGCCGGTGGGAGCTCTGGGTGCTCGATGCGGCCCAGCCCTCGCGCCGGCGCTTCATCGGCTACGGGCTGTTCCCGGTGTGGAGCCCAAGCGGGGACAAGATCGCGTTCCAGCGCTCGCGGGGGCGGGGCGATCGCCTCTTCAGCATCTGGACCGTCGACTACGTCGACGGCGAGGGCGTGCGCCCCACGGAGATCTTCTCGAGCGAGGGACGCGCCGCGGTGAACCCGAGCTGGTCCCCCGATGGCACGCGCCTGAGCTTCAGCCTCATCCCCGCCGACGGCGCCGAGCAGGGCAAGCGGCCGCCCGTGGCGGACCTCTACATCTGCCGGGTGGACGGCGCGGATCGCGCGACGCTCACCAACGGGCAGCACTCGAACCTCAGCCCGACCTGGGGCGGGGACGGGCGGATCTACTTCGTCTCCGACCGCTCCGGCTCGGACAACATCTGGTCGCTCACGCCGCGGCACGCGATCCAGGCGGCGTCGATCGGTCAGCCGGCTGGCGGCACGGGCCTGGCCGACGTGAACGAGAACGACTGATCAACGGCGAGCCGGGGCGGGAACGCCCGGGCTCGCGATTCGAAGCCGCGCTCACGGACGGGCGCGGCGGGCGGGTGCGGCGCAGGGAAGCGCAGGACCGCACGGCCCTCGGAACGGTTCGCTCGCGGGGATCGCGGGCTCGACTCGGCAGGACGCCATGACAACCGAACAACGCTTGCTTGCGCTGCTCCTTGGCGCGCTGACCATCGGCCTCGGTCTGATGGGATGCGCGGGCCACGGCCAGAAGGAGCGGCCCGATCCCCTGACGCTTCGCTCGCCCTACTCGTTTGAGGGCGGCGATGTGCTCTGGGCGGTGGCGCCCCTGGTCAACGAATCCGGGGTGTCGGTCGTGGACCCGCTGATCGTCTCCGACGCGCTGGTGTATCAGATCCAGCAGGTCGAGGGCGTGGGCGCGGTCCCGATGAACCGGACGATCGCGGCGATGCGGGCGCTCGGGCTCTCGTCGATCGACTCGCCGCAGGACGCGGTGGCGCTCGCGAAGGGGCTCGGCGCCGACGCGATCATCGCCGGCTCGATCACCGCCTGGGACCCCTACACGCCTCCGGAGCTCGGCCTGACGCTCGCGCTCTTTGCCGCGCGTCCCGGAGGGCCCGGCGGGCTCAACGAATCGTGGATCAACCCTCGCGACATGCAGGGGTGGGTGACGGAGCACGGCCTGGGCGAGGGCCCGGGCGGACGCTTCGGCGTCCCGGTCACCGCCAGCGGCCGTCACGTCGACGCCTCGCGCGTCGATGTGCGCCGAGAGATCCGCGCTTACGCGGTTCCTCGGGTGGAGCCGGACGCTCCCCTCGGCTGGGAGCGGTACACCGCGAGCATGGCGTTGTTCACAGAGTTCGTGTGTCACCGGCTTCTCCGGGACCTGCTCGCGGGCGAGCGGGACCGGCTGGCGAAGGCCGGAGTGAACTAGGCCCCTGCTGCGCCGGCTTTCGCCCCGCGGCACGCGGGACGGAAGGAAGCGGCGTGAACGGACACGCTTGGGACAACGCGGCCGGAGAGCACCGGGTGACGCTCGTCAAGGGCGATCACCGGTGGACGTTCCGGTGCGCGCGCGGCGATGAGGCGGCCCTGCTCGCGCGGGTGACGCTTCTGGCCGCGGGCGACGCGGTGGACCTGGACTGGACGGACGCCGCACTGATCGCGCGTCGCCTCGGCCGTCGTCTGACGGCGGAGATTCACACATTCGTGGCCCCGCCGGAGATCAAGGCTCCGGGGGGCGGGAGAGCATCATGACCGCCTTGCCCATCATCGAAGCGTTCAAGTCGTATCTGATCGACGAGCGTCACTTCAGCCCCTACACCGCCAAGTGCTACGGGGCGGACCTCCGGCAGTACGTCGAGCACTTGAAGGCGGAGTTCGGCGTCGTCTCGACGGCCGAGCAGGAGCAGGCGGCCTACGAGACCCGGCGCGGCCCGAGCGGTCCGCCCAGCGACGAGCCCGAGACCATCACCTCCTCCATCTGCGAGGCCGACGCCGAGGTGATCCGCGGGTTCCTCGAGCAGCTCGCCGAGCAGAACTACTCGCCCGCGACGATGGCCCGCAAGATCGCGACGCTGCGATCCTACTACAAGTGGTCG
This sequence comes from uncultured Phycisphaeraceae bacterium, assembly GCA_964639935.1. Lineage (GTDB taxonomy): Bacteria > Planctomycetota > Phycisphaerae > Phycisphaerales > UBA1924 > CALNYS01. The sequence goes on from CAZXGT010000080.1 coordinate 5,170, forward strand.
CACAAGCAGGGCGTCACCGAGACCAACCCGATGACCCTCATCCGCACGCCCAAGCAGGTCAAGCGGCTGCCCAAGGTCGTGAGTCTCGAACAGATCGAGCGCCTGCTCTCGGCGCCGAACGACGCGGAGGTGCTCGGCGCGCGCGACCGCGCCATGCTCGAGACGCTCTTTTCCACCGGCATCCGCGTGAGCGAGCTGGTCGACCTGAACGTCGAGGATCTCGACGAGGCGGGCGAGGCGCTGCTCATCCGCGGCAAGGGCAAGAAGGAGCGCCTCGTGCCCCTTGGCGCCCACGCCCTGCGCGCTCTGCAGCACTACGTCGGGAAGGTTCGCGCCGACCGACGCTTCGCCGCCGCGTGGGGCGAGGACACCGGCGAGCGCGTGCTCTTTATCAACAAGCACGGGGGACGGATCAGCGCCCGCTCGGTTCGCCGGAAGCTCGACAAGTACCTCCGCCAGGTCGGGCTGGACCCCTCGATCAGCCCGCACACCCTCCGGCACAGCTTCGCGACGCATCTTCTCGAGAACGGCGCCGATCTCCGAAGCGTGCAGGAGCTCCTCGGTCATCAGTCGCTCTCGACGACGCAGGTCTACACCCACCTGACGACCGACCGCCTGCGCGAGGCCTACGACGAGGCCCACCCGCGGGCCGAAGCGAGCTGAATCAGCTCGCGCGACGCACCCTGAGCGCCTCGCGGCGCTCGCCCTCGGCGGACTCATCTGCCCCCGCCGGGGGCTTTTTTCGTTTTGCGGGAGAGCCGCCGAGCGCCGCGGCTCAGCCGGCGCTTTCGCGCTCCGCGTCGCGCAGGATCAGCTCCGCGCCGCCGGCGGACTGGAGGTCGAGCGAGCCGACGAGCGCCGCGACCGCGACGGCCTGGTTCTCCGGGAGCGACTGATCGCCGGCGAGCTCGAGGAGACGGTCGATGTGGCGCCGCTCGAGCATCGAGCCGTGCTCGCGCACGGAGCGCCCGACGAGGCGCATGAGCGACACGCGCTCCTGCCCCGAGGCGTCAAAGCCCGCCTCGATCAGCGCTCGCTGCGCCTCGGCCGAGTCGAGAGAGGCCAGGACGTCGGCGATGACGAGGGTGAGCGGGCCGTCCTCCTGGAAGACGCTCACGAGCGGGCGGGCCGCGACGGAGACATCGAGCGTGTCCGAGCCCGCGATCGCCAGATCGCGCAGGGCGCTCAGGGCTTCGGCGGCGTACCGCTGCGCGCTCTGTGAGGTCATCGCGGGGCCGGTCGCCTCAAGGGTGAGACGGTCGACCGCTTCGAGGAACGCGTCGCGATCGATCCCGGCGCGGGAGATGCCGACGAACTCATCGGCGGCGTAGCGGCTCGCCAGATCGGCGGCCGGCGCTCCCGCGACGAGTCCGAGCACGGGCGTCACGCGGAGCTTGCTCTCGGCGCGGACGTCGGAGATGAGCTGCTCGGTCGCGCCGGCGCTGAGCCGGCTGACGATGAGATCCACGCCCGGGGCCTCGGCGATGTCCGACTGCACCGAGGCGAGGCTGGCGGCCGGCGCAAGCACCGTGTAGCCGGCGTCGCGGAGGCGCGTGGCGAGCTCCTGCTGATCCTCGAGCTGGGTCGCGATGACCAGGGCGAAGCGCTCGTCGGCCTCGCGGATCGCGGCGGCGAGCGTCGGGACGACGCGATCGCTCGCTCGGAACGAAGCGCTCGGGCGGGCCTCGGCGATCGCGAGCGCCGCGTCATACTGCACGCGGCGGTCGGGGTAGGAGAGCGCCTGGGTGAGCGGGTTCGAGGACCAGTCGCCCCCGGCCCCGGCGGTCGTGCGCATCGCGACGATCGCCCGGCGGATCAGCGGCGTGTCCCGATCGCGCAGGCCGCGATCGAGCACGCGGGCCGTCATCGACGGGCCCGAGGCGACGGCGTAGTAGGTCGCGCCCCGGCGATCGCTCGGGTAAAGCGGATTCTCGTACTCGGCGGGGGAATCGATCTCGCGGGAGAAGTTCGCCGCCAGCCAGAGCGCCGAGGCGGCCTGATCGTCGGCGCCGAGACTGAGCGCGCGCCTCGCGAGCTGCATCGCCCGGGCCTCGTGGTAGACCTCGGTGCGGACCGGCGTCGGGAAGAGGCCGAAGCCCGGGTCGTACTCCCAGACGAGCTGGTGGCTCTCGCCCGGGAACTGTGTGAGGCTCGCCTGCTCGCGGTAATAGCTCTCGGCGAGGTCGAGGAACAGGCCGGCGGCCGAGACGGCGGTGCGCGGGCCGCCGTGGATGCGGTCGATAGCGCGCTCGACGACGCGCCGGGTGTCGCGGTTGAGGCTCTCGGTCTCGAGAAGCTCATAGAGGTAGGGCAGGGCCGTGCGGAGGCCCATCTGACCCATGATGAAGGCGATGCGGCGCTGGGTCTCCTCGTCGGTCTTGCCGAGCGCTGCCGCGAGCGGCATGACCGCTCGGGAGCGCATCTCGATCAGCAGCCGCTGCACCTCGCTCTCGAGGACCTGGTCGGCCCGAGCCATCAGAACCTGCAGGAGCTGCGGGACGGCGTACTCGCCGGCGAAGCTCAGGCGCTCGCGGGCGAGCATCCGGGCGCGGGGGTTGTCGGTCAGAAGCTGGATGTTCCGGGCGATCTGCTCCGGGTTGCGGGCCCGCTCGAGCTGGCCCTCTTCATAGAGCGATCGGAGCTCCGCGGCGATCGGCTCGATCCGGTCGATCACGAGCGCCCGGCGCGTCGTCTCCTCGAAGCGATCGCGAAGGCGCGGGTCGTCCTCGACGACCGCGACGAACTCCATGGGTGTGAGGTTCAGGTCGAGCAGCGCCCGCCCGTAGGAGGCGGCGAGATCGTCGTTGCGGATGAAGACGAAGTGGGCGAAATCGTCAAGGAGCTGGCGGGCTTCCCGATCGACGCTCTGCGTCCCCTGTCCCGGCTGGGCGTGGGCCGGGGCGGGAAGCCCGGCGGCGAGGGTGAGGGCGAGCGCGGCGGCGGCGACACAGGTGAAACGGCGGCTGTCGGGCACGATCGTGCTCCTCATGACGAATCGTCTGACGAATCGGCGCCGCGCGGAAGGAGCGACGCGTGAATGTGCGGGCGAACCACGACCGCTCTCGGGCCGGGCCCTGGGCCCCGTTATACGGGCCGGGGCCCTGGCGGGATCCGGCCGGATCGCCAATCTACCGGGCCCCTCGCGCGGGCGTCAACGCGAGCGGGTTCCCGGCCGTGCTCTGGCTATGGGACGCTCGCCCCCTCCGAAGGCGGCAAGACGTGCCGATTGTGCGGATCAAGCGCCCGGCGCGTCCCGTCGAGGCGTCAAGACCCGCCCCGTTTGGACCGATCGTGGAGGGGCGGCGGCGTCGTGAGGGCGAGCCGTCCCGGTTCAAGGCTGCGGCTTGTCCGCGAGAGCTGCATACGAGAGGTGTCGATGATGTCCACGGGGAAGGAAGTGCTGACGACGGGCGAGGTGGCGAAGATCTGCAACGTCGCCCCGCGCACCGTCAGCAAGTGGTTCGACTCAGGCCAGCTCAAGGGGTATCGCATCCCGGGCTCCAAGGACCGGCGCATCCCGGTGTCGCAGCTCGTCAAGTTCATGAAGAACCACGGCATCCCGCTCGACGGCCTGCTCACGGACCAGATCCGCGTGCTCATCGTCGACGGCGAGCCCGAGGTCGTCTCCACCATCAAGAAGCTCCTGGGCGAGCAGACCGACTACGACGTCCGCACCGCCACCGACGGCTTCCAGGCCGGGCTCCAGTGCGCCGACTTCCGACCGCATGTGCTGCTGCTCGACCTGCACCTCGGCGACGGCGACGGACGCAAGGTCGCCGAGATGATCCAGTCCTCCGACGACCTGCAGCTCACCAAGATCATCGCGATGAGCGGCAAGCTCACCGACGGCCAGTCCGCCGGGCTCCGCCAGCAGGGCTTCGAGGGCTTCCTCAAGAAGCCCTTCCAGTTCCGCCAGCTCGTCGAGGCGATCGAGAAGGCGACGAACCTCATCCACTGAGGCTCAAACGAATCAACGCCCCGCGGGATGCGGGGATCCGGACGCAGGGAAGCGACACGGGCGCCTCGGCTGATGAAGCCGGGGCGTTTTTCTTTGCCGGCATCTAGCTTTTTTCTCAGCCACGTGCGAGAGTAGTGATAGGCGTCTGTACAAGAATGGACGGGAACGCCGAGGGATGGTGCGCAGAATGACGATTCGAATTGCAGCGACGTGTCTCGCAAGCCTCACCCTGAGCGCCGCCGCTCTCAGCGAGCCCGCTCCAGAGGGGCACGCCCCGAGCGAAGAGTTCGTCGAGACTTACGGCGATGTCGTCCGGATCCCGGAGCGGTTTCCAGAACTCGTCGGCGCCGAAACTCATTCGGGTCTTAAGGGCGAGGTCCGAGACTGGGCGCTGGGGGTCGAGTCAACGTGGCGGGAACGCTTTGACCCCGTGGCGATCGCGGACGCTCCGGCGGTTCGCAACGCTCTTGCCGGCGAGATCGCGGACGCGCACGAGCTGCTCGACGACGCTCGGCGCGACGGACTCGTCGCAACCGTGCAAACGTTCCTGGAGCTCCGGTCAGAAGCAAAGCCGGACGCGTTCATGCGGTGGGTCGGCGCCAGCGACTCCTACGAGTGGGCGCTCGTCGGTACGGCGAACAATTGGCCGGGAGTCTTTCGCTATTACTTTGCGTATGAGCCCAGTGAATGGGACACAACGGAGCGTTACGCGGCGCCGCTGTGGTCGCTGCTCCTCGACGAAGGCGGTCATCGTTTCGCCAACGTCGGCACCGGCGCGAAAGGCGTCAACATCAGCGTGCGGGAAACCCGCGACGGCACGCTGCTCGGGGAAGCTGAGAACACCGCTGGGATGACGGATCGCGAGCATCGCGACTACTGGTGGCCCTGCACGGGTCGGACATACGCGCTGGAGCTCGTGCGGCCCGCTCCGTCGCTCGAGTCCTACGCGGCGGATCGCGACGCCGTGCTCGGAGCCGAGTGCAACGCGATCGTCGAGCTCGCGAACGGGCAAGTCGTCGGCGTGTTCGTCGCGCTCTATCACCACGACGAGCGAGAGGAATGGATCGTTGATTCGGTCATCTTCACGCGCGTCCGCGGCTCGCACGTGTTCTTCTGACGCCTACCGTTCTGCCATCGCCCGCGTGATCCGCGCCACCTCGACCCCTTGCGACGCCGAATAGCCGCGGTCGGTGAACCAGACGATCTCCCCGGTCGGATCGAGCACGAGCACCCGCGCGTTGGGCCCTTCGTTGCCCGTGAGCTTCGCGACGGCTTTAGACGAATCTCCGTAGAGCGTGACGACCGCGGGCCAGTCCTCCTCCGGGATG
>CAZXGT010000081.1:0-10432 GCA_964639935.1 uncultured Phycisphaeraceae bacterium
CGAGAAGCGGATCGCCTCGCTCCAGCGCGTCGCGGCGACCCTCTGACGCTACTCCCACAGCGGCCGCACCCCACAAAAGAAACAAGGCGACCGGGTCAGCCCGGTCGCCTTTTCGCATAAAGGGCGACCAACGGGATTCGAACCCGCGACCCCCAGGATCACAACCTGGTGCTCTAACCAACTGAGCTATGATCGCCATTGACTCGCCTCTGGCGAGCGGACAGATACGGTACGACGCCCGATCCGCTCCGTCAACGAATCGGCGCCCTGAGCGGCGTTTTCGAGCGGAAAACAGTCCGATCGCAGGGGGCGCCGGGCCGTCGCCTCCGCTACACTTCGACGCTTATCCGAACTTCCCCGGACGCGAGGCCGGTCCCACGCTCGACGCCGTCCGGTTCGTGTCCAAGCCCTGTGGCCTGCCTCCTTCGCCGGCCCCGGCGCCAACGGTGTGAAAGTGAGCGAGTCGATGTCCACCGCCGCGGTCCGCGACCTGTCCCTCGAGACCTCCCGCATCTCTCGCAACCTCAGCTCGGCCGCGCTCGTCGAGGTCGCGCTCCGCCGCGGCGAGGGTCGCCTCGCCTCCAACGGCGCCCTCGTCGCCTCCACGGGCGACCGCACCGGTCGCAGCCCCAACGAGAAGTTCCTCGAGGACACCCCGGCGATCCACGACAAAATCGAATGGGGCAAGGTCAACAAGCCTATCACCTCCGAACAGTTCGACGCCATCGAGAAGCTCGCCCGAGAACGCCTCCAGACACAGGAAGAGCTCCACATCTTCGACGGCTTCGTCGGCGCCGACCCGACACACCGCCTCTCCGTCACCGCCGTCTGCGAACAGGCGTGGCACGCCCTCTTCGCCCGCACGCTCTTCCTCCGGCCGACCCGAGAGGAGCTCGAAAGCTTCGAGCCCGGATGGCTCATCCTCAACTGCGGGGCCCACAAGCTCACCCCAGAGGAGCAATCCGCCCTCGGCCTCGAGTCGGACGTCTGCGTCGCCCAGTCTCTCGAGAAGAAGACCGTCGTCATCTTCGGCACCGAATACGCCGGCGAGATGAAGAAGTCGATCTTCTACGCCATGAACTACGACATGCCCGAGGACGGCGTCTTCCCGATGCACTGCTCGGCCAACGTCGACCCCGAGGACGAGAACAACGTCGCCCTCTTCTTCGGTCTCTCCGGCACCGGCAAGACCACCCTCAGCGCCGATCCCGAACGCGGCCTCATCGGCGACGACGAGCACGGCTGGTCTGACAACGGCGTCTTCAATTTCGAGGGCGGGTGCTACGCAAAGGCCATCGACCTCACCGAAGAGGGCGAGCCGCTCATCTACCGCGCTATCCGCTTCGGCTCGGTCCTCGAGAACGTCGTCGTCGACGACGCCACCCGCGACCCCGTGTACACCGACGGATCGCTCACCGAGAACACCCGCGCCACCTACCCCATCGACCACATCCCAAACGCCGTCATCCCCTCCGTCGCCGGGCATCCCAGGAACGTCATCTTTCTCACCGCAGACGCCTTCGGCGTCCTCCCGCCCGTCGCCAGGCTCACCCCCGAGCAGGCGATGTACTACTTCATCAACGGCTACACCTCCAAGCTCGCCGGAACCGAGGCCGGCGTCACCGAGCCCATCCCCAACTTCAGCCCCTGCTTCGGCGGGCCGTTCCTCCCCCGTCCCCCGCGCGTCTACGCCGACCAGCTCGCTCAGCGCGTCGAGAAGCACGACGCCCACGTCTGGCTCCTGAATACCGGCTGGTCCGGCGGACCCTACGGAACCGGCAAGCGCTTCAAGCTCGCCTACACCCGCGCCATGGTCAGCGCCATCCTCGACGGCTCCCTCGCCGGCGCCGACTTCGAGACCGAGCCCTTCTTCGGCCTCTCCATCCCGAAGGCCGTGCCGGACGTCCCGAGCGAGGTCCTGAGCCCAAAGCGCACCTGGTCCGACGCCGCCGCCTACGACGAAAAGGCCGCCGAACTCGCCAAACGATTCCGCGAGAACGATCAGAAGTACGACATGCAGGACGCCGTTCGCAGCGCCGGCCCCAAGGCCTGAACTAAACCAGCGGCTGCCCCGGAAGCACCGGCGGCGTCGGCACGCCGAGCGACTCAGCGATCGCTCGGAACAGCTCCGCCTCCTGAGGCGTCACCGTCCGATCAAAGCTGATCACCGTGGCGCACGCGTGGATGAGCGACCGCTGCACCTTCGGCGACGATCGCCGCAACGCCGCGATCGCCTCGTCGAGCTCCGCGACCGTCCGATCGCCCCTCGCCGTGAGCTCGATATCGATCCCGAAACGCTCCGCCCCAAGCGCATAGGCCTGATTGGCCTCCTGAAGCGACGAATGGCCCGCGTGGGCGAGCCATCCCAGCAGCTTCTCCGCCTCCGTCGCAACCCCCCGGTTCGAGTAGTGCAACGCCCCGAGCCGGCCTGGCTCTCCCAGAAGCGGACGCTTGAGCATCCGCGAGACGCACCACTCATAGAGATCCAGCGTGTTGTCCGCGTCGACGAGCCGGTCGATCAACCCCGCCATGCGCTCGGCTTGCGGCTCAGACAGCCGACGAAGCGACGGCGCCAGCAGCTCCACGAGCGGAAGCCGAAGCGATGCATCGAGCCGCCCGACGAGCGGCGCCGCCTTCTTGAGCTCCGCAACGAGCGGCTCGCCGCCGATCTCGCGCACCGCCTCCAGCTGAACCCGCTGCGTCTCTTTGAAGCGAGAGAGCAGCAGCGCGCACGCCACCGCCCGAGCGCTGAAGGGATCGCCCGCCATCTTCCGCGCCGCCTCCGGGATCGACCCATACAGCGACGCCGCGTAGGCGAGATGATCGCGCGTCGGCTGCCCGATCATCGCCGTCGCCGAGAGCGCGACCGCGTGCGCGAACCGATCGGCCGCGATCCGCGGCGGCTCGCGCTCCGGCTTCTCCGCGGCCTTCGGCGCCGGCGTGTCCTCGATCCGCGTGAACTCCCCGTCCCACGAAGGATCGAGCGCCTGGATCCGCTTCAACAGCGGGGGATGGGTGGCGAAGATCGAGCTCACGCCCTTGCCGAAGAACATGTGGCTGCACTCATCCGCGTTGGGCGCCCGCACAAGGGACCGCCGCCGGAATCCGCCGATCTTCTTGAGCGCCCCGGCGATCCCGTTTCGGTCGCGCGTGAACTGCACAGCCGCGGCGTCGGCGAGATACTCCCGCTGCCGGCTGACGGCGCTCTTGATCCACGAGCCGAAGAACGCCCCGACGAACCCGATCGCCATCAGCGCCCCGCCCAGGAGCAGGATCGCGATCATCGCTCCGCCCCCGCCGCGATTGCGCGAAGAACGCCGCGTCGCCGCGCCCGCGTAGAAGCTCGATCGCAGCATCAGCTGACCGATGTGCCCGAGAATCAGGATCCCCGCCAGCACGCCGATCAGGCGGATGTTGAGCTTCATGTCGCCCGAGAGGATGTGGCTGAACTCGTGCCCGATCACGCCCTGAAGCTCGTCGCGCTTCAGGTGCTTGATGGTCCCGCGCGTCACCCCGATCACCGCCGTCTCGGGGCTCGTTCCCGCGGCGAAGGCGTTGATCGCCATCTCGTCGTCCATCACATACACCGGCGGCACCGGCGTGCCCGAAGCGATCGCCATCTCTTCGACCACGTTCAGCAGCCGGCGCTCGTCGAGATCCGTCGTGTCGTGGTCGATCGGCCGCCCGCCGAGCTGCGCCGCCACCCCCGCCCCGTCGCCCCCGATCTGCAGGATCCGAAAGGCGCTCCCGCCGAGAATCAGCAGCAGCGTCGCCAGCGCCACGCCGCCGAGAATCATCGGGTCGCGCGCCGCCTGGGACGCGTCAAACGGGCGATCCACGTTCGCGTCGCTCGCGCCGATCGCCGCGTCCGTCGCCGGATTCGCCAGCTCCAAAACGACCCACACCGCCGCCGTCGTGCACGCGACCACGGCGATCACGCCGAGAATGAACAAAACGATCAGGCGGCGCGTCTGGCGCCTCGCTCGGTCCTGATGCTCAAAGAAGTCCATCGAGGGTCCGGCGGGGGGGTTAGCTGAAGGAGACCGAGGGGGCCTTCTCGAGGTCCGCGTCCTCAAAGTCCAGAAGCGCCGCGTCGCGCGTGTGCCCGAACATATTCGCGAAGATCACCGGCGGGAAGGTCTGGCGGTATGTGTTGTACGCCGTCACCTGATCGTTGTACGCCTGCCGCGCGAACGCCACCTTGTTCTCCGTGGTCGTCAGCTCCTCCGAGAGCTGCAGCATGTTCTGGTTCGCCTTCAGATCCGGGTACGACTCCATCACCGCAAAGAGCCGGCCCATCGCGCCCGAGAGCTGCTGCTCGGCCCCCGCGAGATTCCCCATCGCGTCCTGATCGCCCGCGTGCTTCGACGCCTTCTCCAGCACGCCCGCCGCCTGATTCCGGGCTTGCACCACCGCCTCGAGCGTCTCCCGCTCGTGCTCCATGTACCCCTTGGCCGTCTCCACCAGATTCGGGATCAGATCATGCCGCCGCTTGAGCTGCACCTCGATCTGGCTGAAACCGTTGAGGTACCGATTCTTGAGCGTCACCAGCCGGTTGTAGATGCTGATCCCGAAGAGGATCAGCCCCAGCAGCACGACTCCGACGACGACCGCAATGATCAGGGGCATGGACATGAAGCGTTCTCCGGTAAATCGGAGTGTCAGGTATAGCCGGTCGCCCGCCTCTTGGCAGGTCCGAGAGCCAGACGCGCCGAGCGTCGCGACCGCCTCACTCCTCTATCGGCCCGTCCTTCTCGGATCGTCCACGCGATTCTTCCAAGCACGCCCCGCGGGCGAACCGATCTCAAACAGATGCCTGGATCGCCCAGCCATCACGCCCCACCCGGTCTCCCGACGCCCGGAGACCTCTCCGCCGCCGTGGACGCCCTCAAACGGGTCCGCCGAGCGCGCGCCGTCGCCCGCTTCAACGGCTGGAGCGCGATCATCCTCGGCGTCCCCGCTGCGATCTTCGGGATCTTCAGCCTCACGTCGCTCATCGTCGGCGCCGCGCTCATCGCGCTCGGCTTCCGCGAGCTCCGCCTCGGCGATCGGCTGACGAAGCTCGATCCCGCCGCCTGCCGCGGCCTCGCCGTCAACCAGATCGTCCTGCTCGCCGGCGTGCTCGTCTACTGCGCTTGGATGGCCCACGCCGGTCTCACCGGGCCAACCCTCGGCGATCGCGCCCCGGAGCTCGAATCGCTCGCCGCCGGGACCACCGAGAGCATCGACGCCCTCGTGCGAACAGCGACCCTCACGATCTACGCGACCGTCGCCGCTTTGAGCCTTGTGTTCCAGGGGTTCACCGCCCGCTACTACGCCACGCGCCGCCAGCACATCCAGACGCTGCTCGATGCGGGCGACGCCTTCCGCCTCACCGCCCGCGAGGCCGCCGCCGCCTAAGGCTTGTTTAACGGAGACCTCCGGGTGCCACGACCCGCCGTCTTCGGCGCGTCGTGCTCACTGCGACGTCACGACGCGCTGCTTCGCAGCGGGTTATGGCGCCACCAAGGGATCCGTTCGACAGAGCCTGGAACCCCCAGCGTCGCGCTCGAAAGCCGGACGCCGCCACCCACGGGCGATCGGCGCCCGTGATGAAGGCCGGCCGCCACACGAAGCACCAAAAAGAACGCCGCCCCGGGGGAACCCGGGGCGGCGGTGAGCAACGTGTTCAGTGTGTCCTGAAAGGTTTCAGGTTCTCGTCGAGATCAGCTTCAGCGACGGCGACGGGCCGCGGCGAGACCGCCGAGACCGAAGAGCGCCGCGGCGCCCGGAGCCGGGATCTCGTTGAGGAGACCAAGCGTCAGCGAACCGGTGAGGAACGCATCGACGGCGCCCGGGACATCGTCGTAGCCCTCGAAGAGCTCGATCTGGAGGATGCCGTCCGCGAGGGTGATGTTCGGGATGCCGTTGTCGGACAGGTCAAGAACGCCGCCCGAGGAGAACATCATGGTGCCCGGGGCGTCGTTGCCGGCGCCGACGGTGAGGAACAGACCCGCGTCAGCGCCCGTCGAATCCGCGAAGCGGAAAACGGGCTCCGAGAGCCAGCTCGCGCCGACGGTCTCGACCTCGACGTCCCAGCCGATGCCGGTGATGGTGTTGCCGGCGCCGATGTTGATCGACAGCACGGTGTTGTTCGGCGAGCCGAGGGCGTCCCAGCTCTCGAGATCAACGAAGTTGATCGTCTCGGTGAAGTTGCTGGTGCCGCGAGCGAGACCGTCAGCCGAGAACATCGAGTCCTGGGTGGCGCCAAGCTCTCCAGCAGCCATGGCCGTGCTGGCGAGACCAGCAGCGGCGATCATCGTGAAGACCTTCATGTTTATTCCCTTCCTCTCCTGTCTCAGCCGATTGCCGAGACACACACGAAACACGTAAACCTCCTGCACACGCAGGTGGAACGTTTCACCGGCAGACGCCGGTGGTTTAGCCAGATTGTGTTTGGGCGCCCCCGAAGGGGTGAGAGGGATGACGTGTTTCCGCTCTCCGCCCACAGCTTCAACGAAGCTGGTACTGCTAGATATACCGCCCGCCTCGGCGACAACCAAGCCACTTTTGCCCGAACAGACGGATTTCTTTGCCATCGTGTGAAAATTTCCGCCCTGTCACGCGCGGGAATCTTGCCCAAATTCACAACTCTCGGCGTTTCAGTCGCTTCCACCAGAGCCCGGGTCGAGCCAAACGGCTGTTACGCCGCGAGGATCGCCCTTCGCGCCGCGGCGCGAGCCGCCTCGTCCTCGAGCGCTCGCTCGAGCCGTGCCGCCTCGGCCTCCAGCCGCGCCTCGGCCGCCGACGTCAGCAGCTCATGCACCGCCCGCTGCAGTTCCTTGAACTCGCGAGTGAAGCGCTCGAGACGCTCGATCTCCTGAGCCAGTCGGTGATCCCGCGCCGCCCCGAGAAACGCGGCCACCGGGCTCTCGGGCGCCCGCCGGATGCGCCGCTTCCCGCGAGAGGGCGCGCGCCGAGTTCCGCGCGTGCGACGGTCCGCAGAGAGGGGAGTGCTCGATTCGCTCATGGCTTCGCTCCGTTCCCGGCGCCAAGCAGCGCCCGCGACGGTTTCGGCTTCTTCGCATCGAACCTCGAGCGGCGAGCTCCGCGCGCAGAACGCCGCGTCGATCTGGCGCGAGACGCCACCCGCCGGGGTGGATTTGCGGGAAACCATCGCGCCGCATCTCAGGATTCACCGGCGCCCACCCGATCCAACCGGCCATCGGCGCAACCCCGCCGACCTCAACTGGGAGACCGCCCGTGAACAACGCCCACGTCGCCAAGCACCTCGAGAGCTTCAGCCTCGACGAACTCCGCGCTCACCTCTCCGAGGTCGAGCCCGGCCCCGACGGCCGACCGGTCGAGCAGCTCGTCAACGAGTCCGTCGCCTGGATCGACAACCTCCGCCGCGACATCCTCACGCTCGTCAAGCAGATCGAGGACGAGGACGACGTGCGGATGGCCGTCGCCATTCAGTACGTCGAGCTCAAGAGCCGCTGGATCGCCTTCAACACCAAGATGAACTACGAGCGATTCCGCAAGGGCGATTGCGATCGCCTTGACATGTGCAAGGGCGCCTGCGCCAGCACGCTCCTCGGGCATATCGAGGAGCTCCTCTCCACCGAAGACGTCGACAAGATCACCGATTTCCTCGCCGCGCCCATCCGGAACGCGGCCTGATCCAACCGCACACACCGCCCCGCGCACAGGAGGCAAGGAGCATCCGATGAGTCAGATGAGCACCGTTGAAAACATGGAGAACCAGCTCCGCTCGCTCTACCAGGAACGAGAGCAGCTGAGCGACCGCTTCGGCGTCTCGAGCCCCGAAGAGATCATCCGCATGGTGGAGAACCTCGAGAACCAGCTCAAGGACTTCTACCGCCGGTTTGAGGGCTACGCCGGGTTCGACGATCCCGAGTCCATGATCGTCCTCTCCAAGATCCGAGAGCTCTCAGAGGCCCTCGACCCGCTGTACTCCCGCAAGTCCGTGACCTTCCACATCGAGAACGAAAAGCCCGTGCTCCGCGCCGAGTGGACCGAGGCCCTGAACCAAGGAGATGACGAATGACCACCATGATGCAGCAGTCCCCCGGCGCCGCCGCCGCCGCCCCGACCTCCAACACCTTCGTTCCCGCTGAGCTCTTCAACCTCCTCGGCAACCTCTCCCGAGGCGACGCCGACGCCTGCGACTTCGGCGTCATCAAGGTCGATGACGCCGGCAAGATCGACCTCTACAACCGCTACGAGGCCGACCTCGCCGGCCTCGAGCCCTCGCAGGTCGAGGGACGCAACTTCTTCACCCAGGTCGCCCCCTGCACCAACAACGGCCTCTGCTTCGGCACCTTCAAGAAGGGCGTCGCCGCCGGCCAGCTCAACGTCGTCTTCCCCTACACCTTCACCTACAAGCTCAAGCCCACCAACGTCATGATCCACCTCTACCGCGATCAGAACTCGAAGACCAACTGGGTCTTCGTCGCCAAGGCCTGACCGTTCGCGGGCGCGTTTCCACGCGACGTCGGTCCGCTCCCCGCGGGCCGGCGTCTTTCTCATGATCACCGACAGCTCTCCCCATCGCGCGATCGATGATCCACTCACGCGGCGCTTCCAGGCCGCGCTGCGCCATCGCCCGCGCCCGCTCCTCATCGACGGTTCCGGCGTGATCCCCGGCGCCTCCATCTGGACCGCCGCGCGCCTGTGGCGCGAGCGATTCCGCGAGATCGGCCTGCGACCGGGAGATCGCGTCACGCTCGCCCTCCCCCCGGGCCGGGCGTTCCTGCTGAGCCTCCTCGGCGCCTGGCGCGCCGGGCTCACCGTCTGCCCGCTCGAACCGGACGACCCGGACGCCCCCGCCGACCGTGCGATGGAGCTCTTCGACGCCCGCGCGCACGTCGCGGGCGACGCGGCCGCCGCGACCATCGCGCCGGACTCCGCCGGAACGCCCGCCGCGCGCGCGGCCGCGTCCCTCCGGCCCGCCGCGCGCCCATCGACGCCCGATATCGCGATCATCCTCTCGACCAGCGGATCCGGCGGGCCGCCCAAGCGGATCGCGCTCTCGCGGGACAACGTCGTCGCCCAGCTCGAGAGCCACACGCGCGCCCTCGGGATCGGCCCCGGCGAGGTCGCCCTGAGCGTTCTGCCCTGGCGTCACGCCTTCGGCCTGCTCGTCGACGCGCTCCCGGCGCTGCTCTCCGGCGCCACCGTCATCGTCGATCGCTCCTTCGGTCGCGACGTCGAGTCGATGCGCCAGACGGCGCGCGACCGCCGCGCGACCCGGATCTGCATGGTCCCGCTCCAGGTCCGCCGATGGCTTGGGCTCCCGGGCGGAGCCGTGAGCTTGAGCGCGCTCCGCGGAGGCGTCGTCGGCGGCGCCGCCGTCCGGGAGGATCTCGCCGAGGCGCTGGCGTCGACGCGCCTCCGCGCCGGGTACGGACTGACCGAGGCGTCGCCGGGCGTCTGTCTCGGAAGGCCGGGGGAGTGGCGCGAGGGCTGGCTCGGTTCGCCGATCGGCTGCCAGACGAGAGTCGGCGACGGCGGCGAGCTGCTCGTTCGCGGGCCGAACGTCTGCGTCGGTCGCTGGGATCACGGCCTCGACCGCGAGCGCCCCGATCGCTGGCTCGCGACGGGCGATCTCGTCGAGCCCGTCGGCGACGGCTACGTCCACCGCGGGCGGGCGGATCACCGCTTCAAGCTCGAGAGCGGCCGGATGATCGACGCCCCGACGATCGAGCGCCGCCTTCGCGCCGCGCTGCCCGGCGGCGCCGACCCCGTCGTGACCACGGCCGACGGTCGGCGGCTCCATCTGATCGTCCCCCCGGGGTGCACGGAGACGGCGCGACGCGCCTGGCCCGACGCGCTCCCGGTACCTGACATCATCGAGCTCGCGCTGCGGCGCGAGGATCTCACACCCAAGGGCGAGCCCGATCGGCTCGCGCTCGCGCGCAGGCTGATGCGCCGCACGGAGCCCGCCGCATGATCACCGCGACCGCCGATCCGCCCGTCGAGCTTCACCCCGAGCGCGTCGCCTTCGCCCCGGGCTCGCCCCTCTCGTGCGACGAGGTGGATCGCGTCGCCCGCGGCAAACCCGCGTGCTTTACGGACGCCGCACGCGCCGCGATGAACCGCTCGATCGCCACGCTCGATGCGGCGCGCGAGCGCGGCGACGCGATCTACGGGCTGACCACCGGCTTCGGCCCGCACGTCCAGAGCCGCGCGGGCGCGGACGCGCAGCTTCAGGGCGAGAACCTCATCGCGCATCTCGCGGCGGGCGCCGGTTCCGACGCGCCGCGCCCGCTCGTCCGGGCGATGATCGCCGCGCGATGCCGAACGCTCGCGCAGGGGTGCTCGGGTGTCGCGGTCGAGGCCGCCGAGGCGCTGCTTGATCTGCTCGAACGCGACGTCTGCCCCGCCGTCCCGATGATCGGCTCGGTCGGGGCCAGCGGCGACCTCATCC
>CAZXGT010000082.1:0-6058 GCA_964639935.1 uncultured Phycisphaeraceae bacterium
GGGGGCGGCGATCCCTTCAGCGGCGGCCGCGCGGCGGCGGGGGTCGGCTCGCTCGCTCAGGAGATCCGCCCCGACTTTGAGGCCTCGATCACCGGCCGCGCCGGGTGGCCCTACAAGACGAACCCGCTCTTTGACGCGCGGTACGTCTACGTCACGGCCATCCTCGATGGCGCCGGGATCGATCGCTTCATCGAGGCTCTCGAGGCGCAGAATTTCATGTCCGTGATCGACCTCGACCTCATGGCGCTCGAGCCCGGAGAGGGGCTCGCTCGGGGATACGCCTACGGCGGCGGGAGCCTGGTGCGGGCGGAGATGACGATCGAGACCCTGTGGCTCCGCGAGTGGACCAGCGAGCTCGCGCCCGACGCGGTGCGCGAGGCCATGGGCCTTCCGCCGCGCGAGGCGCAGGCGGACACGCAAGCCACGACAGGCCAGTCGCCCGCGGACAGGCCCGCACAGAGGAGGGGACGATGAAGCCCAAGGGCGTCAGTTTCATCGAGCTGCACATCGAGAAGCTCTTCCTCGCCGTGATGGCGCTGGCGGCGCTCGGCGTCGTGGCGATGCAGTTCACGGGCGAGGGCAACACCGTCAAGGTCGGCGCGAGCCAGAGCGTCCGCCTCGATCAGGCCTACGAACAGATCGTCGTCGAGGCCGAGAGCAAGCTCGGCCAGCTCGAGCAGGATCGCCCGAGCCCGAGCGTGCCGTCGCCCGAGACCGACTACGCCGAGCGATACGCGGCGGCTCTGGCGACAGACCTGCCCCCGCTCTCGGAGGTCGCCCTGGCGCGGGATTTCCCGGGTCTTGGGGGAGCTGTGGACGCCTCCGGCGAGCTGGTCGTCGAGGCGGTCGAGGTCGGCGAACCGGCGCGGCCCGAAACCGACGCCTTCCTCGGAGCGATCGAGCCGCGGCCCCAGATGGCGAGCCGGTTTACCGAGATCTACGGGGAGGGCCCCTGGCCGCGCGACGTGCGGGCGATCACCGTCGAGACCTCCTTCGACGCCGAGGCGCTGCGAGACCGGCTCAGCCGCGACCCGGACGGGAGCGGTCCGGCCGTCGCGGCCCCGCGCGGGTTCTGGCGGAGCCGGCACCTGATCGCCGCGGTTGTCTGGGAACGCCAGCGGCGAAGCGAGACGGGGGAGTGGGCCGATACGCAAACCGTGCCGCCGGCCCCCGGGGCTCTCGAGATCGCCGAACTCGTGCCCGAGGCCGAGGCGGGAACGCAGGCGGCCGATCTTCTCAGCCTCATGAAGGGGGATCGCGGGTGGGAGATCGTCCGCCCCGGCTTCGCCCGGCAGGCCGATGACTCCACGCGATGGCCCCCGTCCTTTGAGCGTCGTCTCGAGCGCGGCGAGGCGGTCGAGGAGCTGACGGCCGAGCTCGAGCGGCTTCAGGCCCGCGGAACCAGCCTCCGAGATATCGACGAGCTCCCGCTCTGGACGCACGATTACGACGTGGACGCCGGGGAGACCTACCGCTACCGCGCCCGCGTCTGGATCCCGAATCCGTATTACGGGTTCGCTCCGGCCCTCGCGGAGGAGTCCCGCTCGCTTGCGCAGGAGCCCTTCATCGAAGGCGGGCTCTCGGAGTGGAGCGAGCCGGTGACGGCGCCGCGATCGATCTACTGGTTCGCTTTCAGCGGGACCGACGGCTCAGAGGGCGCGGTCGCGGGCGAGGCGAGCGCCCGTCTGGACGTCTTCGCGTTCGTCGGCGGCCGCTGGCGCCAGACGCAGGAGCGGTTCGAGCCCGGCGACGCCATCCGGGTGTCGATGGGTCTGGACGACGGGACGACCCGCGCGGTCGATACGGGCGATCGTCTGCTCGACGTGGTTCGGGCGTCGCTGACGGACCCCGACGCCCGTGGGCGTCAGGACGCGCCGGTGCAGGTCGTGGCGACGACCGAACGCGGGCTAGCGGTCCGCGAGGTCTGGCGGGATCGCGGGAGCTCGCAACGCCGCTCGCTTATCCAGGCGGTCGAGCGGGCGGCGGCCCCGATGGGCCGGGACCAGGAGGCCGAGCGGCCCCCGGCCCGGGAGACCGAGCGCCAGGAGGAGCGCCGGGACGAGGGTCGCGACGCCCGCGAGCGGCAGTAGGACGAACGCGTCGACGATCACAAGGACCGGAGATGAAGGCGTCTTGACGGACCCTTCATTTTTTTTCGGGACCGACGCCCGCGTCGGTTGACAGCTTGGGGGTCATGAGTACACTTGCCTCTCGCCCTTGAGCGAAGGGCTGGCCGAAAACGCCGGTTGGTGGGAACACCCGGCGGCGTCCCAAGCCACGATCTTTGACAGTCGAATACATGTGATCGTCGTCTTCGCAAGACGAGGCGGGCGGGCTCTTTGAGCGCGGTCGCGGAGGCTTGCGAGGCGATACCGAGTGATTTGTCTGAGGCGAAAGACACAAACGTTACAACCTGGTGGCGTGATCGTCGGGTGCGGCCGGAGGAGAGCTGGAAACAGCGATCGTCGGCGGCGTCCGGTGAGCATGAATAAGCCACCAAGGGCGTATGGCGGATGCCTTGGCGTCAAGAGGCGATGAAAGACGTGGCTACCTGCGAAAAGCCTGGGGGAGTTGGAAGCAAGCTGTGATCCCAGGATGTCTGAATGGGGAAACCCGGCCCGTTGAGGGTCACCCTGTCCTGAATGCATAGGGGCAGGGGGCGAACCCGGGGAACTGAAACATCTCAGTACCCGGAGGAAAGGAAAGCAACCGCGACTCCGTAAGTAGCGGCGAGCGAAAGCGGATAACACATCGTAAGGCGTGAGCCGGCTGGAAAGTCGGACCAAAGAGGGTGAAAGTCCCGTAGCGCCGGTGGTGTGGAGGCCTAGAGTAGATTCGGTCCCGTGGAACCCGGATTGAACATGGGGGGTCCACCCTCCAAGCCTAAGTACTCCTTGACGACCGATAGTTGACCAGTAAGGCGACTGAATGGTGACAAGCACCCCTGTTAGGGGAGTGAAAGAGGACCTGAAACCATACGCTTACAAGCGGTCGGAGCCCTTCGGGGTGACGGCGTGCCTTTTGCATAATGAGCCGGCGAGTTACTCTCTGCGGCGAGGTTAAGGCCTACCGGGCCGAAGCCGGAGCGAAAGCGAGTCTGAATAGGGCGCGCAGTCGTAGGGGGTAGACGCGAAACCTGGTGATCTACCCATGGGCAGGTTGAAGGGCGGGTAACACCGCCTGGAGGACCGAACCCACTAACGTTGAAAAGTTAGGGGATGACCTGTGGGGAGGAGTAAAAGTCTTATCAAACCAGGAGATAGCTCGTTCTCTCCGAAATAGCTTTAGGGCTAGCCTCACGATGCAACTGATGGGGGTAGAGCGACTGGAAGCCTTTGGGGCCCTCACGGGTACCCGGGGCTACCAAACTCCGAATACCATCAGCCAAGACGTGGGAGTCAGACCGCGGGTGACAACATCCGCGGTCAAAAGGGAAACAACCCGGACCGCCAGCTAAGGTCCCAGATCACGACTCAGTTCTTAAGGAAGTCGAATTCCAGAGACAGCCAGGATGTTGGCTTAGAAGCAGCCATCATTTAAAGAGTGCGTAACAGCTCACTGGTCGAGGAGTTCGGCGCCGATAATGATCGGGAATAAGTCGTGAACCGAAGCTGCGGACTCGAGAGAGTGGTAGGAGAGCGTTCCTGTCGGCGTTGAAGGGGGTCCGGAAGGGCCCTTGGAGCGTCAGGAAGTGAATATGCCGGCTTAAGTAACGATAAAGCAGGTGAAAATCCTGCTCGCCGCAAGCCTAAGGTTTCCTGGGGAAGGTAAATCCGCCCAGGGTTAGCCGGATCCTAAGGCGAGGCCGAAAGGCGTAGTCGATGGACAGCAGGTTAACATTCCTGCGCCTCTGTGGAGATCAATCCACGGTGCGGATCGGGAAGGTCAGCGGGGCGACTAGTAGTGCCCAGGCCCTTGAGGCCGATGCTGGCGGACCCGGTCCCGAGAAAAGCCGTGGTGGCAAAGCAGAGTCCGTACCAAAACTGACACAGGTAGGCGAGGCGAATAGCCTCAGGCGCTCGAGATAATGGTCGTGAAGGAATTAGGCAAATTGACCCCGTAAGTTCGCGATAAGGGGGCCTTACTCCTTCGGGAAAAGGCGCAGAGAAAAGGCTCTGGCGACTGTTTATCAAAAACACAGCACTGTGCTAACTCCTATAGAGGACGTATACAGTGTGACGCTTGCCCGGTGCCCGAACGTCACGGAAGTGGGTTAGCTTCGGCGAAGCTCATAACCTAAGCGCGGGTAAACGGCGGCCCTAACTATGAGGGTCCTAAGGTAGCGAAGTTCCTTGTCGGGTAAGTTCCGACGCGCATGAATAGTGTAACGACTGGAGCACTGTCTCCACGACCAACTCGGTGAAATAGTAGTGGCGGTGAAGATGCCGCCTACCCGCAGCAAGACGGAAAGACCCCGTGGACCTTTACTGTAGGCTTTCATTGGTCACGTGCATGTACTGCGTAGGATAGGTGGGAGGCTTTGAAGTCCGGGTCCTGGCCCGGATGGAGCCGTTGGTGAAATACCACCCTGTGCACGCGTGTGATCTAACCCCGACTCCCGTGAAACCGGGCGAGGGACAGTGAGTGCTGGGCAGTTTGACTGGGGCGGTCTCCTCCTAAAGAGTAACGGAGGAGCGCAATGGTTCGCTCAACGCGGATGGAAACCGCGTGTAGAGTGTAAAGGTAGAAGCGAGCTTTACTGCAAGACCGACGGGTCGAGCAGTTGCGAAAGCAGGCCTTAGTGATCCTGCGGTCCCGTGTGGAAGGGCCGTAGCTCATCGGATAAAAGGTACCCTAGGGATAACAGGCTGATCGCTCCCGAGCGTCCATAGCGGCGGAGCGGTTTGGCACCTCGATGTCGGCTCATCACATCCTGGGGCTGAAGGCGGTCCCAAGGGTTCGGCTGTTCGCCGATTAAAGTGGTACGCGAGCTGGGTTCAGACCGGCGTGAGCCAGGTCGGTCCCTATCTGCTGTGGGCGTTGCAGGTTTGAGAGGAGTTCTCCCTAGTACGAGAGGACTGGGAGGGACCTACCCCTGGTGATCCTGTTGGCGCGCTAGCGCCACCGCAGGGTAGCTAAGTAGTGCAGGGATAACCGCTGAAAGCATCTAAGCGGGAAGCCCCCCTCGAGATGAGACCTGCTCGCGTTAGCGAGAGACCCCTGGAAGACCACCAGGTTGATAGGCCGCGCGTGTAAAGGGCGAAAACCCCTCAGCGGAGCGGTACTAACGGTCGAAGGCTTTTTCATGCTCACCAGGCGCCGGCGTCATCCGCCGCGTCCGGTGGGCGGCACCAGCGTGTAACGCAAGTGACACGTCTCAGCACATCACTCCGCCTCCGAGCGCATCGCTCATAACGAGGCGGGCATCGTCGGGTTCCGGCACTCAAGCCGTTCCCGTGCGACGATCACATTGTTCGATTGACGTCATGCGACGCTGAAAGGCGTCGCGTCGCGTTGTCGGTGATTATAGAGGTAGGGTCACACCTGTTCCCATCCCGAACACAGCCGTTAAGCCTGCCTCGCCGATGATACTGCTTCGCGGGAAAGTAGGTTGTCGCCGGCTTCTTGAGCTCCGTTGGGTCACTCCCAGCGGAGCTCATTTCATTTTTGGCCCGCCTCGGCGACCGGCGTGTTCCTGTTGTCTCCCCGCTATTGCTTGGAAAGGACATCCCATGCCCGATGAACGCCTGCGCGAGCCGCCTCATCAACGCTTCGATGCGCCGAGTCTGACCTTTCACATTCCCAGCGCCCTGGCTGAGCTGCGAGCAGAGAACGGAACGGCGATCAACGGCCACCGCCAGAAGACGCTCTACAAGAACGCCGGGAGAACGATCGCGCTCTTCGCCATGGCGCCGGGCGGGGAGCTTCCCGATCATTCCGCAAGCGGAACCGTCTCGATCGAGGCGGTCGAGGGCGAGTTGACGGTGACGGTCGACGGAACGGAGCAGGCGCTCGGGCGCGGCGAGCTGGTGGTCATGCAGCCAAATACCCGGCACGCGGTCCGCTCGGCCGGTGAGTCGGCGTTCCTGCTTCAGGTCTCGCTCGGGGCGTAAGGCAA
>CAZXGT010000082.1:6158-10345 GCA_964639935.1 uncultured Phycisphaeraceae bacterium
ACGCTCGCCGCCTCGGCGTCGTTGCCCCGCCCATCCGTTCTCCCGATTCTCGCGGAGATCATCGCGTTACACCCGCTCGGCCTCCTCATACTGCTCAGCGGACATCAGGAGCGCCCCCAAAGCGTGGCGAACCGGCAGCATCCACGCCGGCGGCTCGTCGTACACCAAGGCGTCCTCATGCCGGATGCCCTCGCGGAGTCGCTCGAACCCCTCGTCGCAGCGTCCCTCGCGGAAGAGCAGCTCGCCCTCGACCATTCGCCGCGCGATCGGCAGCAGCTCGCTTGCCTTGTTGTTGTCGATCCACCAGTCACCGGGGATGCGCTCCGCCGCATCCTCGAAGGCCGCCATCTCTCTGCAGGCCTCGCTCGTTCGGCCGAGCGCCGAGAGCGCGATCGACCGGGGACTCGTCATCGAGGCGCAGGCGGGCCTGTCTGGCGGCGAACGCCGCGTCCCGCGACCGCTGCTCGGTCATCTGGGGATGGTTGACGTTGATCCCGTTGGCGTAGGCGATGCCCCACCACGGCATCGCGGCCTCCGGATCGTGCGCCGCTGCTTCCTGAAACGAGCGAATCGCCTCGTCGTGATTGAACCCGTAGAGCAGCTGCATGCCCTGATCGAACCGCCGCCGGGCCTCGACCGAGCGCGGGCCGTCGGGACGGCGCAGAGCCGAGGTGTCGATCGCATGATCGCTGTCTCCCGTTGCGCCGCCGATTTCTCGGTAGGCTGTGCGGTGAAACGTCTGGCGGCGTGAACGACGCCGGGCTCGAAGAAGTGGTTCAACAGAAGGAAGCAGCGATGAGCGACGGCGAGACCATCGACAATCCAATGCTCTACGACGACGATGGGGACGCCCTCGTGCGAGCCGACCAGACGTCAGACCGCGTGACGCTGCTGCCCCAGGAATACGCAAAGGACGCCCCGAGCTCCCGCATCCGAATCATGTGGGGGCAGGACATGCTGCGGGATCTGCTCGATTACCGCTACCGGACCGTCGTCTGCGGCGTCAACGCCGAGGACAACTCGCACGGCATCATCAGCCAGCTCGTGGACCTCACGGCCGCCAGCCAGTGGACCACCCAGGCCGTGACGAGCCACGCCAAGCTCTTCAACCAGTCCATGGCCGCTCACCAGGGGCAGAGCCGGGAGCCCTACGTCCTGAAGTTCGACCTCGACCGCGTGCTCGTTCTCGCGCTGCTCCGCCCGAGCGGTCGCGATCACTTCACGCCCGAAGACCTCTCCCGCGGCTTCAAGACCGTCCGCAACATGCTCGAGGAACGAACCGACCGACGCCCCGTCGCCTCGGTTTCCTTTCTCGGGGCCCGCTCGAATCGCCTGCTCGATCCGAAGACGGGCGGCGAGCCGAGCTTCGAGTCCGTGCTCCGCCTCATGCACGAGGCCGGCTTCCACGAGGACGTCTACCCCGCGCCCAGCATGTGGCGCCGCGGCCACGTCGGCGTCTTCCCGACCTACCCGTTCCCCGCCGGGCTCGACGCCATGCGCTCGGGCAGCTCCTGATCGGTCTCGCGCAGCCGCCTCGACGCGATCTCGACGGCCTCGGCGCTCACGTCGCACCCGATCGCCCGCCGGCCGAGACGCCTCGCCGCGACGAGCGTCGTGCCCGACCCGCAGCACGGATCGAGCGTCGTCCCTCCCGGCGGGCACGCCGACCCGGTGAGCAGCTCGAGCAGCGCGAGCGGCTTCTGCGTCGGGTAGCCCACGCGCTCGGCCGCCATATTGTTGAGCGCGGGGATGTCCAGCACGTCCGTCGCCTTCTTGAGCCGGCCCGCCATCCGCCGGCTCGTCGCGGGGACCATCGGCGGATCGAACCAGTGACCATCCGGCTCGCGCGAGTAGAACAGGATGTCGTCGTGCTTCCGCGCGAAGCGCCGCGGCGATGAGCCCCCAAGGCCGTAGCTCCAGACGAGATGGTTCACAAAGCACGCCGGGCCGAGCAGATCGTCGAGCATCGCCCGCGCCCGATGACTCGCTCGCCAGTCCAGGTGCAGCATGATCGAGCCCGTCGGCTTGATGAGCGGGAGCGTCGCCTCCAGGCGCTCGAGAAGCCACGCGAGATGCGCGGCGGGATCGCCCCAGGAGTCGGCGTAGGCCCCGCCGCCGGCGCGCTGCGTTCGCCCCGTCGCAAAGGGCGGATCCGCGTAGACCAGGTCGACAGACAACGGCGCGAGCGATCGCGCCGCCTCGAGCCAGTCGGCCCGCGCCAGGCGAACGCCGCTTGCCGGTTCGCTCCATTCGATCGTCACGCCCTGAAGCTACTCCCTCACTACACTCTGCGCCATGACTCAAGCCGACGCCCCCGCCAAGATCGGGAAAGAACACCCCGTGAACGTCAAGAAGATCACCGCCCGCTCGGGCCCCAGGAAGCCCACCCGCGCCGAGCGAGCCGACCGTCACACGCTCTACCAGCTCTCCGTGCAGAACGTCGAAAGCGAGATCGACTTCGTCTTCGACACCTTCAAGAAGATCCGCCGCCGCAAGCCCAGGCTGCTCCGCGAGGACTTCTGCGGCACGGCCAACACCAGCTGCGAGTGGGTCCGCCGGCGCGACTCGCATCGAGCCATCGCCGTCGACATCGATTCGGACCCGCTCCAGTGGGGTCGCGAGAACAATCTCGCCGAGCTGTCGGATGACGCCCGCGACCGACTCGAGCTCGTGCAGGGCGACGTGCTCGAGGTCGAGACCGGGAAGGTCGACTGCCTCCTGGCCATGAACTTCAGCTACTGGCTCTTCATGGACCGCGAGACGATGGTCCGCTATTTCCGGACCGTCCGGGAAACCCTCGTCGATGACGGCGTCTTCTTCCTCGACGCCTACGGCGGCTACGACGCCTTCCGCGAGTATTCCGAGCGCCGCAAGGTCGAGGACGAAGACTTCACCTACGTCTGGGACCAGCACTCCTACGACCCCATCACCGGCGAGATGCAGTGCTACATCCACTTCATCTTCCCGGACGGCTCCAAGATGGACCGCGCCTTCGAGTACCGCTGGCGCCTCTGGACGCTCCCCGAGCTCCGGGAGATGCTCGCCGAGGCAGGCTTCAGCAAGGTGACCGTCTACTGGGAGGGCACCGACGAAGAGACGGGCGAGGGCAACGGCGAGTTCGAGCCGGCCGAGCGCGGCGACGCCGACGCCGGGTGGATCGCCTACATCGTCGCGGAACGCTGATCGGGAATCCGCCCGCCCGCGCCGTGCGAAACCTCGAGAGAACGCTTCGAGCCTATTCTCAAGCATCCGATGAGCATTCTCGACTTCGCCGCCGCTGAGACCGACCTCGCCCGCCGACTCGCGGGCGGGCTCGATCGCGTCGCGCGCGTCTTCGACGATCACCTCACGAGCGATCTCGAGTGCGTGCGGGCTCTGGCCTCGCACATCGAGCGCTACCGCGGCAAGATGCTCCGCCCCACTCTCACGCTCCTGGGCGGGCTCGCCGCCGGCGAGCGCGAGATCACCCGGACGCACCACACCCTCGCCGCGGTCGTCGAGATGATCCACATGGCGACCCTCGTTCACGACGACGTGCTCGACGAGGCCGAAACCCGCCGACGCGGGCGGACCGTCAACGCCATCTCCGGCAACGAGACCGCCGTCATCCTGGGCGACTATCTCTTCTCCTCCGCCTTCCACCTCGCCTCAACGCTCAACGAGCCCGCCGTCTCCGAGCGCATCGGCCGCGTCACCACCACGCTCTGCGCCGGCGAGCTGCTCCAGCTCTCCAACCGCGGGAACGCCGCTCTCGATGAGAACGTCTACTTCCAGATCATCCACCGCAAGACCGCCGCGCTCATCGCCCTCGCCGCCGAGCTCGGGGCCCGCGCCTCCGGCGCCGGCGAGAACGAGCAGCAGGCCCTCCACGACTTCGGCCTCGACGTCGGCGCCGCCTTTCAGATCCAGGACGACCTGCTCGATCTCCTCGGCGACGAGCGCGTCGTCGGCAAGTCCGTTCGCAAGGATCAGGAGAAGGGCAAGCTCACCCTCCCGCTCATCCGCCACCTCGCCCACATGAACCGTGAGGGGCGCCAGGACGAGGCCCGCGAGGCCTTCGAGGCCGCCCGCGACCCCGAGCGCCACGCCACCCTCGTCGCCCGCCTCCGAGAGGACGGCTCCATCGACTCAGCCCTCGAGACCGCCCGGAACCTCACCGCCCGCGCCCGCGACCGCCTCGACGCCCT
>CAZXGT010000083.1:0-10158 GCA_964639935.1 uncultured Phycisphaeraceae bacterium
TTTCTCGTGGTGGCGGGCGCGGCTCAGGCGATCGCGCAGCGGTCGAGCGTGGATCTGTCGCGCGTGCTGATCTGGCTTCTCTTGCTGGTTCCGTTCTGGGCGCTGGTGCGCGGGGCGCCCTTGCGGAACTTCCGGTACGCGATGGGTTGGCATCGCGGTCGCGGGTTCGTGCGGGAGATCGGGGCGGGCGTCGTTGGGTACGTCGCGTGCCTGCCGGTGTTCCTGCTGGGGATCCTTCTGACGCTTCTGCTTGGGGCGGTCATGGGCGCGGTGGCCGGGCCGGGCGAGGAGGCGGGGCCTCCGTCGCACCCGATCATCGATCTGGTGGACCCGAGCAACCTGTGGTCGGTGCTTGGGATCTACATGGTGGCGGCGGTGTGGGCGCCGATCGTGGAGGAATCGATCTTCCGCGGGGCGCTCTACCACCACCTGCGGGGCCGGCTGGCGCCGCTCGGGGCGGCGCTGGTGGTGGCGTTTCTCTTCGCGGTGATTCACCCGCAGGGGATCATCGCGGTTCCGGCGCTGATGAGCCTGGCGGTGGTGTTCGCCTTCCTGCGGGAGTGGCGTGGCTCGCTGATCGCGCCGATCACGGCGCACGCCGTGCACAACGGGGCGCTGATGACGGGGCTGATTCTGGCGCTGAGCTAGTCGTTGGCTCCCTCTCACCTTCCCGAGGGAGAGGGTTGGGGTGCGGAGATTCGGCTGAAACGACGATGCCCGCTCGGCCGGCGCCGGAAGGGTGGGCGCCGTCGCCGCGGGGACGAGGTTCGGAGAAGACAAGATCCGGAGCCCCCTCACCCCGGCCCTCTCCCCCTGAAGGGGTAGAGGGAGCCAGAGGGGTGGCGATCACAGCCCATAGATCTTCGCGAGCTTGCTCTCGAGGTACTCGCAGAGGGGCTCGTGCGAGAGCGGCTTTCCGGTGACGCGCTCGCAGAGCTCGGGGGCCTTGTAGGTGCGGCCCGGCTTGTGGATGTTCTCGCGGAGCCAGCTCAGGAGGCCGCTGAACTCGCCCTTGGCGATGTCGCTCATGAGGCTGGGCATCGCCTCGTTGGCCGCGTTCCAGAACTGGGCGCAGTAGAGGTTGCCGAGGGTGTAGGTGGGGAAGTAGCCGATGGCGCCCATGGACCAGTGGACGTCCTGCAGACAGCCCTGAGCGTCGTTCTTGACGTCGAGCCCGAGGTCGGTCTTCATGCGGTCGTTCCACCAGGCGGGGACGTCCTTGACGGCGAGGTCGCCCGAGAGCATGAGCCGCTCGATATCAAAGCGGAGCATGATGTGGAGGTTGTAGGTGGCTTCGTCGGACTCGACGCGGATGAAGTGGGGCTTGACGATGTTGCTCGCGGCGTGCGCCTGGGCGACGGTCAGGTCGTCGAGCGCCGGCCTCAAGACGCGCTGGGCGAGGGGGAGCGCCCACGCCCAGAACGCTTCGGAGCGGCCGACCTGGTTCTCCCACATGCGCGACTGGCTCTCGTGGATGCCGAGGGAGACGGCCTCGGCGCGGGGCTCGCCGAAGTGGGCCTCCTTCTCGAGGCCCTGCTCGTACATCGCGTGCCCGGCCTCGTGGAGCGTGGTCTGGAGGGCGTCGAGGAAGTTCTCCTCGTCGAAGCGGGTGGTGATGCGGGTGTCGCTCGGGCCCATGGACTCGCAGAAGGGGTGGGTGGTTTTGTCGATGCGCCCGCCGTCCATGTCGTAGCCGACGGCGCCGGCGACCTCCTCGAGGAACTTCTGCTGGAGATGGATCTCGCAGCGGCGCCCGGCGGCGTCGTTGTGGATCGGCCCCTTCTCGACGACGGCGGCGATGAGCGGCGTCAGGCGCTCGCGCAGCGGGCCGAAGAGCTTCTTGACGTCCGCGGTGCGCATGCCGGGCTCGAAGTCCTCGAGGAGCGCGTCGTAGAGCTCGCCGCCCTCGGGCACGCCGTAGCACTCGGCCTTCCTGCGGTTGAGCGCGACCTGCTTCTCGAGCCAGGGCTCAAAGAGGGAGAAGTCGCTCTTCTTTCGGGCGTCCTTCCAGGCGTTCATGGCGCGGGAGCTGGTCTCGGTCATCTCGACGACGAGCTCGGTGGGGAGCCTGGTGGCGCGGTCGAAGTCGCGCCGGGCCTCGCGGATGTTCGCGGCCTTGACCGGGTCGCTCTGCACCTCGGAATCCGATTCGCAGGCGCTGATGAGCTCGCCGAGGGCGGGGTCGGTGAGGCGCTCGTGGGCGAGCTTGCTCATGGCGGAGAGCTGCTCGGCCCGGAAGCCGGCGGCCCTGGGGGGCATCTTCGTTTCCTGGTCCCACGAGAGGAGCATGCCGATGGAGCCGTAGGTGGCGCCCTCGCGGAGGCGGGCGGTGAGCTGGTCGTAGGCGCTGGTCGTGGCGGTCGTCATGGCGGATATCCTCAATCGATTCAGGCGGTGGTGTGCGGAGCTTTCAGTGTAAAGGCGGAGATGGCCGAGGTGGCGCCGGGCTTTGAGATCAGGACCGAGCGGCTCGTTCTGCGCCCGCCGAGCGAGGGCGACGCGGTCGAGATGGGGGCGATCTTCGGGGACGAGCGCGTGATGCGCGCGATCGGGCGCGAGCGCGTGGAGACGCCCGAGGAGATTCTCGAGCGGGCTCGCCGGCACGCCCGGTTCTTCGAGACGCTCGGCTACTGCATTTTCCTGGCGCGCCGGCGCGACACGGGCGAGCTCGTGGGCGACTGTGGGCTTGCTCCGGCGGAGGCGAGGGGGCCGGCGACCGAGATCGCGTGGCGCTTCGCGCCCGCGCACTGGGGGCGCGGGTACGCGAGTGAGGCGGCCCGGGCGGTGCTCGATGACGCCTACGCCCGGACCGAGCTCGACGAGATCATCGCGATCACGCTGCCGGAGAACGCACGCTCGCAGCGCGTCGCGACGAAGCTCGGGATGAGCGAGCGCGGGATCGAGACGTGGTACGGGAAGACCTGCCGCGTCTACCTGATGACGCGCGGGGCGTGGCTCAGCGGATCGCTTCCTGGAGGGCGAGCAGGGCGTAGCTTGTGATGAGGACGGGGTCGCTTTCCATCCAGCGCGGGTGCTCGATCCTGAAGGAGCCGTCGTCGGTTTGCTGCCGGGCGAGCTGGGCGATGAGATCGTTGGCCCAGTCGCGCGTCTCGACGGCGCCGTCGGCGGCGACGATCTCGATCGTCGGGAGGCCCCAGGCGTCGAGCGCGCGGCTGAGGGTCAGCAGGTAGTAGTAGTAGCCCTGCATGCCCATGCCGGGGTTCTCCTCGAGCGTGTAGTGCCGGCGGATCCAGTCGTAGGCGAGCTGGACGCGCGGGTCGTCGCGATCGAGATCGGCGTAGAGGTAGCTCTTGAAGCCGGCGTAGGTCATCGAGCCGTAGGCGCGGAGGCGCTCGATCTCCCGTCCGTCGGGGGTGGTCTCGGTGATCATGCCGGCCTTGGACTCGCCCGCGCCGGGCTCGTCGCCCGAGGGGCTCGTGGCGTAGATGAACCCGCCCTGGGTGGAGCCTCTGGCGTAGGGCATGTCGTTGATCGAGTCGTGCATCTGCGTGCGCTCGAGGAAGACGAGCGCCCGCTGGAAGGCGGGGTCGTCTGCGGAGAGGCCGGAGTCCCTGAGGCCCTGGAGCATGAGGTTGAGGTTGGAGTTGTCGGGGCGGCTCGATCCGCCGTAGCCGACGCCACCGTAGAAGGGGTGGCTCTCGTCGACCTCGCCGGTCTCGGGGTGATCGAGCGATTCCTCGGACCACTGGATGGAGCGGAGGAAATCCTGCGCGGGCGCGATCGCGGCGGCGGCGTCCTGGCGGTTGACGAGTGCGAGCGCCGAGAGGCAGATCGCGGTGTTGTAGCTGGCCAGGACGCGGTCGTAGATGCCGCCCGAGGGCTTGGCGTAACCGAGCATGAAGTCGACGGCGCGGGCGACGGCGGGGTCGCTCGGGTCGATCTCCGGCTGCATGACGAGCCCGCGGACCACGAGCGCGGTGACGCCGGGGAAGACGGGCGCTCCCTCGCGCACGGACCACCCGCCGCTTTCGTGCTGCTGGGAGCGGAGGTAGTCGATCGCGCGGTCGATCATCTCCTCGGCTTGCCTGCGGTGGGCCTCGTCGATGGCGCTCGCGGGCGCGACGAGCAGAAGACTCAGTGTGATCGAAACGATCCAGGCGGCGATGGGCATGAGTGGTTCCTTTCGGCTCGCGATGATCCTAGCGCGCCGCGCTCGCGGCTCGGATGACGGCGACGGCGGCCGGGGCGGCGGTCTCGATGCGCATGACGTGAGGGCCGAAGCGGCACGCGCGGGCGCCGGCCCGGAGCGCTTGGTCCAGCTCATCGTCGCGCCACCCCCCTTCCGGACCGACGAGCAGCCGGACGGCGTCGCTTGCCCGCGGCTCAAGCGGCTCGCCCGAGGCGTCGGCGATGACGAGGTCGACGCCCTCGGCGGGCTCGATGGCGGCGTCGAACGCGGCGGTCCGGCCGATCTCGAGGACCCACCCCCGCCCGCACTGCTTGAGGGCTTCGACGGCGACGCGCTCGAGGCGGTCGTGCTTGTTGGGCGACATGCTCTCGGTCCCATAAGCCGTCTCGAGCGGGCGCCAGTGATCCGCCCCGACCTGGCTGAGCTGGTCGATCATCTGCCCGAGCCGCGGGCCCTTGGGGACGGCGCTCCAGACCTCCACCCGCGGGGTCGGCCTGGGAATCGTCTGCCGCTCAATGACTTCCAGCCGGAGTCGGCGCCCGGCCTCGGCGACGCTCGTGACGATTCGGCCTCCGGCGCCGTCGAGCACATCGACGCGGTCGCCCTGCCGGACGCGCTTGACGCGCAGGGCGTGGCGGGCCTCGTGGCCATCGACGAGGATCTCTCCGTCGGCCGCTTCGGCGGCGGGGAGGAAGACGGCGTGCGTCGGTCTTGCGGTGCTCATGGCCGCGTCCTCTCCGCCCCGGCTTGAGTTCGGCTTCGGCTCAGTCGATGATCCCCACCGCGGAGGCCTACGCCCGGAAATGTCGGAGCACAACGAAGATATCCTGGCGGCGGAGGACATCCAGGCCCGTGTCGACGCGCTCCTGAAGGAGATCGAGGCGCAGACCGAGGCGGTCGAGGCGCGCATGGGAGACGGCGACGGGGACGAGGAGCCGCTCCTTGGCCCTCTCGGCGACGAGGGCGGGCTCGCCGAGGGCGAGCTCGACGAGCAGGTCGAGAAGCTGATTGAGCAGGCGAATCCGCCCGAGGAGGGTGAGACTGCCGCGGCCGACGCTCCCGCGGAAGAGAGTCCGAAGGACGAGGCGCCCGCGGTCGAGGCGCCGCCGACGGATGACGCCGGCGGAGATGAGCCGGCCGACGAGGAACTCGACGGTCAGGTCGCCGAGATGCTCCGCGAGGCTGAGAGCGACGAGGGGGAGCAGACGCCGGCCGCCGAGGAGACGCCCGAGGCCCCTGCGGCATCGCCAGACGAGACCGAGCAGCCGGCTGAGCCCGCGGTCGAGCCCGCGGCGACCGAAGACGAGTCCCCTGATGACACGGACGCGGGCGCGCTCGCGAAGGGCCTGGCGGGCACGGGCGAGGCGCCCCCCGCCGAGGATGAGCCGGCGCCCGAGAGCGCCGAAGCCTCGCCGGCGTCGTCGGACGGGCTCGACGAGGAGCTCGCGGCTGAGGCTGATCAGACGCTCGAGGGCGAGATCGAGGCGGTGGAGCTCGGCGGGGAGGAGATCGCCTTCGGCGACGACACGGACCTGCCCGAGACGCCGGCGACCGCGAGCGACGCCGGGGACGAGAGCGACGCTGAGGCGTCCGCGGAATCTGCGGAGTCCCCTGAGCCTTCGCCGGCCTCCGGATCGGCTGACCGCGGCCCGGGGTTGCTGGCGCGCGTGGCGGCGGCGCTGGTCGGGGCGCTGCATCTTCTGAGCCGCCCGCTGGACCGCCTGACGGCGCGGCAGCGCGACACGATCGGCTGGATCGCGCTGAACCTGCTGTTTATCGCCGCGTGCGTGTGGCTCGTGATCCTGCTTCGCTAACCCTGACATCGCCCTTGCTTCGCGGGGCCGGTCCGGTCAGGCTGATCGCGTGGCCCGCTCCGAGGCGATCGCTGATCCGCGGCTGATTCGTCCCCTGACGCTCCTGGCGTGCGTCGCGGCGGGGCTGATGCTCGGGCGCGCGACGGCGCCCGATCCGTTGGCGTCGATCGCGCTCGCGGGGGCTCTGGCGGTTCTGGCGATGTGGCTGATCGGCCGCAGGCGCGCGGCGGCGGCGATTCTGTGCGCCGCGGCGGTGAGCTTCTCGGCCGGCTGGTGGACGCTTCGGGTCGAGCACGCGCCGAGCCGGCATCTGCTCGAGGCGGTCGAGGCGATGGACGCCCAGGGGCGGCGGCCGCTCGTGAGCGCGTCGGGCGTTGTGGCGAAGGCGCCGGAGGTTCGCCCGGTTTCGCGGGGCCCCTTCGCGCGGTTCACGCCCTTTGGCGACGTGACGCTCCTTCGGCTGACGCGGGCGACGATCGGGGACGAGGCGTCGAGGTGGCGCGGGGATCTGATCGTCACGGTCAGCGGTCGCGTCGAGCATGTGCGCGCGGGCGACCGCGTGCGCGCGTGGGGGCGGCTTTCGCCCGCCGGGCAGCAGCGCAACCCGGGCGAGCCCCCCTACCGCCTGCTCGCGCTGCAGTCCGGTCTCGGGGCGTTCTTGAGCGTGCCCTCGGCGGGAAACATCGAGGTGACTGAGGCGGCGGCGAGCCCGCTTGTTCGCGCTCGCGCGGCGCTTCGCGAGCGGGCGACGGCGTGGATCCCGCCCGACGGCGGCGAGGCGGGCGCGCTCTTGCGCGCCGTCATCATCGGCGAGCGCTCCGAGGCTCTGCACGAGACGGACGCCGCGGTCCGGCGCGTCGGGGTCGCGCACCTGCTCGCGGTCAGCGGCCTGCACCTGACGTTTCTCGTTCTGCTCGGAGCGCGGAGCCTTCGTCTGGCGCGGGATCCCGGGCGGCTTGAGCCGGTGGCGGCGGCGATCCTGATCGCGCTGTACCTGGCGTTGACCCCGGCGAAGGCGCCGATTGTGCGCGCGGCGATCGTGACGCTCGCGCTGCTCGCGGGCGAGGCGACGGGCGCCCGGTGGAACCGCGTCGCGCTGCTCGCGCTCGCGGCGACGGCGACCCTCCTGTGGCGACCGCTCGAGCTGTGGAACCCGGGGTTTCAGCTCAGCTACGGGTGCGTGGCGGCGCTGGTGCTCTTTGTCGGTCCCGTGACGCGGCGCCTCGCGGGCGACGCCTCGCTGACGATCGAGGAGACGTGGCGCCGTCGCGCGAGGCGATCGGCCATCGGCGCGCTGGTCAGCGCCGTGGTCGCGTGGCTCGTGGCGGCGCCGATCCTGGCGCACCACGTGGGGATGGTGAACCCGCTCGGCCCGCTGGCGGTGCTTCTCGTCACGCCCGTGTTCTCGGCGGCGCTGGCGCTCGGGTTTGTGGTCTCGCTTCTGAGCGTGGTCGCGCCGGCGCTGGGCGGGCTCGCGGCGCCCGTCGCGCTCGCCGCGGCCGGCGCGTTTGTTTCGTTCGTCGACCGGATCGACGCGCTCCCGCTGACGACGCTCTACCTGCCCCGGGCGCCGCTCCCGATCACGCTGGCGGCGCTGGCGAGCGTGGTCTGGCTTCTGTGGTCGCGGCGCCGATGGCGGTCGATGGCGGCGGTCGCGGCGTCGCTCGGGGTGGCCGTCGGGGCCTGGCTTTTTGCGGCGGATCGGCGCGAGGGCCTCGGCCCGGGCGTCGCGCTGCGCCTTGACATGCTCGATGTCGGCGACGGGGTGTGCGTGCTCCTGCGCTCCGGGGGCGAGGCGATGCTCTGGGACGCGGGCTCGCGGCGTCTGACGCTTGGGCGGCGGCTCGTGCCCGACGCGGTGCGCGAGCTCGGCGCCTGGGGCGCGCCCGCGGCGTTCCTGACGCACCCGAATCTCGATCACTACGCCGCCCTGCCCGATGCGGCCGGCCCGCTCGGGCTCGAGCGCCTGATCACGACGCCCGATCTGCTCGCGGTGGCCGAGCGAGAGCCGGAGGGGCCGGAGGCGACGCTGCTGGATTTGCTCGACGATCGCGGCGTTCGGATCGAGGTCGCGAGCGCCGGGGACGTGTTCACGATCGGCCGGGCGCGAGCGCGCGTGCTCTGGCCGCCGCTCTCGGGCGAACCGACGGGCGAGAACAACCGCTCGCTGGTGCTCGAGCTGCGCGTGGGGACGGGCGCCGGCGAGCGGGTCGCGCTTCTGACCGGGGACATCGAGCCGGAGGCGGCCAGCGCGCTGCTCGCGGCGCATCCGGACCTGCGCGCGGACATCCTCGAGCTCCCCCATCACGGGAGCGCGCGGCTTTCCGGTCACCCCTTCGTTCCAACGGTGGACCCGCGGATCGTGCTGCAGTCCTCGGGTCGTTCGCGGCTTGGCGACGAGCGGTGGGACGCGGCGCGCGCCGGGCGCGCGTGGCTCCTGACGGCGGAGGTCGGCGCGGCGTGGGCGGAGATCCTCGAGACGGGCGAGCTGCGCCACGGCTCGATGATCGCGCGGGATTAGCGGATGAAGCGGACGTGGCCGATGTTCGGGACGGGCGCGGGGAGCCCCGGCGGGATCGTGGCGTAGTAGGGCGCCGGCCAGTAGACCATGAAGGCCTTGCCGAGCAGCAGGTCCTTGTGAACCACGCCCGCCTCGAAGCCGAAGCGGTCGCCGATCCAGGGGTTGACCTGCGACCAGGAGCGTCCGTCGTGGCTGGCGGCGCTGTTGTCACCGAGGGTGAAGTACTGCTCGGTCGAGAGGCGGGCGGGGTAGGTCGGGTGCGTGGCGCGGAGGTAGCGGCCGTTCTGGCGGATCGCTCGGTAGTAGAGGTCGCGGTCGAGCGCTGTTCCGGCGAGGGTGACGGGCGGCCCCTCGAATCGCATCGAGACGCGCGGCGGCGCGATCGTCGCCGGGTCCGCCGGCTCGATGCGATCGGCGCCCTCGGCCGCGCCCAGGGCGAGCCGCTCGCCCGGCGTCCATTCGTAGTCGGCTGCAAGCGCGAGCCGGCCCCCGACCCAGAGCTGCAGCGACTGATCGACGTGCCAGAGCTCGACGCTCGTGAAGGTCTCGGCCGGGAGGAAATCGCCCTCGGCGGATTCGGTAAAGAGCGGCTCGCCCCCGCCGACCGGCGCGGCGCTGATGGTTGCGCCGTCGGGATCGATCGAGGCCTGGAACACGTGGCCGCGCGCCTCGATCATGAGCGTGGCGGCGGCCCCTTCGGCGTCCGGGCGGATGCGCGTGCGCAGGCGGAGGTCGCTGATCGGGTAGGCGTAGGCGCGGGCCTGATGGTTGCTCGGGAGCGTGGCGTTGTAGGGGGTGAAGTCGTTGATGGCGCGGACCTCGGGATCCCAGCGCAGCGCGCCGTCTCCGGTTCCGTCCCAGCGGTAGGCGCGGCCGGCGAGGTTCCAGCCCTCGCCGGTCCACGGCGGTCGCCACCCGAACTGATCGGAATAGGCCTGAGATCCGGTCGGCGGGGCGAACTCGCTTGAGAAGATCGGATACCAGACCTCGCGCTGGACGCGATCGGGCTTGCGCGTGATCGCGAAGGGCGCGTCGGTTCCGGCGGGCCTGGCGAAGATGTCGCCGTCGACGACGAGTAGCTCCTCGCCCGGCAGCCCGACGAGCCTCTTGATGAGGTTGACCGCGGGGTTCTCGGGGTTCTTGAAGACGACCACCTCGTAACGCTCCGGCTCGCGGAGCAGGTAGAGGTACTTGAGGACGAGGATCCGGTCGCCGGCGCTGAGCTCGACGTTGCTCCTGCGGATCGCGGCGCCGGTCATCGGGTCCTGAACGACGACGGGGTCGAAGTCGGCCGCCTCGAGGCCCTGCACGGAGAGGGGGATGTTGCCGGAGGCGTAGTCGCGGGGGTTGACGGTCCAGTCAAAGCCGCCGATCGGGCTGCTGAAGCGCATGTGAGCCCCGAGGAGCGTGGGCGCCATGGATCCGGTGGGGATGCGGAAGGGCTCGACGACGTAGGAGCGGAAGACGAACGCCATCGCAAAGGAGATGATCACGGAGATGATCGTCTCCTTGACCGACTCGTCCTTCGTCGGCGGTTTGGGCTTCGCCGGCTCGCTCTGGCGATTCGCTTCGTCGCTCACGCGGACACCTTAGCCAGAGGCTCCCGGGCGTGCCCGCCGGCTAGCAGATCGGAAGAGCGTCGTGTAGGGAAAGAGTGTAGATCTCGGTGGTCG
>CAZXGT010000084.1:0-10132 GCA_964639935.1 uncultured Phycisphaeraceae bacterium
GAAGCATCATCTCGCCCGAGAGGATCACCGAGCCCGGGTTCACCTTGTCCTGCCCAGCGTACTTGGGCGCCGTGCCGTGCGTCGCCTCGAAGATCGCGTGCCCGGTGTCGTAGTTGATGTTGGCCCCGGGGGCGATGCCGATCCCGCCCACGCACGCCGCCAGCGCATCGGAGATGTAGTCCCCGTTGAGGTTCATCGTCGCCACCACGTCGTACTCCGCCGGACGCGTGAGGATCTGCTGCAGGAAGGCGTCGGCGATGACGTCCTTGATGACGATCTTGGATTCCTCGGCGCTGGCGTTGCCGTCGTTGGTGGGGCGGTGCGTGATCTTCGGCGCCCCCTCGGGCCGGTCGATGACGTGCCACGGCCCGCCGTCGAGGGGCTGGGCGCCGAATTCCTCGCGGGCCACCTCGTAGCCCCAGTCGCGGAAGGCGCCCTCGGTGAACTTCATGATGTTGCCCTTGTGAACGAGCGTCACGCTGGTCCGCCCGTTGTCGATGGCGTATCGGATGGCCGCGCGAACGAGCCGGGCCGTGCCCTTCCTGCTCACGGGCTTGATGCCCAGGCCGCTCGTCTTGGGGAAGCGGATCTTCTCGTACTGCTTGGGGAACTCCTTCTTGAGGAGCTTGCGGAAGGTCTCGGCGTCCCTGGACCCCGCCTCGAACTCGATCCCCGCGTAGATGTCCTCGGAGTTCTCGCGGAAGATGACCATGTCCGTCAGCTCGGGCCGCTTCACAGGCGACGGCACGCCGTCGAACCATTTCACCGGGCGCAGGCAGGTGTAGAGGTCGAGGATCTGCCGGAGCGCCACGTTCAGCGAGCGGATCCCGCCGCCCACGGGCGTCGTCAGCGGCCCCTTGATCCCCACGAGATGCTCGCGGAACGCATCGAGCGTCGCGTCCGGCAGCCACTCGCCCGTCTGTTCGTGCGCCTTCTCGCCGGCGAGCACCTCGGTCCACGCGATCCGGCGCTCGCCGCCGTAGGCCTTCTCGACCGCCGCGTCAAAGACCGGCTGAGCCGCGGCCCAGATGTCCGGCCCGATGCCGTCGCCCTCGATGAAGGGGATGACGGGCTCATCCGGGACCCGCAGGCCGCTCTCGGTCATGGTGATGGATTCGGGCATGGCGGTCTCCTCGGTCGGTGCTGCTAGGGTTGTGACGCGCAAGGGCGCGGGGAGTCAGGATACTCGCGCCGGGGGACTCCCGTGAAGGACGCCATCATCCGGCTCATGGAGGCTCGGGACGCCGCGGGGCTCGCGCGGATCATCAACTGGTCCGCCCGCGAGCTGCCCGTCAACTTCCAGACGAGCGAGATCACGCCCGCCGAGGCCGAGACTCTCTGGAAAGAACGCCGCGAGCGCTACCCCTATTTCATCGCCGAGGTCGGGGGCGAGATCGCCGGGGCGTCATGGGCCGCCCCGTGGAAGCCGAAGGAGGCCTACGCCTGGACGGCCGAGGTCAGCGTCTACGTGCTGCCCGAGCACCAGGGCCGCGGCCTCGCCGGGCGGCTCTATGCGCGGCTCTTTGACACCCTCGAGGCCCAGGGCTACCGCGCGCTGCTCGCGGGGATCGTCGTGCCAAACGACGCGAGCGTGC
The DNA here is from genome assembly GCA_964639935.1 of uncultured Phycisphaeraceae bacterium. Lineage (GTDB taxonomy): Bacteria > Planctomycetota > Phycisphaerae > Phycisphaerales > UBA1924 > CALNYS01. The sequence continues at coordinate 1,596 of CAZXGT010000084.1, forward strand.
GCCTCCACGAGCGCTTCGGCATGAAACCCGCCGGCGTCCTCGAGGGCGTCGGGCACAAGATGGGCGCCTGGCGCGACGTCGGGTACTGGATAAAGCGGCTCGGCGGCGACCGCCCGCCCGGCGAGATCATCGGCGTCGCCCGCGCGATCCAGAACACTCAACCGCGGGGCGGCGACGCGGTACCCTAGACGGCATGACGATCGACACCCACACCGTCCGGCGCCTCGCCGCGTTGGGAACACTCGCGACCATCCCCGCCCTCGCGCTCTCCGGCTGCGGCGGAGAGGAAGACCAGGCCCCGCCGCCCCAAAGCGAGGGCGCGACCGACCGCGCTCCCGCGGCCACCCCCCAGACCGCCGCCACCAACGAGCGACCGACCCCCGACCAGACCCTCACCGCCGCGGGCTACGAGATCCGCGTCTGGGACGGGTCGGACACGGGCGAGGGGCGCCTCGAGATGTCCCGCGGCGGCGAGGTCGTCTACGCCGTCACGGGCGAACGCTTCGAGCTCGGCGGCCCCGGGCCCTCCGCCGGTCGCGTCGGCCTCGGCGAGGACGTCACCGGCGACGGCGTCCCCAACCTCGTCGTCGAGCTCTGGACCGGCGGGACCGTCTGCTGCGTCGATTACCTCGTCTACGAGCTCGACGGCCCAGAGCCCGAACTCCTGGGCCGCGTCTCCGCGCAGACCGGCGGTCGCTTCGAGGACTACAACGGCGACGGCGCCATGGAGATCCGCATCCACGACGGCGCCTTCCTCGGGTGGAACGCCTCCGTCGAACAATCCCCCATGCCCCCCGTCATCCTCCAGTGGGACGGCCTCTGGTACGCCCCGGCCCCCGAGCTCATGCAGGCCCCCGCCCCCTCGCACGAACAGCTCGCCGGATGGCAGCGCCGCGTCGAGGCCGGCGAGGAGTGGGACCGCCCCGGCGAGTTCACGCCCCCCGCCCAGCTCTGGGGCGTCGCCCTCGATCTCATGTACACCGGCCACCCCGACCTCGGCCGCGCCTTCCTCCACAGCGCATGGAACGACACCGTCCCCGGACGCGAGGCCTTCATCGACTCCCTCCAGCAGCGGCTCCAGCGCAGCGAGCACTGGCCCGTCATCGCCCGCGCCCAGCGGGCCTCGAACTGACCTCTAGTCCCCGTGCTTCTGCCGGAGCCTCGGCGAGAGCCGCAGCAGCAGCTCCACCCGCTCGAACTCCCGGACCCAGTCCTCAAGGCACGCCGCGGCGTCGTCAGATGACACGCCCGCCGTGGGCAGCTCGCACGCGGCGCCGAGCTGCTTCGCCGCCACAGACCGGTACCGCGAGAGCGTGCGGTCGCCGAGCACATGCACGAACTCGTGATCCTCGGACATGAAGATCGCGCACGGCACGCGCCGGCCCCGGTTGATCGTCACCCGGCTCGAGAGCTCCTCGTGCTCGTCGCGATCGGCGAACCGCACCAGAATCTTCGAGGGATTCGCCGAGGCGATCGCCGCGATCAGCGGGCACTGCGCCACGCAGTCGCCGCACCACATCCCCGAGAGCACGATCACCCGAACCTCGCGCGAAAACGAGCCGAGAAGCGACCGCTGCTCGTCCGTGAGCGGCGCCGACGAGCCGACGCGCTCAAACGCCTCGCGCTCGCTCGGGGAGCCGCTCTCGAGATACGCCTCGTAATCGAGCGCCTTGGTGAACTGGTCAGCGAGAAAACCGGAATCAAGCACGGGTCGTCCTTTCTGGGTCAGTAGCGTTCGTTGTCGGTCTGCGGCGCAAGATCAAAGGGCTCGGCCTCCTCGCCGTTGATCGTCGCCCCGCCATGGAAAATCTTCCGGGCGAAGGGCAGGAACGAGTGCGGGAAGATCGGCTCGCGCCGGCTCGCCTCGTCGAGCGCCCGGATCTGCTCGTCGCTCAGCGAGACGTCCGCCGACTTCAGGTTGCTCTCGAGCTGCTCCATCTTCCGCGCGCCGATGATCACCGAGTCCACGCCCGGCCGCTGCCGGCACCACGCCAGCGCGACCTCCGCGATCGAGCAGTCCTTCTGCTTTGAGACCTCCTCGAGCGCGTCGACGATCCCGAATGTGGTCTCGTTGAGGTGGTTCGAGTCCTCGCCGTAGCGGGCGCCCTCCGGGACCGAGTCGCGCCGGTACTTGCCCGTCAGGATCCCGCCCTTGAGCGGGCTCCACGGCGTCACGCCAAGCCCAAGCTCCCGCGCCATCGGGATCAGCTCGTCCTCCACCGACCGCTCGAGCAGCGAGTACTCGATCTGCAGCGCGATCAGCGGCGACCAGTCCCGAAACGACGCCATCGTCTGCGCCTGGGCAACCTTCCACGCCGGCGTGTCGGAGAACCCCACATGACGCACCTTCCCGGCCCGGACCAGATCGTCAAGCGCCCGCATCGTCTCCTCGATCGGCGTGTGATGATCCCAAAAGTGCAGCCAGTAGAGATCGATCACATCCGTCTGAAGCCGACGGAGCGACTCGTGGCACGCGCTCTCGATCGCCTTCCGTCCGGCCCCGCCCGAGTTGGGGTCGCCCAGGCGCATCGCGCTCATGAACTTCGTCGCGAGCACCGTCCGGTCGCGACGGCCCGGATTCTTCCGGAACCAGTCCCCGATGATCGTCTCGGAGTGGCCCTTCGTGTACATGTTCGCGGTGTCGAGAAAGTTCCCGCCGCGATCCAGGTACGTCGCCAGAAGCCGCTCGCTCGTCTCCACGTCGCACCCCCAGCCCCACTCCTCGCCGAAGGTCATCGTGCCGAGACAAAGCGGCGAGACGCGCAGACCGGAGCGGCCCAGAGTGACGTAATCCGTCAGAGACATGCGGCGATTCCTTTCGATCCCAACCGAGCGTTCTCCCGACACGGTAGCCGCGGGTTCGCTAGCGCGAGCGGACAGACGCCGCCAGACGCCGCAGCGCGTCGAAGGCCTCGAGCGGCGTCATGGTCTCGAGCTCCAGCTCGCGCAGCTCGGCCACGCACGGGTGCTCGCTCGCGGCAAAGAGCGGCATCTGATCATCGGGCTCGCGCCGCTCGGCGCTCGCCGGCGCCGAGCCGTGCGTCACCGCGAGCTCGGAAAGCAACTCGGTCGCGCGCTCGATCACCGCACCCGGGACGCCCGCCAGACGCGCCACATGCACGCCGTAGCTCCGGTCGCTCCGCCCGGGCATGATCTGGTGCAGGAACACCACCTCGTCGCGCCACTCCCGCACCGCCACCGTCAGGTTCCGCGCCCGCCCGGGAAGCGACTCCTCGAGCGCCGTCAGCTCGTGGTAGTGCGTCGCAAAGAGCGTCCGCGGCGACGCCGCGCCGTCGGCGCCCGAGAGACGCTCCGCGATCGCCCACGCCAGGCTCAGCCCGTCGAGCGTCCCCGTCCCGCGACCGATCTCGTCGAGAATCACCAGCGTCCGATCCGTGGCGTTCGTGAGGATCGACGCCGTCTCGGTCATCTCCACCATGAAGGTCGACTGCCCGGCGTGCAGCGCGTCGTCGGCCCCCACGCGCGTGCAGATCCGATCGGTCAGCCCGACCGTCGCGCTCTCGGCCGGCACGAACGAACCGGCGTGCGCCAAAAGCGTCAGGAGCGCCGCCTGGCGGATGTACGTGCTCTTGCCCGCCATGTTGGGCCCCGTCAGGATCGCCAGACGCGCCGGATCGCTCGCCGAGCCCAGACAGACGTCGTTGGGCACCAGCTCGCTCCCGAGCGTTCGCTCGAGCACCGGGTGGCGCCCGCCGCGGATCTCCAGAACCGGGCGATCGACCATCTCCGGGCGCGCCCACCCGCGCTTCAGCGCGACCTCCGCGAAGCACAGCGTCGCGTCGAGCTCCGCCGCCGCGGCCGCGTACGCCGAGATCGCGCGCACGCGCGCCCGCAGCGACTCCGCCAGCTCGTCAAAGAGCGCCCGTTCGCGCGCGATCGCTCGCGCCTCGGCCGTCGTCGCCTTCTGCTCGAACGCCTTGAGCTCCGGCGTCGTGTACCGCTCCGCGTTCTTGAGCGTCTGCTTCCGCGTGAACGCCTCCGGCGCCCGACGCGCCTGCGCCGCGGGCAGCTCGAGGTAATACCCGAACACCTTGTTGAACCCGACCTTCAGGCTCGGCAGGTCGTGCTCCCGGGCGATCTTCCCCTGGTACGCGGCGAGCCACCCCGAGGCGTCCCTGCCGAGCGTGCGCGCCTCATCGAGCTCGGGATCGACGCCGTCGCGGAAGATCCCGCCCTCGCGCGCGTGCGCGGGCGGCCGCTCATGGCAGCGCTCGACGATGCCCTCCGCCACCGGCCCCAGCTCCTCCGCGAGCTCGCGCAGGCGATCGCGGATTTCGCCGAACGCCGGCGCGCCCTCGAGCACGCCCGCGAGCTCGCCGATCTGCCCGAGCGAGCGGCCCAGCGCCACGACGTCCCGGGGCGTGACCCGGCCGGCCCCGAGACGCCCCGCGATCCGCGCCACGTCCTGCACCGGGTCCAGCGCCCCGGCCAGCTCCTCGCTCGTGCGCGGATCCTGGGCGAGCGTCGCCACCCGCGCGTGACGCGCGCCGATCGCCTCGAGATCAGCGAGCGGCTCGCGAAGCCACTCCCGCACCAGCCGCTTGCCCATCGCCGTCCGCCGCCCCCCCGAGGCGAGGATGGTCCCCACGAGCGAGTGATCCCGCTCGCCCCGCCGGAGCGTTTCCTCGACCTCCAGCGCCCGGAGGCTCACCGCGTCCAGGTGCAGGCGACGATCGTCCTGCTCGATCGTCGGGACCGAGAGGTGCGCGAGCGCGTGATCCGGTTCGTTCGGCGCCTGCGTCTCCAGCAGATGCCGAACCAGCGCCCCGGCGCAGCGCACCCTCGGCGAGCCCTCGGGCAGATCGAACCCCGCGAGCGACGCGACGCGAAACTGCTTTTTCAGCGCCTCGGCGGCGTCGGCGTCCCGGAAAATCCAACCCGGACGCGGCGTGGTCTCCACGGGAAGATCCCGCAACGCGCCGCTGATCTCCCCGTCGCGCTCCTCCGGAACGATGAGCTCGGCGATCGGGCGACGGGCCAGCTCCGCGCCAAGCCGCTCGGCGGGGAACGCCGCCAGCGCGAACGACCCCGTCGAGGCGTCGATCGTCGCGAGGTGCGCCTCGCCGCCGTCGACGCACGCCGCCGCGATCAGACAGACCGCGTCGTCCTCGAGAAGATTCTCATCGATCAGCGTCCCCGGCGTGAGCACCCGCGTCACCGCGCGCTCCACGACCCCCTTGGCCTCCTTCGGATCCTGGATCTGATCCGCGATCGCCACGCGGAAGCCCGCGCCCAGCATCCGCTTGATGTACCCGTCGGCCGAGTGGTGCGGCACCCCCGCCATCGGGATCCCCGCCGTGCGCTCCGTGAGCGTCAGGCCAAGCGCCCGTGAGACCCGAACGGCGTCCTCGTCAAAGAGCTCGTAGAAATCGCCCATCCGAAAGAGCAGGACGCACCCGGGATGCTGCGCCTTGAAGCGGTCGAACTGCCGCATCGCGGGCGTGTCCCGGCCGTTGCCGCCGGGCGGGCGACCGGGCGTCTTCGTCTTCGTCGTCGCGGCGCTCACGGAGCGCCAGAGTATCGCGCTGGCGCAAAAAAACCGGCCCCCGCAAGGCGGGAGCCGGTGTGTCGCATCGGTCGGATGCCGGGTTCGGTCGCGGCTCAGCGGCGGCGACGCGTCGCGGCGAAACCGGCCAGGCCGAAGAGGGCCGCGCCGGCCGGCGCGGGAACGACCACCCGGTAGGTGCCGAGCGCCGTGGCGTCTGCGATGTCGTCAGCCGTGTCAGCCGGGAACCAGATCGTCCCCGTCCGGTTGCCGCCCGCGACCATCTCCGCGTACTCCGTCGCGCTCAGGCCGAAGAGCGCCGAGCCGGTGAAGGCCTGCGAGCCGGCGGTGAACGTCACCGTAAAGTCGCTCGAGAAGCTGAAGATGTTCAGCCCGGGATCGGCCCCGCCTCCGCCGCGGAAGAGGTTGGGCGACCCGTCGGAGGGGTTCTCGGCGTTCGTCAGATCGCCGGAGATCAGGGTCTCAAGGAGCGACGAGCCGGAGCCGCCGTAGAAATCCTCGAAGTAGATGCCGATGTTATCGGAACCCGACGCGGTCGCGGCGGAGTTGCCCATGGTCGCGGTGAAGCTCACCTGGTCGGCCGTCGTCAGATCGATGACGATCAGCTCCTGAAGAGGAATCCCAGCCGAGGCGGCCCCGGCGAACGCGATGCTCGCGCCGGCGACGGCGGCGAGACGAAGTGTTGACCTGTTCATGTCTCTTCCCTTTCGTTTCAATTTCTGGCCCGTGTCCGGACCGTCTCTCCCCTTGGTCATGGGGGCATTTCCCCCCAAGGCGATATTCAAAACCTAGACCCAGGCGACGCTGAATGCAAAGAAATCCTGACATTTCCGCCGCGTCCCGGCGAGGGTCGGGCCGGAGCGCTGTACGGTCGAAAGACGCCTTCGGGACCTCTGGCGGCGGATTTCGGGCCCTCTCGGCGCAAAAAAACGGCCCGGGCTGTGATTCCGGGCCGCTGGTCTTGACGGGGACCGTAAAAGTGGAGCGGAAGGGGATCGAACCCTCAACCTCCTCGATGCGACCGAGGCGCTCTCCCAATTGAGCTACCGCCCCCAGAAGGCGACGCAGACTATACGCTCCTCCCGCGCGAGTTGCACGGGGTTCCCCGCGGGAAGGGCGTGAGATGCGGATGCTGAGCTGGTTCGCGGTGGCGGTGATGGCGACGCTCCTCGGCTGCGGCGGCGGGGCGACGCCCGAGGACGACGGGAAAGTCAGGATCGTGGCGACCCTCCCGCCCCTCGCCTGGCCCGCCGAGACGCTCCTGGGCGATCGGGCCGAGGTGACGGTGCTGGTCCCGCCCGGCGCCTCCCCCCACGGCTTCGAGCTCTCGCCCTCGGGCGCGGCCGCGCTGCACGCGGCCGATCTGATCCTGATCGCCGGCGGCGCCGACGCCTGGGCGCTCCAGCGCCTGGATCCGGGCGACGAGCGCGTCCTGGGGATGGAAGCGGGGGGGGATCACCACCCATGGCTCGATCCCGACGCCTACGCGGCCTTCGCGCGGCGGGTCGGCCAGACGCCCGCGGTTCGCGCCGCCGCGGACGCCGCCCCGGAGGGCTCTCTCGCGACGGGCCTCGCGCTCGTCGAGGCGGCGCGCGAGAGCGCCGCCCGCGTTGCCGATGGCGCCGCCGTCCTCGTGATCACCGGACACGACGCCTGGTCGGCGTTCTTTGCGAGCATCGGCGTCGACGATGTCATCGCCGTGCGGCGCGGGCACGCCGGGGAGCCCGCGGCGTCAACCCTCCTCTCGGTGCGCGAGCGGGCGGCCCGGGCCGACGCGGCGCTGGTTGTTCTCGAGGCTGGGGAGGAGGCGGCGTGGCTCGAGTCGCTCGCCCGGGAGATCGGCGCGGCGGTGACGACTCTCGACCCCGTCGGAACGCGCGACTGGCCCGCCGACATGGTCAGGCGATACGAGGCCGTGCAAGCCGCTTTAGAATCGCTGCGATGAGCGAACCGGCGGTCGAGTTCGACCACGTCAGCTACAGCTATCCGGGCGGCGAGGAGGCGATCCGCGACGTCTCGCTGCGGGTCGAGCCGGGCGAACGCCTGGGCGTGCTCGGGCCAAACGGCGGCGGGAAAACCACCCTCCTGCACCTGGCGCTCGGGCTGCTCTCGCCCGCAACGGGGAGCGTCCGCGTCGGGGGGATGAGCGCCTGCGACGCCCGGCGACGCGGGCTCATCGGCGCCGTCCTTCAGCGATCCCACGAGAGCGACGCCCTCCCGGTCAGCCCGCGGCACATCGTCCGTCTGGGCGCCTCGGTGCGCGAGCCCCTCTGGCGCCGGCGCTCGGCGCCCATCGAGCAGCGCGTCGAACGAGCGCTCGCCATGGTCGGCGCCGACGCCTACGCCGATCACCTGTACCGCGAGCTCTCGGGCGGGCAGCGCCAGCGGGTGCGGATCGCGCGAGCCCTGGCCTCGGACGCGCCGATCCTTGCGCTCGACGAGCCCATGGTCGGCGTCGACCCCGCCGGGCAACGCCGATTCGCCGAGCTTATGGACCGCCTGCGCGCCGAGCTCTCGCTCACCGTGCTGATCGTCAGTCACGACGTCCGCGCGGTCGCGGCCGGATGCGACCGGATCGCCTGCCTCTCGCGCACGCTGCATTACCACGCGGCCCCCGAGGGCCTCACCCCCGCGGTGCTCGCGGAGGTCTTCGAGCACGACGTGGCGGCGATCTTCGGCGACGTGCACGTTCACGCGCACCCGGCCGAAGACTGCCCGCTCGACGCCGGCGGGAGCGCGGGGCGATGAGGACGCTCGAGGTGCTGCCGATCGTCTGGCCCGGGGTGGTCGCGGGTCTCGCGGCGGCCCTGCTCTGCGGCGCGCTGAGCCCGCTCGTGGTCGCGCGGAAGATGGCCTTTGCGACGCAGGGAGTGAGCCATGCGGCGATGCTCGGCGCGGGCGTCGCCGCTCTGGCCGGGCTCACGGGGACCGGGGCGTCGGCGGCGATCGCGGCGGCGTGCCTGCTCGCGGCGCTGGCGATCGGGCTCATCACCGCGCGCCGCGCCGCGGC
>CAZXGT010000085.1:0-6715 GCA_964639935.1 uncultured Phycisphaeraceae bacterium
CGGTCCCGAAGGCGTCGGTCAGCCGCGTGACCGGACCGCCGTCGACGGGCGCCCGGTACATCCTTGAGTGCCGGTAGAGCGACGGTTCCTGCCGCGACGAGAACAGAAGATCCATCCCAGAGGCGTCCCAGCCGGAGAGCGTCTGCGCACGATCCGAGACGGTAACGCGGGTCGGTCGGCCAGCGAGCGGCAGACCGGAAGTCTCGACGAGATCGACAACGTAGAGATTGCGAGCGCCGTCGCGCCGGGATTCGAACGCCAGACGATCACCGCGGGGCGAGAAGGCGCTGCGGATCTCCTCGGCCGGGTGCGCCGTCAGACGCGTCGCGGCGCCGCCCCCGGCGGGGACGATCCACAGGTCGCCCGTCCACGAGAACACGATGTGCTCGGCGTCCGGAGAGAGCGCCGGATGCTGCGGGAAGCCCACAGTTGGAGCGGCGTGAGCCCCGAGGGCCAGTGTGAGTGAAAGGATCGGGGCAACGAAACGAGTGAGGTTCATGCGGCGGCCTCTTGGCTGAGGATCGGTGGAAACGAGGGTATTCCAGCGTATCTACCCGCGGGAGGGACTGCGGGATGCGTTGGCGGAGCGCCGGGTTCAGGGGGCGAGATCGGCGAGGGTCACCGCGCGAAGCTGCGCGACGGCGCTACCCGCGATCTCGTCGAGCTTCACGTGGAGCGATCGCAAGCGTGCGCGCGTCTCCGCGACCTTGAGAGGGTCGTCCTCGAAGCGGTGGATCGGATCGATCGCGTTGACGATATCAAGGAGCGTGATCTGATCTGCCGGGCGAGCGAGATGGTAGCCGCCGGTCCTCCCGCGCCGGGACGTGACGAGACCCTCTCGGGCGAGGATCTGGAGCACACGCGCGACGTAGGACGCCGGGGCGCGGGTCGCCTCTGCGATCGCCTTGGCCGACTGCGGATTGCCGGGATGGGCGGCGAGATCGAGGGCGGCCCGAAGCGCGTACTCGGTGGTCAACGAGAACATGGCGGACTCCGCAGGGCTCGGCCGACCATCGAATCGGCGGGCTACAGATCATTGATCGAGACTTTAACGGATAAGGACATAAAGATATCAAGTTATCCGTCATTTTCGGTCGTCTGAGGCCGAGATTACTGCTACCGTGGCGACATTCTTCGCCCGCAGTACCGTGGGGCGACAGAGGCCTGAGAGGGCCCGAAAACGCAGCGTGGAGATCGCGTGATGAGCGAAGCGATGAGCCCGGAGTCATCAACACAGCCCGGGCCGATGACGAGTGAGCAGACACCTGCGGCTGGCGGCGGCGGCGCGGGAGAGGAGGGGGCTCGTCACATGGACGAGTTCCGCTATGACGACGGCATCGTTCGGATGTTCACCTGGGCGACGCTCGCCTGGGGACTGGTCGCGTTTGTGGTTGGCATCGTGCTGGCCATCCAGCTCGCCTGGCCGCAGCTCAACCTCTTCCCGGAGATGGCGTTTGGGCGTCTTCGCCCGCTGCACACCAACGCCGCGATCTTCGCGTTCGCGGGCAACGCGATCTTCGCGGCGGTCTACTACTCCACCCAGCGGCTCTGCAAGGCTCGGATGTGGAGCGACAAGCTCTCGAGGCTTCATTTCTGGGGCTGGCAGACGATCATCGTCAGCGCCGCGCTGACATTTCCCTTCGGTTTCACGCAGGGCAAGGAGTACGCCGAGCTCGAGTGGCCGATCGACCTGGCGATCGCCGTGGTGTGGGTGTGGTTCTTCGGCGTCAACTTCATGATGACGCTCGTCAAGCGGCGACAGCGACATCTCTACGTCGCGCTCTGGTTCTACATCGCCACGATCGTCACCGTCGCGATCCTCCACGTCTTCAACAATCTCTGGATCCCGGTCGGCGTCGTCGAGCTGATCAAGACCGGCGAGGTCTCCAACATCGACAACCTGATGAAGAGCTACCCGCTCTACGCGGGCGTGCAGGACGCCTTCATGCAGTGGTGGTACGGGCACAACGCGGTCGCGTTCTTCCTGACGACCCCGTTCCTCGGGCTGATGTACTACTTCCTCCCCAAGGCCGCGAACCGCCCTGTGTTCAGCTACAAGCTCTCGATTGTTCACTTCTGGTCGCTGGTGTTCATCTACATCTGGGCGGGTCCGCATCACCTGCACTACACGGCGCTGCCCGAGTGGGCGTCGAGCCTCGGCATGCTCTTTTCGCTGATGCTCTGGATGCCGTCCTGGGGCGGCATGATCAACGGGCTGCTCACGCTCCGCGGGGCGTGGCACAAGGTGGCCGTCGACCCGGTTCTCAAGTTCTTCGTGGTCGGCATCACCTTCTACGGCATGAGCACGTTCGAGGGCCCGATGCTCTCGATCAAGACGGTCAACTCGCTCAGCCACTACACGGACTGGACGATCGCCCACGTCCACTCGGGCACGCTCGGGTGGAACGGATTCATGACCTTCGGGATGGCCTATTGGCTCGCCCCGCGGATCTTCCAGTCGGGCAGGCTCTACTCCGACAAGCTGGCGACGATGCACTTCTGGATCGGGACGATCGGCATCGCGTTCTACATCCTGTCGATGTACGCCGCCGGCGTGACGCAGGGTCTGATGTGGCGCGCGTTCGACGCCAACGGCACGCTCGCCTACCCGAGCTTCATCGAGACCGTCACCCGCCTCGAGTGGCTCTACTGGATCCGCGCTCTCGGCGGCGTGATGTACCTCGTCGGCGCCGTCATCGGTTTCTACAACATCTACAAGACGTGGACGATGCGTCCCCCGAAGTACGACGAGCCGATCATCAGGGCCGCTCCGCTCGCTCCGGTCTTCGTCGAGGAGCCCGCCCCCAGGAGCCGCCTCGGCGCGAACACGGGATTCGGTCACAAGGGCGACGTCTGGCTCCAGGGTCACTGGCATCGGCGTCTGGAGCGACTCCCGCTGCGGATGACGTTCTGGGTTGTCGTTTGGGTGAGCGTCGCCTCACTCTTTGAGATCATCCCGACGTTTCTGATCAAGTCCAACGTGCCGACGATCGAGAGCGTGCAGCCCTACACCCCGCTCGAGCTCGCCGGTCGCGACATCTATGTCGCCGAGGGCTGTTACAACTGCCACTCGCAGATGATCCGGCCGATCTTCGCCGAGGTGAAGCGCTACGGCGAGTACTCCAAGCCCGGCGAGTTCATCTACGACCGACCCTTCCAGTGGGGCTCGCGGCGCATCGGTCCGGATCTCGCGCGTGAGGGCGGCGCCCAGAGTTCCTTCTGGCATTACCTGCACTTCCTGAACCCGAGGCAGGTCACCCCCGGCTCGATCATGCCCTACTACGACCATCTCGCTCGTCAGGAGATCGACTTCGACGCCATCCAGGCCCGCGTCGACTCCATGGCGATGCTCGGCGTGCCCTACGGCGAAGCCGTCGAGCGGGCCCCCGAGATGGCCCGCGCTCAGGCCCTCGAGTTCGCTCAGGAGATCGCGGCGCAGGCGGGCGATCCGAACGTGACGGCCGAGGGCCTCGCGGACAAGAAGGTTGTCGCGCTCATCGCGTACCTTCAGCGTCTCGGCGTTGACATCACCAAACCGGCGCCGAGCGAGCCGGTCTCCGACGAGATCGGGACGGATCCGACGCTTGATCCGAATACGATGGAGAGCCCGGTCGATCCCGACGTGACCGAGGAGGACGTCATCGATCCCAAGGAGATCATGCTGGAAGAGGCCGAGGAAGCCGTTCCCGGTCTCGGCGAAGATGAAGGAGACTCGCGATGAAAGTCTCAGACGTCGTACAGGGCGCGGACCTCTCGGTCTGGGCGGAAGCTGCGCTGATCCTGTTCTTGGCTGCGTTTCTGGTGACGGCCTACAAGGCGCTGCGGTCGGATCCGAAGCACGCCGAGTCCATGGCGTCCACTCCCCTTGACGATGACCCTGCGGCCCCGGGCGATGAAGGGACTTCGCGATGAGCGACTACACGGACGAAACGCTGATCACGGGCCACGAGTACGACGGGATTCAGGAGTACGACAACCCGGTGCCGGGTTGGTGGCATGTGCTCTGGTACAGCAGCTTCCTTCTGGCCATCGTGTATTTCCCGCTGAGCCTCGTGAGCCCGTTCTTCGTGCATCAGACGGAACGACTGGCGATGGCCGAGCAGGCGGAGTTCGAGGCGCTCTTCTCGGAGGTCGGGCAGCTCGAGAACACGCCCGAGCAGCTGGCGTCGCTTTCGGTCGATGAGGGCTGGATGAGCTTCGCCGGCTCGCTCTTCACGAGGCACTGCGCCTCCTGCCACTCGGCCGACGGAGGCGGGCTCATCGGGCCCAACCTGACCGACAGCGCATGGATCAACGTGCGCGAGGCGACGGACATCCACGGCATTCTCGTCAACGGCGCCGGCGGCGGCGCGATGCCCCCGTGGGGCAATCGCATGAGCGAGAACGAGATCGTCCTGCTCTCCGCGTACGTGACGTCTCTTCTTGGCGCCCAGCCGGCGGCGCCCAAGCCGCCCGAGGGCGACTCCGTGATCGAGGCCTGGGACTTTCCCGACGTCGACTCGGCGTCCTAAAACTGATCAGGCGTCTGCCGGGGTCGGGAAAGCGACCCCGGAGAAAGGGCGACATGCCAGCGGCTCGCGATGAACACAACATCCTCTCGACGCTCCGATCCGACGGTTCGCGACGGTGGATCAACCCCAAGCTCTCGCGCGGACGCTGGCTCAATCGCCGGCGGTGGGTTGGCTACGGGCTCATCGCGCTCTTCGTGACGCTGCCGCATCTGCGCATCAACGGCAAGCCCCCGCTCCTGCTCGACGTCGTGAATCGAGAGTTCACATTCGTCGGCACGACGCTCTACCCAACGGATACGTTCCTGCTCGCGCTGCTCCTGCTGGTCGTGTTTCTCTCCGTCTTCTTCATCACCGCGCTCTTCGGGCGGCTCTGGTGCGGCTGGGCATGCCCGCAGACGGTGTACATGGAGTTGGTCTTCCGCCCGATCGAGCGCTTCTTTGAGGGCGCGCCGGGGCATCGAAGAAAGCCGGGTTCGTGGCGGAAGCCGGCGAAGTTCGCCGTGTTCTTTCTTCTGGCGTTCCTGCTCGCGAACACGTTTCTGGCGTATTTCGTCGGGACCGACGCGCTTCGCGTCTGGATGACGCGATCGCCGCTCGAACACCCGATCTCGTTTGCGATCGTCGCCGCGGTGACGGGCCTCATGCTCTTTGACTTCGGCTTTTTCCGCGAGCAGCTCTGCATCGTCGCGTGCCCCTACGGACGCTTCCAGTCGGTCATGCTCGACCGCGACTCGCTTGTGGTGGGCTATGACCCGAAGCGGGGCGAGCCGCGCGGGAAGATTAAAAAGCAGAAGACCAAGGGCGATTTGCACCTCAAGACGCTCCCGGATCAGGACCGTGGCGACTGCATCGACTGCCACATGTGCGTCACGACCTGCCCAACGGGCATCGACATCCGCGACGGGCTGCAACTCGAGTGCGTGAACTGCACCCAATGCATCGATGCGTGCGACTCGGTGATGGACAAGATCGGCAAGCCGCGCGGGCTGATCCGGTACTCCTCGCAGCGCCAGCTCGAAGAGGGCAAGAGCCATTGGCTTCGACCGCGCGTCTTCGTGTACCCGGCGATCATCCTGGCGCTCCTGAGCATCCTGACCTTCGAGCTCGCCACCCGCGAGCCGGCCTTCGTGAGCGTGCTTCGCGGCCCGGGCCTGCCCTATCAGCAGATTGCCGGCGACCGTATCGGCAACATCGCCAAGGTGAAGATCCACGACCGCACAGACGACGGCGGCGTCTACCGCCTTGAGCTGCTCGGCGTCGAAGGCGGGGAGATCATCAGCGGGTCGGCCGGGCTGCCGATCGCGGTCGGACCCGGCGAGATGGTCACGGAGACGGTCTGGCTCAGCGTGCCCGCTGACCAGATCGTGACTGGCGGGATGGACGTCACGGTCCGCGTCACCGGGGACGACGGCTTCGAGCAGGACATCCGCTACCGAATGCTCGGCCCGGCCTCGCGACGCGCGCCGGACCCCGAGGGAGACGAATCATGAGCTTTCTCAAGTCCGGCAAGCAGTGGCCGATGATCGTGGTCGGGATCCTCGGCGTGTCCCTGACGGTGTGCGGGATCACCTTCTACGCCGCGGTCAGCGACGCGTCATTCGCCCTTGAAACGGACTACTACGAGAAGGCCGTCGTGTGGGATGAAACCATGGAAGCGCTCCGCGCGAGCGAGGCGCTCGGATGGACGGCGAGCTGCACGATCTCCGGCGCCGACCAGCACACCGGCAAGCGGTGGTTGATGGTTTCGATCGTCGCGGCCGACGGCGTGCCGGTGGAGATCGAGGAGATCCGGGCGACGGCGTTCCACCATGCCAGACGCGGGGAGGAGCGCGAGGTCGCGCTCCGCGCGATCCGTCCGGGCGTCGCCTCGGGCGAGCTCGGCGTCGGCGCCGACGGGCTCTGGCAGGTCCGGTTGCGCGCCGAGAGTGGGGGCGACGTGTTTCTGGACACGCAGGACGTCTGGAGCGAGGGGGCGCCATGAGCGAGGGGGCCAGCGATCTTCCGCTTCTTCTGGCGGTGCTCATCACGAGCCTCGTCGGAAGCCTGCACTGCGCCGGCATGTGCGGGGTCTTTGTCGCGATGGCGACCGGCGCCGGGCAGGGGGCCAGAGAGCGAGCACGGCTCCAAGCGATGTACCACGGCGGACGGCTCATCGGATACTCGGCGCTCGGCGTCGCGTGCGGGGCGATCGGGCGCGCGCTCGA
>CAZXGT010000085.1:6815-9828 GCA_964639935.1 uncultured Phycisphaeraceae bacterium
TGTGGATGGCTCTACGCGTTTGCGATCATGGCGGCGGGAACGGCGAGCCCGCTGCTCGGCGGTCTTGTGATGGCGACCTTCTGGATCGGCACGGTCCCGGTCCTGGCGTTCGTCGGTCTCGGCGCGGGCGCGATCCGCCAGCGTCTCGGCCCGCGGGCGCGTCTGGCGGCGGCGTGCCTGGTTATGGCGATCGGCGCGGGCACGCTCATGCGCGCCTCGGGCGCCGATCTCTCCGGCGTCCGCGCCGCGATGGGCGCCGATGACTCCGGAGCGGTCGTCGCGCCGGTCACCGATGTCAACGCGGCGAAGGACGCGCCGTGCCCGCTGTGCGTGTCCGGGAAGGACATCAATTGACGACGATGGTCGCGAGCGCTCAAGCGGCGGCGACAGAACGCGTCCAGTGCGCGCACTGCTCGCTCCCAGTGCCGGCCGGTCGCGTCAATGCTCGCTCGGAAAAGCAGTTCTGCTGCGGCGGGTGCGAAGTGGCGCACGAGGCGATCAACGCCTGCGGCCTCGGCGAGTACTACGCGCTTCGGCGAGCGATGGAAGACCGGGCGACGCCCGCGCCGCAGGCCCAGGACAGCTTCGAGGCCTTCGACGATCCCACGTTCACAAGCCGCCACTGCCGGCCCGGGCCGGGCGGCGTAATGACCGCGGAGCTCTACCTCGAGGGCGTCCACTGCGCGGCCTGCCTGTGGCTTCTCGAACGGCTGCCGCGGACGATCGACGGGCTCGTTTCGCTCGAGCTCGATTTCGGCAAAAGCGTGGCGAGCGTGGTCTGGGACCCAACGCGCGTCTCGCTGGGGGATGTTGCACGACGGCTCGCCCGCTTCGGCTACGTGCCCCATGCCGTCGAGCCCAGCGAGCGGCGCGACGCTCGCCGGAGCGAGGAGCGCGCCTCGCTTGTTCGAATCGGTGTCGCCGGCGCGTGCGCGGGGAACGTCATGCTCATCGCCTTCGCGCTCTACAGCGGCGTGGCGACGCCGATCGGGGAGCCCTACCTCACGCTCTTCCGGTGGCTCTCGGCTGGCATCGGCGTGCTCTGCGTCGCGTGGCCTGGCCGCGTGTTCCTCAAGGGCGCAGTGGCCGCTGCGAGGGCGAGAGCGTTCCACCTCGATATGCCGATCGCGCTGGCGCTCGCGGTCGGGACGGCCGTCGGCGTGTGGAACGTGGCTCGCGGGGCTGGCGAGATCTATTTCGACTCGCTCACGATGCTCGTGTTTCTCCTGCTCGTCGGTCGATTCCTGCAGACGCGCCAGCAGCGGATGGCGCACGATTCCATCGAGCTGCTCTTTTCGGTGACGCCCCGTCGGGCGAGGCGCGTCGACGACGACGGAGGCGTTCGCGACGTTGCGACCGACTCGCTCGAGCGGGGCGATCTCGTCGAGATCCGTCCCGGCGAGAGCGTCCCGGTCGACGGAGTGATCGCCGAGGGCGAGGCGCTCCTTGACGAATCGATCCTGACTGGCGAGTCGGCGCCGGTCATCCGGCGTGACGGCGACGAGGTGTTCGCCGGCGCGGTCAACATCCGGTCGACAGCGAGGGTCCGGGCGACCGCGGTGGGTCACGACACGCGCGTCGGCCAGATGATGAGGCTCATCGAGCGGCTCTCCCGCAGCCGCACGCCCATCATCGGCTCCGCGGATCGGGTCGCCGGTCCCTTCGTGGTGGGGGTCTTGACGCTCTCGATCCTCACCATTGCGATTCATCTCGGCTCCGGGATCGACGTCGCGCTCGTTCACGCCGTCGCGCTGCTCATCGTCTGCTGCCCCTGCGCCGTGGCGATGGCGACGCCGATCGCGACCAGCGCCTCGATCGGCCGGCTCGCCAAGCGCGGCATTCTCGTCAAGGGCGGCGACATCTTCGAGGCGCTGGCCAAGCGGCCGACGCTCCTGCTCGACAAGACCGGGACCGTCACCGACGGCCGGTTCGCCCTTCGTGAGTGGATCGGCGACGAATCGCTCCGTCCGATCGTCTCGGCGCTCGAGGCCGGCTCGGGACACCCGATCGCTGCCTCGCTCGCAACGGCGTCCGACGCTTCCGCGGATATCTCCGACGTCGAGCACCACCTGGGTCTCGGCGTGACGGGACGCGTCGACGGTGATCAGGTCGCGATCGGTTCGGCGCGACTTATGCGGCGACTGAACGTACGCGAGCCCAACTGGGCGACCGCCGCCTGCGACGACGCCGCGGCTCGCGGGCTCACGGCGGTGCGGATCGCGCGTGCGGGCGAGGTTCGCGCCGTTGCGACGCTCGGCGACGAGATCCGCGAGGGCTCCACGCGGGCCGTCGAAGAACTGGCAAGGCGAGGGTGGCGCGTCGAGATCCTCTCCGGGGACGCGCCCGAAACCGTGCGCGTCGTGAGCGATCGTCTCGGAGTCGCGGACGCCGAGGGCGGCGCGACGCCCGAACGCAAGGCCGAACGGGCGAGCGAGCTCGCCCAGTGCGAGCCGGACGGCGTGGTGATGGTCGGCGACGGCGTTAACGACGCGGCCGCGCTCGCCTCGGCGACGGTGGGCGTGGCGGTCAGCGGCGGAGCCGAGGCCTCGCTCGCCGCCGCGGACGTCTACCTCCACGCCGACGGGCTGACCCCGCTGGTCGATCTCGCGAGCACGGCGCGACGAACCATTCGCACCATCCGCGCGTGCCTCGGCGTCGCGATCACCTACAACATCGTTGCGGGCGGGGCCGCTGTGGCCGGTCTCATCACCCCGCTGATCGCGGCGATCGTGATGCCGCTTGTCTCGGTGGCGGTGGTGTCAATGGCGATCTGGGGCACGCGGCCGCCTCGCGCGACGGAGGCGCCGCTGTGAGCGTTCTGTTCATTGTGCTGCCGCTCGCGCTGATCCTCGCCGGGCTCGGCGTCGGGGCGTTCATCTGGATGGCCCGCACAGGTCAGCTCGACGACTTGGAGACCCCGGCGATGCGGGTGCTCTTCGACGACGACGAGAACGACCGGGGCGATCGCCCGAACCCCTGAAGCTCGGTTTCAGCATCGGTTCATCAAGAACCC
>CAZXGT010000086.1:0-9750 GCA_964639935.1 uncultured Phycisphaeraceae bacterium
GGGCGCCTCAGGCCGCGCAGGGGCGATTTGAGCTAAGCTAGGATTCACCTACCGGACGCTTGGCGTCCAGCTGACGACACATCCCATGAACTGGCAGGAGGCACCCGTGCAGGAATACGACACGCTCAAGCGGCTCATCGCGGAAGCGGAAGAGGACATCCAGAAGGCCGAGGGCGGCAACAAGGCCGCCGGCACCCGTGTTCGCAAGACGATGCAGGACATCAAGAACGCCGCTCAGGACGTGCGCAAGAAGGTCCTGGAGCTTCGCGACGAGGGCTGAAGCCACGACTCCTGAACCGGACGACGAGATGACCCAGATCGAGACCTCGCCGGCAGACGCGCAGCAGCCGAGCCGCGGCGCGGAGCCTCTGTTCGATACGAGTGGGCTGGACACATCCAGTCTGGCGCTGTCGCGCGAGGATCTCGAATCCTGGAACCCGCACCGCGGGGACATCGTGCAGCTCGACGGCGTGGTCTGGCGGGCGGAGGACTTCACGCGCGGCGTCGGCATCAAGCGCGTTCGCCACGATGAGTTCTGGGTGACGGGTCACTTTCCCGGGCGCCCCGTCATGCCCGGCGTGCTGATGGTCGAGGCCGGGGCGCAGCTCGCGAGCTACCTCTTCTACGCCCGCCGCGGAGAGCCGTGCATCGCGGGGTTCACGCGAATCGAGGACACAGTCTTTCGCAACCCGGTCAAGCCGGGACAGGATCTGCTGATCCTCTGCGAGGAAATCCGCTACCGCCCGCGGCGGTTCATCAGCGAGATCCAGGGGATCGTGGAGGGCCGCGTCGCTTTCTACAGCAAGATCACGGGCATGGTCCTGCCCGACGGGGACTGATCCCCCACTCCTCTCAAACTGAAGACACGCTCACGCGGAGAGAGCCGCCGCGACCTTCTGCAGCGCGGCGCCGATGGCGTCGATCTGCTCGTCGGTCACCTTCGGGTGGACCGGCAGGCAGAAGAGCTCCCGGGCGAGGCGCTCGGCGACGGGGCAGGGGCGCAGGGTCTCGGGATCGAAGCAGGGCTGCTCCGTCAGCGCCTTGGGATAATGCACGCCCACGCCGACGCCTTCGGCTCGGAGCGCCTCGATGAATCGGTCGCGGCCGGCCGGGATGGCGCCGGGGTCGATCCGCACGGCGTACTGATGGAACGCGTGCTCGGCCTCGTCCGGGACGGCCGGCGGGGTGAGGCCGGCGATGGGCGCGACGCGCTCGGTGAGCGCGGCGGCGATCTCCCTCCGGCGCCCGGTGAGAGGCTCGATGCGGTCGAGCTGCGAGAGCCCGATCGCCGCCTCGACGTCGCTCATCCGGTAGTTGTAGCCGATGGTTTCGTGGAGGTACTTCTGCGTCTCGCCGTGCGAGCGGAGGACGCGGAGGCGGTTGGCGAGGTCGGCGTCGTTGGTGGTGACCATCCCGCCCTCGCCGGTGGTCATGTTCTTGGTGGGATAGAAGCTGTAGGTCGCGGCGTCGCCGGAGGCGCCGAGGCCGCGCCCCTTCCAGGAGGCCAGATGCGCCTGGGCGGCGTCGTAGATGATTTTCAGGTTGTGGGTTCTGGCGAACTCCTCGACCGCTTCAAGGTCCGCCGGAGCTCCGTAGATGTGCGTGACGGCGATCGCGGTGGTCTCGGGCGTGAGGGCTCGCTCGGCGTCGCTGAGGTCAATGAGGTAGGTGGCGGGATCGGCGTCGACGAAGACGGGGCGGGCCCCGCGAGCGACGATCATCGAGGCGGTGGCGATGTAGGTCCAGGCGGGCACGAGCACGTGGTCGCCCGGCTTGATGAGCGGCTCGTAAGCGAGCTGCAGGGCGCAGGTGCCGTTGGCGCAGGCGACGGCGTGGGCGGCGCCGGTCATCTGCGCGAAGCGCTCTTCGAGCTCGGCGACGTTCTTGCCCTGGGCCAGCATGCCGGAGCGCAGCACGGCGACGGCCGCCTCGATATCCGCCTCTTCGAGATCGACCGAGACGATGGGAACTGGCGGGGCGGCGACAGGAGCGCCTCCGTCGATGGCGAGGGCGAGGGCGGCGGGAGCGTCGGCGGCGGAGGACTGCGGCACTGGTCGTTTCCTTCCTGAAGCGTTTCGGGAGCGCATCGTAGCGTGCGCCGGCGAGCGGGCCGCGTCACAGGCGGCGCAGACGGAACTTCTTGGCTCGGGAGCCGATGGCGGACCTTGACACGCGAAAGTCGGCTCGCGCTCGGGCCGATAGTCCCGCGTCGCAAGGAGGCGTCATGGCCATCAGTCGAAAGACGTTCAAGACCGTCAAGGACATCCTCAGAGAGCTGGACCAGCAGCGGAGCGACGCGCGACGCGAAACGCCCGGCTCTCCCGATGAGCCCAAGCGGGCGACGCCAAAGCGACCCGACAACGGTCAGCAGCCCGGCGCCAGCGATCGGGATCTCGGTCGCGACGGCGCGGGCGATCAGCTCATCGGATGAGCGATCGGCCGCGTTCGGCGGATTTTTCGGTCCACCCTCCCCTTGCCACTCGACGCCAGCCGGATACACTCTTGACCGAATCGCCGGGGGGCTGATTTGTGCCCTGTTTGGGGATTAGTGTAACGGTAGCACGACTGATTCTGGTTCAGTTAGTCAAGGTTCAAATCCTTGATCCCCAGCTTTAAGACCCGACGCGCTGGCGTCGGGTTTTTTCTGCGCTGCGTTCTCGCCCGGACCGGCCCGGGCAACGAAAAGCCCCGGCTCTCTCGAGGAGAACCGGGGCTCATTTTTTCGCATGCTCAACCGGCGCCGGGGCCGGAGGAGCGACGATCAGTTGGGAGCGCCGAGGTCGCCGCCGTTGCCATCGATGAAGATGCCCTCGGTCAGCACCTCCTCGGTGAGGTCGTCGTTGTTGACGTGGTCGATGCCGACGCCCCAGAGACGCATGTAGGAATTCTGGCGAGCGTCGGCCATGGTCTGCGTGCCGCCCTCGTTCGTCTCATCGACGAAGAGGTTGTCGAGCCGCTGCGTGGCGGGACTCGCCGTGCGGTCGGTGAAGACGACCGACTCGGGAGCCGCGTCGGGCTCGAGTTTGACGTGGTTGTCGTTGTAGGCGACGTTCCCGGCCCAGGAGTTCGTGGAGCCGGCGAACTGAAGGGTGATCGACTGGATGCCGAGCCCGGGGTTGTTGCCCTCGGCGAGAGCCCACTGGCCGGTGTCCGGGCTGTCGAGGTGCTGGCCGCCGGACTGACCGAGATCCTGAGCGTAGACCGGGCCGCGGTTGGCGAGCACCGGGTCCGAGGCTCGGGAGCTGAAGCGCCAGTAGCGGCCCTGACGGGAACCGATGCCGCCGTCGAGGGGCTGGTGCGCGTAGCTGAGGTTGCCCTGGCCGTTCGGATCCGCGGTCGTGTCCTCGTAGGTGATGCCCGTGGAGGAGATGTCATCCTGCGAGGGCGTCCCGGCGAAGCTGGGGTCCCAGACGGCCAGACCGCTGTTGGCGACGTTCTCGTCGCTGGCGGAGAAGTGGAAGTCCGAGTCGATCTCGATGCCGCCGGCCTGCTCGTTGGGGCTGACGCAGAGCTCGGGGACGATCGACTGGTTGTAGATGAGGATCGAGAAGATCGGGCCAGAGCGATCCTTCTCAAAGCGGTTCGGATCCGGGGTGCGGCTGTCGGCGGGCTGGCTGAAGATCTCATCGCCCTCGGTGAAGCCCTGCGAATCGAGGCGGCTGGGGTAGGGGAAGGCGTCGCGGTTGCCCGTCGCGAAGGTGACGAGCGCGGTGTGGATCTGCTTGAGCTGCGTGCCGTCCTTGAGCGAGTTCGCGTTGCGCTTGGCGCGCTGGAGGGCGGGAAGCAGGATGCCGATGAGCAGCGCGATGATCGAAATCACCACGAGTAGCTCGATCAGGGTGAAACCCTTACGGTTCGTGCGATGCATGGATGTTCTCCATTGACGTGAGATGCGCCGGCACACGGTGCGTGCACCGGCTGATTCGGTCGAGACCTGGCTTTTCGACCCGCGGAGCCGGAGGGAACCGGCGGAGCGGAACTGAGCCCCGTTGCACTTCCCGGCGGCCGAGAGACGGCGTCTGTCGGCGGTCGGGCGGACCTGGATGTCGGTGCAGGGGCCGGGTCTCTACGAATGGAGAACCTGGTGCGACCCGAAGGCCGCGATGAGGGCGGATTGCACGGTCCAGCGTGCGGATCAGACCCAGCCGCGCACCACGCGCGTGTCGAGTACCGTACCTGAAACTCTTCGAGCGTCAAGCCGACGCGGTTCCCGTGAACCGTCGGATCGGCTGAGCTTCCCGCGTCCTGAGGGCCTGATTACGGGCGTTCCTGCGCCGAGTCGCCCTCCCCGGAGATCTCCCGTCATGCCAACGCCTTCCGAACGTCTCGCCGAACTCGGGATCACGCTCCCGAAGGCCCCCGATCCGGTCGCCTCCTACATCCCCGCCAAGCGGTCCGGGAACCTCGTGTACGTGAGCGGGCAGCTCCCGATGCGGGACGGGGCGCTCATGGCGACGGGCACGGTGCCCGGCGCGGTGGATCTCGAGACGGCTCAGGCGTGCGCCCGCCAGTGCGTGCTCAACGGCCTGGCCGCGGCCGCGGCGCTCCTTGGCTCGGTCGACCGGATCACGGGCGTGGTGCGCGTTGGCGGCTTCGTCTCGAGCGACCCGGGATACGCCGAGCAGCCCAAGGTGATCAACGGCGCGAGCGACCTCCTGCAGGAGATCTTCGGCGAGAGCGGGCGGCACGCGCGGGCGGCGGTGGGCGCGGTGGCGCTCCCGCTTGACGCGTGCGTGGAGGTGGAACTGATTCTGGAAGTCGAGGGCTAAGACCGCGGCCCGCCCGGCTCGGATTCGGCTCAGAAGTCGAGCACGAAGACGACGAGCAGGATGATGCTCTCGATCACGAGCAGCGCGAGCATGACCTGAACAATCGGCGAGGAGAGCGGCGAGGGCGGACGCGACTTGTCCTGCGGGATCTCGGCCTCGACGCGCTCGACCTCTTCGGCGATGCCCGAGAGCGAGACTTCGGGGACGTCCTGCTTGGCGAGGATCGGGTCGTCGCCCTTCTGGACCGCCTTGAGGTCGTTGATGAGGTCGCGGGCGTTCTGATACCGCTCCTTGACGCCTTTGGCCATCATCATCTCGATGACCTGGCTGATCCCTGCGCTGAGCTTGGGGTTGACGTGGTCGGGCGGGGTCAGCTCGGCCTTGAGGTGACGCTTCATGACCTCGGCGGGGCTCTTGCCGTCGAAGGGGACCGATCCGGTGACCATGTGGAAGAGCGTGGCGCCGAGGGAGTAGATATCGGCGGCGGGGCTGATCTCCTTCTCGCCGCGGATCTGCTCGGGGCTGATGTAGTACGGGGTGCCGAAGGCCTTGCCGGCCTCGGCCTCGGCGGCCTCGAGATCGGTCACGGCGCGGGCGAGGCCCATATCGGCGAGCTTCGCGACGCCGCCCCTGGTGAGCATGATGTTCTTGGGCTTGACGTCGCGGTGGATGAGCCCGCGGTCGTGGGCGTGCTCGAGCGCTTCGGCGACCTGGAGAATGATCTCGATCGCGGTCTTCTCATCGAGACGCTTGCGCTCGACGACGAGGTCGTGGACGGTGGCGCCCTCGACGTACTCCATGACGAAGTAGTGGAACTCGCCGGCCTGGCCCACGTCGTAGGCCTGCACGATGTTCGGGTGGTTCAGCGCCGCCGCGGCGCGTCCCTCGGCGTAGAAGCGGCGGATGAAGTCGGCGTTGTTGCTGAAGCGGCGGGGGAGCACCTTGATCGCGACCGTGCGGTCGAGCGAGAGCTGCTTGGCCTTGAACACGGTGGCCATGGCGCCCGCGCCGAGCTTGCCGATGATCGAGTACCCGGGGATCTGCTGACCGGATCGCTCGGCCTCAACCATGCCCTTGAGGCGCGCGAGCTGATTCGGCGTGACGACGGACTGATCGATGAGCAGGTCGGCGAGCGACTTGTCGCTCACATCCTCGGCGCCCTTCTCGCGCCGCGCGGCGATGACCCTCTGCACCTCGGCGTTGGTCGCGAAGCCCTGTTCGATGACCATCCGGCCGAGAATGGTGTCGTAGCTCGTCGCGCCCCTGGACCCGCCCTTGGAGCCCGACTTTGAGCCGCTCTTTGACGCGGCGTCGCCCGCGGCGGTGTCGCCCGCGACGGCGACGGACCGCTTCTCGCCCGGGCGATCGCTCCCCTCGCGACCCTCGGGCTGGCCCTTGGGGTTCTCGGGGTCGGGTTGAGCGGGATGGTTCGTCATGGGGTTCGTGGACCCGGGAGCGGCCGCGACCGTGGCGGCAAGCTAAATCGCGCCGCAAGAGGTGTCAACGACGGACTCGCCTCCCTCGAGCAGCCTCCGCTCGTAGCATAGGTCATGCGCATCGCACTCACCGGCGCCTCGGGGTTTATCGGGTCGGCCGCGGCTCGCGCCATCGCTTCGGCGGGGCACGAGGTCGTGGCGCTGGTCAGGCCTACCTCCGAGACGAAGCATCTCCGATCCACTGTGACACGGTTCGTGACCGGCGACCAGCGGGATCCCTCAACATGGCGGGAACTGGTCGATGGCGCCGACGCCGTCATCCACAACGCCGTGGACTGGGCGGCCCTCCGCGGCGGTGATCTCCTGAAGCACCTCGAGGAGAACGTCGTGGGCTCGGTGGGGCTCCTCGAGACCGCGCGAGAGGCGGGCGTCGAGCGATTCCTCTTCGTCTCGAGCGTCGCGACGCATCACGACATCCGCCCGCGATGGGACGGCGTGATCGACGAGGACCACCCCCTCCGTCCGGCCTCGCTCTATGGCGCCTCCAAGGCCGCGGTCGAGCCCTTCCTCTGGCACGCCCACTATCAGCACGGGATGCATACGGCGGCTGTCCGGCCCGCGGGCGTTTACGGCGTCGAGCCGGTGAAGCTGGAGCGATCGATCGGCTACGGGCCCGTGAAGGACGTGCTCGACCAGACGCCGGTGACGCCCGAGAACCACCCCGGGGGCGGCAAGTTCGTGCACGTCGACGACGTGGCGCTCGCGATGCTGCGGGCCGTGGAACGCGACGGGGCCGCCGGGCGGGCGTTCAATCTCGCGGATTGCTACGCCAAGCGGACGCGGTTCGCCGAGCACGCCGCGGCGATCACCGGGGCCGACGCCTCGCTTGTGACGCCTGATGAAGGCCCGCGGGCCACGAACCGATTCAGCAAGGCGGCGACGCAGGAGGTCCTCGGCGTCGGCCTCGACCGCGGAGACGAGGGGCTGCGGCGGTATGTCGGAGAGCTCATCGAAGCGATTCGAGAGCGAGAGGGGTGAACCGACGGCCCCCGCGGGCGTTCTACCGGGGGAGAAATCGGCGGCGCTGGCCACGGAGTCGGCTAGGATCGCGTATTCAGGTCCGTTCCGCCCCCTGTCCCGACCCGACCCGACCTGTCCCGACCCGTTCTGTCCCGACCCGAGGAGAGCTCGCATGAAACGGATCATCACGACGTGTCTCGCGCTGGCGGCGATCGCCGGCCCGGCGTTCGCCCAAACCGCCAGCCCGGCCCGCGCGGAGCGGAAGGCCCCGAGCGCCGAGCACAGGATCGCCACCGACCCCGAAAGGCTGGACGCCGGATGGCTCCGCCCGGGCGAAACGGGCGAGCGAACGGTCCGCGTCGTGAACACGAGCGGCGGCGTGGTCAATCTGCTCCGCGTGACGAGCAGCTGCTCGTGCACCGTGCCCGAGCTTGAGGACGATCAGAAGATCCTCCGCCCGGGCGAGAGCGTCGAGCTCGAGATCGGGCTCAAGGCGACGGCGAACCCGGGCCCGATGCAGCAGCGCGTCTACATCTGGTACGAGGGATCCCGGGCGCCGTATGAGCTTCTGGTCTCCGCCGATGTCTCTCACGCCGTCAAGGCGGATCCGGCGTTCGTGATGCTGCTCGGACAGAAGACCGGGCGGATCAAGCTCTCGTCGCTCGACGGTCGTCCCTTTCGCGTGCTGAGCGCTGACGGACGCGAGCCGGAGCTGACCGACGAGGCGGGCGACCCGATCGACGCCTCAAAGCGCATCGAGGAGGCCTATGTCTCCTTCGACTACGAGGGCGTCGCACCTCGGGATCTCTCCCGCTGGTTCGTGATTGAGACCGATCACCCCGAGGCGACCGAGCTCCCGCTGCGCGTGATCCATCAGAGCCTGTACCAGACCGACGCGCGGCAGACGTGGAACCTCGCGACCGATCGGGTGATCCTCGGACGCATGCAGCCGGGGGACGAGGCGACGAAGGAGCTTCGGCTCAAGATGGTCGCCAGCCCCGACGACGTCACGGGGTTGTCGATCGATGACGAAGCGATCGACGCCGAGATTCTGGAAAAACGCGTCGAAGGCCGAGAGATCGTGCTCAAGGTGCGATTCGTGGCGACGGGCGCGAGGACCGGGCTCATCAAGGCGCGTCTCGCGGTCGAGGCGGAGGGCCAGACGCAGGAGGCGGATGTGATCGTCCGCGTGGAGGAGTTGCAGTGAGCGCAATCTCGGCGGAGTCGGCGAAGAGTCACGAGGCGTCGCGCCCGGGTCGATGGGGCGCGGGCCCGAGCCCGGCGGCGATGCTGGCGCTCGCGATCGTCTCGGCGCTCCTGCTGCTCACGGCGGCGGCGTTCAAGATCATCGCGTTCTTCAATGAGAGCGCGGCAGCCGCGGGAGCGCGGGAGACCATGGGCAGCGAGGCCGCCGGGCCGGCGCTCTCGACGCTGCTGCTCCCGGTCGCGGAGATCGTCATCGCCTTCGGCATCCTCTGGTTCCGCCGGAAGGCGTGGCTGTGGGCGCTGGCCTCGATCCTCTTCGGCTCCTTCGCGGGCTACACGTTCCTGCTGATGGTGCGCGGCGAGGCGAGCTGCGGGTGCTTCGGCAACATCGGGACGCCGCCATGGGTGATGTTCACGGTCGATACGATCCTCGCGGTGCTCTGGGCGATGCTGGCGGGGAGCGCGTGGGGCTACCTGAACCGCCGCGGGACGATCCTGACGCTCGCCGGCGCCGGAGCGCTCCTCGGCGGCGCGTACGCGAGCGCTTCGACCGACGCGCCCGTCGATGAGTTCATCAACCCCGTGCAGCAGCTCATGAGGCTGCGCGTGATGGCCCCGGCCAACAGCACCGAGCGCGACGCGGCGACGTACCTGATCTACGTCTACCAAGAGACCTGCCCCCGGTGCCAGGAGCACTACCCGAGCATGAAGCGGTACGTCGACGCGACGTGGAACGACCCGGACATGCGGGGCATGCTGCTTGAGATCTCGCAGCTCGAGGCCCTGGGCGCCGCCTCGGGCGTCGAGCTGCCGCGCCACGCGTGGGAGGACATCCCGACGACGCTCGTGGTCAGCGGCGGGCGCGTGCTCGAGCGCTTCGGCGCCGGACAGACGCCCGATCCCGGCGAGGTCTACGAGCGCTACACCTCGCGCGACTACGAGACCGTGCTCGCGAACATGAGGCAGCCTCCGAGCGACGACGAGACGCCCCCGGGCATGACCACGCCGGAGGAAGACCGCACGGTCGAGCGAGCGATCATCGTCGATCGTCTCGCGCAGGTGCGCGGTCAGGACGGCGACCAGCGTTTCGCCGAGATCTTCCGGGATCCCCCCGGAGGCGTGCGTCACCTGCTCTACGCCCACACCAACTGCGCCACCTGCATCCAGCACCGCAAGGAGATGCTCGAGCTCCAGCAGGCCGAGATGCTCGACGGCCTCGAGCTGCACTTTGCCATGATCGAGCTGCTCGAGAGCGACGGCGTGCCCGCGAACCTCTGGGGCGGGTCGCACGCGGCCCTGCTCTTTGACGGCGGCCAGCT